>JAHZKF010000017.1 GCA_022600575.1 Gammaproteobacteria bacterium | reverse complement strand
TATTTCTGGATGTAATTCTTCTTTAATGTATCGTCTTTGTTGTTATTTCTCATATCACGTATCTCATTGATAATTAGTAACACTACTTTATCAACGAAATACGTAACCTATACAGCAATGACGGTAAAATAAAAGCTGCCAATTAAAAGCAATCTTAAAAATAACAGCATCTAAAAAAAGTGACCATCCCTCAGGGCTTGTCCGTGACATCCAGGTCTTTTCAAACACTTTTGTTCAATAATGAACTACTCTTTTTCAGGTTTCATCCATAAGCGATTGTAATGTGTGCTTTCAGAGGCTGTGATTTGCTCAAGTGTATTAAATCGCTCTGATGTAGATAAGTTTTTTGTTTTTGGGGTAAGAGCCGAATAGCCTAATGCGAGCTTATTATCTCCAGGCCAAGTAATGTCTAAAGCAGTTAAAATGGTTGGAAATAAGTCTACATGAAAAATAGTATCTCTATTTTTTTCTAAGGGCTCTTGACTGATAATCATATTGAAAATATATCGTGGTTGTCCTGCTGTCAATTTGGAATAAGCTGCATTTTTCATGGCTAAATGATCTCCCATGACCACAATCGTGACTTGGTCTGACCAGCCTTGGTTATCGACATAATGGATAAAATCGGCAACTTGATGAGCGCTACACTCAATAATATCTTCGAAGTTTTTTCCGCCACTTGCGGCACACGCGTGATTGAGTAGTCCATTCACGCCATGTGTATCAACGGTGAGGAGCGTTAAATTAAAAGGCTTTTGAGTATTGATGAGTTGTTTTAGTTTTAATTTAGCTTCTTGAAACAGCAAATCATCAGGTAGGCCCCAGGCCGTCATTTGATGCGTATGATATCCCTGTTTAAGCCACTCATGTTTGCCTAGCATTTCGTGATAGTGGTGCGTTTTTAAGAACGTATCAATCCCCGAAAAGCGAAGTGATGCGCCTTTCAAAAAAACGTTATGATAACCAAGTGTTGCCAAAATATCACTGAGGCAAACAGCACCAGGTAAAAAATGACTGATATTAGATCCAATATCATTACCATTAAACAAAGTGGTTAATTTAAGGGGGATCCCGCATTGAGAGGCTACAATTCCCCCCATGGTCCAGTCGGCACCAGCCGTTTGTTTAAAGTGCTTAAATGAGATGAATGGTTGCTTTAATTCGGTGAGAGAGGTTAATAAGTCATGATCAAAAAGGGATGTGTTTTGATAGCTTGACTCGAGACTTTCAGCATAAATTAAAATTAAACTTTTAGGGGTATGTGCTGTTTGAAAGGGAATGGATGAGGGATCGGTAAAATGTTCATGAAAATAATCGGTTTGATTGGGGTTCTGGTGGGCATATAGGGCGTTGATAAAATGTGGAATATCGTATTGCAGGCTTAACCCAGAAAGCCCAATAAGAATGAGAGCGCCAGGAAGCACCCTTTGCAGGAAGGGATACTTCTTTTCAATAAGCAGTAGAAATATAGTTAATACAAAGGGATAAATGAGTAAATATTTGACGAGTGATAGTGTGAAATAGATGTTGGCAGAAAGAAGTCCGCTAAATCCAAATACAACGGTTGAAATGAGTTGGTTCATATTACTCATGCCAACGTAGTAATAAGTCCAAGCTACAAAACCAAGCAGTAACGCTCCCAAAAAATAAATAGCTGCTTTTTTTGAAAACACGGTAGCAATCCTCGTTACTGATTAGCAAGCAGTGCTGTTGCGACTTTAGACTGATTTTTTCGTCCTAAATATTTACACATTTGATCACCCGCCGTGACCACTTTGTAAATATCAATACCTGTTTCAATACCTAAACCATGCATTAAATATAAAATATCTTCGGTTGCAACATTACCACTTGCTCCTCTTGCATAAGGGCAGCCACCAAGCCCTGCAATAGCGCTATCAAAACGATGAATGCCAGCAGTAAGCGATGCATAGACATTACTAATGGCTTGTCCGTAAGTATCATGAAAATGCATGGCAATATTTTCAGAGGGTAAGAGGGGTGTTATAGCATGAATCAACTCAAGGGTTTGTTTGGGCGTGCCAACACCGATGGTGTCTCCAAAGCTGATTTCATCGACACCGAGTGCAAGTAATTGTTCGGTGACGGATACCACTTGCCGGGGTGAAATATTTCCTTCGTAGGGACAGCCGAGCACGCATGAAATATAGGCGCGAATATAGATTTTGTGTTGTTTTGCTTCTTCAACCACAAGCCTGCAGCGTTCAATGCTTTCTTCAATTGAGCAGTTGATATTACGTTGATTAAACGTGTCACTTGCGGCAGTGAATATAGCAATATGAGTCAGTCCTGCTTTTAAAGCTTGTTCTAAGCCGCGTGGATTGGGCACCAGGGCCGAAAAATTAACCCCTTTGGGTTTATTGATGGCTTCAAAAACTTCAAGGTTATCGGCTAGTTGAGGAATGGCTTTGGCTGAAACAAAACTTGTAACCTCAATGTCTTTAAGTCCTGTTTGACTGAGTTGGTTGATTAATTCAATTTTTTGTTCGCTTGGAACAAAATGAGGTTCATTCTGTAAGCCATCACGAGGACCAACTTCAATGAGGGTAACGTGCTCAGGGATTGGCATGATAATTCAAACTTCCTCGTTTTGGGATGTATTAAGGGGCGATAAGGCGAGTAAGGCGACACCTTCATCTACTTGTGCTCCGATAGGATAAAAAATATCGATGAGTTGACCTGCCTGTGGTGCGCGAATGGTATGTTCCATTTTCATGGCTTCAAGGACCATTAAATCATCTCCTGCTTGAACAGAATCTCCTTTTTGTTTTAAAACGGCGACAACGGTTGCAGGCATTGGTGCATTTAAGCTATTTTCAGTAGATTTTGTTTGTGTTGAATGACTTGGGTTATCAACTGACGTAACCGTAATAGCACCTTGATGTGTATGGAAAGTGATATTTTTTTCATGTATTTCAGTGTAAGCATCCAAGCGCTTAACACCTGTATTCAGTGTTAATAGATTATTGTCATAGGTTATGGTTAAGATTTGTCTTTTATCTGCATGGAGATATTCGAATTGGTTAAAGGTTATAGGGGTTAACTGTATGGTATGACGTGTGCTGTCGATTTCATAATATAAAGGCCATGAGATGCGTCCGCATAGTTGCCACGAGAAGGTATCTTTTAGGAGTGTGTTTTCTTGAGTAGGGAGATGCGTTAAAAACGTCATGCTGGCAGCAAACATCAAAGCATCTTCAACCGATGGTTCAGGAAGCTTAATTGTATGCTCGGTAAGAAAAGCAGTGTTTAGTTGTATGGTTTTAAAGGCAGGATGCTCGAGTAAGCTACCTAAAAATGCCAAGTTGGTTTTAACGCCGCCAAGGTGGTAATGGTTAATAGCTTGACCAAGGCGCTTGAGTGCTTCTTCTCGGGTATCGCCAAAGGCAATGAGTTTGCCAAGCATTGGATCGTAAAAGCGGGTGATGGTATCACCGTCTTGAAACCCTGAGTCGAGTCGAATGCCTCGGCCTTTGGGTTCTTCAAATACACGCAAAGTGCCGGTTGAAGGGAGCCCACCCTGACTTGTATCTTCAGCATATACGCGGCACTCAATAGCATGCCCGTTTTGTTGGATTTTGTTTTGCATGAGTGGTAATTTTTCGCCTGCTGCAATGCGTAGTTGCCACTCGACCAAATCAAGACCGGTTATCATTTCTGTGACGGGGTGTTCGACTTGTAGGCGCGTGTTCATTTCCATGAAATAAAATGTATTGTCGGTATCGACTAAAAATTCAACTGTTCCGGCGCCTTGGTAATCAATGGTTTTAGCAACGGTGATGGCAGCATCGGCTAAAGCGCTTCTGAGCGCTTTAGGTAAGTTTGGCGCAGGGGCTTCTTCGATGACTTTTTGGTGGCGACGCTGAATAGAGCAATCTCGCTCGAATAAATGGACCACATTGCCATGGTTATCGGCCATGAGTTGAATTTCAACATGGCGTGGATTCACAATGAGTTTTTCAATGAGCATGGTGTCATCATCAAAACTTGCTTTTGCTTCTCGTTTTGCACCCTCAAGTGCTTTTTCAAACTCGGCTTCTTTTGTAACGGCTCGCATGCCTTTACCACCGCCGCCAGAGGCCGCTTTTAAGAGTACTGGGAAACCAATATTACAGGCTGCTTTTTGTAGTGCTTTAAGCGTTTGGTCGCTGCCATGATAGCCCGGCGTTAAAGGCACGTTTGTTTTTTCTAAGCAATGTTTTGCACGTTGTTTTGAGGCCATGAGTTCCATGGCGTTAACGGATGGGCCAACAAAGGTGATGTTGTGTACAGCACATGCTTTTGCAAAGGCTGGATTCTCAGATAAAAACCCATAACCTGGATGAATGGCATCAGCCCCTGCGGCAAGGGCTGCTTCAATCACTTTATCGATATTGAGGTAGCTTAAAAGGGCTGTTGGCTCACCAATGCAGAAGGCATCGTCTGCGAGCTTAACATGTAAACTGTTACTATCAACGGTTGAATACACAGCAACTGTGCGTATGCCAAGTTGTTTAGCGGTTTGAATAATACGGCAAGCGATTTCGCCGCGGTTTGCAATTAAAAGCGTTGAAAACATAAGTGGTCCTAATCCCAAACGGGGTTTTTTTTGTTTAAAAAAGCATGCATGCCTTTTTTTCCTTCAGTGGATGCGCGTTTTTTTGCAATTAAAGAGGCTGTTAAATTTTGTAAGCTATCATCAATGGGCAGGTGTGCCACGGTCGCAACCAGTTGTTTAGATTCTTGTACTGCCAAGGGAGCTAATTTTGCCATTTCACGCGCATAATGATGTGCATGTGAAGGCAATTCTTCTTCTGGGACCAAATGATGAATAAGACCTAATTTTAAAGCAGCACGGGCATCAATTTTTTCAGCACTCATAAAAAGCCAGCTCGCCGCACGTTCGCCAATGGCGCGTACAACATAGGGGCTAATCACAGCAGGAATTAGACCTAATTTAACTTCTGAAAAGCAAAATTGGGTGCTATCTGCAGCAATGGCAATGTCACAGGCAGCAACCAGCCCGGCCCCTCCACCAAAGGCGGCTCCTTGAACGACAGCAATTGTGGGTTTTTTGCTGTGATGTAGACTACTTAGGAGGTGAGCGAGTGCTTTCGCGTCAGCAATGTTTTCATCTTCAGTAAAGTCTGCCATGCGTTGCATCCAGCCCAAATCAGCACCCGCTGAAAAATGGAGGCCATTGGCGCGTAGCATAATCACGCGAACCATTGGGTTTTCTGCCGCAAGGTCTAGGGCTTTTTGAAAATGAGCTAACAGGGCATCGTCAAAAGCATTATGTTTTTGGGTTCGGTTGAGCGTTAAAATCAATACATGCTCGTCTAATTCAGTGAGTAAATCTGGCATCCGTTTCTCCTTTAGGCCTCTACATACGGAAAACCCCAAACTGAGTGGGTTTTATCGGGGCATTGGTTGCTGCAAGTAAGCTTAAACCCAGTATTTTACGCGTGTCTTTGGGGGCTATTACGCCATCGTCCCATAAGCGTGCACTGGCATAAAAGGGGTTTCCTTGGGTTTCGTACTGATTGCGAAGGTTGGCTTTAAATGCTTCTTCTTCATCAATAGGCCAGGGTTTATTTTGTTTGGCGTATTTATCTCGGTTGATTTGGGCAAGCACATTAGCGGCTTGCTCTCCTCCCATAACGGAGATGCGAGCGTTGGGCCAAGACCATAAAAAACGAGGGTCGTAGGCGCGTCCACACATAGCATAGTTTCCAGCACCAAATCCTCCGCCAATGATAACGGTGAGTTTAGGGACATTTGTATTGGCAACAGCCATGACCATTTTGGCCCCGTGTTTTGCAATGCCTTCAGCCTCGTATTTGCTGCCGACCATAAAGCCTGTGATATTTTGTAGAAAAATTAAAGGAATATTACGTTGCGAGCATAGCTCAATAAAATGGGTGCCTTTTAGTGCACTTTCTGAGAACAAAATACCGTTATTTGCAATAATACCAACAGGACGGCCGTAGAGGTGTGCAAAGCCACAGACAAGGGTTGTGCCATAAAGCGCTTTAAACTCATCGAATACAGAACCGTCCACAAGACGAGCGATGATTTCGAGCACATCAAGCGGTTTACGGGGGTCGCTTGGAATAATACCGTGTAACTCTTCGGTTGGATAAAGGGGCTCTTTATATGATCGGATATCAGGTGTGGCGGGTTTAGGGCGATTAAGATGCGAGACGATATTGCGTGCAAGCGTTAAGGCGTGAATATCATTTTCGGCATAATGATCAGCGGTACCCGATTCGCGACAGTGTACCTCGGCCCCTCCAAGCGCTTCAGCACTAATGACTTCACCGGTGGCGGCTTTAACAAGTGGGGGGCCGCCTAAAAAAATAGTGGCTTGTTCACGTACCATAATAGATTCATCCGCCATGGCTGGCACATAGGCGCCGCCTGCAGTACATGAGCCCATGACGACAGCAATTTGAGGAATGTTTTCGGCTGATAATCGGGCTTGATTAAAAAATATTCTGCCAAAATGTTCTTTATCTGGAAAGACTTCATCTTGCTTGGGGAGGTAAGCTCCTCCGGAGTCGACTAAATAAATACAGGGTAGATGATTTTCTTTAGCAATGGCTTGTGCACGGAGATGTTTTTTTACCGTGAGGGGGTAGTAGGTGCCCCCTTTAACAGTTGCATCATTAATGACAATCACACAGAGCGTGCCATTTACAAGGCCAATACCGGTAATCAGTCCTGCGGCAGGGAGTGGGTCATCATAGACCTCATGGGCTGCTAAAAGAGAAAGTTCTAAAAAGGGGCTGCCTAAATCAAGTAGATGAGTTAAACGTTCACGAGGCAGGAGTTTTCCGTGCGCTTTGTGGCGTTCGCGTGCGCGTTCATTGCCTCCCTCGGTAATGAGAGTAAGTGTCCGCTCCAAGCTGTCTACCAAATCATTCATGTAGTCAAGGTTAGCTTTGAATGAAGTGCTTCCTGGGTTTAATTCACTGGTTAAAATGGCCATCAAAAAACTCGTTTAGTGGATAAGGTAGCTGCTCATGGCAAGAATGAGCCATAAAAGCCAGGTGAGCTCAAGAAAATAAGGCATTTGTTTGCGTTTAATGAGCCAATAAATTAGAGCAGGTAGGGCTGCCAAAAAAAGAGGCGTCAGAATTAAGGTGACCATATCTCGGAACGCTTCTCCTATTAGTCCTGACCCAAACAGGGGCTCAAGAAAGTTATTAAGGATAACGTAGAGTAAATCGACATAAACAAAAAATATTTTTGCATAGGTCGCTAATAAAACAACTAAAATACTTAATACTAAATAAATTAGGCTTTGCTTTAGCATGCGATGTTCCTTTTTAGCATAAGTTAGCTCAGTTTATTTTGATAAACATTCAATCGCAACAGCTGTTGCCTCGCCCCCACCAATACAAAGGGCGGCCACTCCTCGTGTAAGTTGTTTTTGCTGTAGTGCATGAATGAGTGTTACCAGAATACGTGCACCTGATGCGCCAATGGGGTGTCCAAGCGCACAAGCGCCCCCATGAATATTGACTTTGTTGTCATCTAGCTCAAGTTTTTGGATGGCAGCGAGTGTAACCACAGCAAATGCTTCGTTGATTTCATAGAGATCAACATCGTCTGGTGTCCAGCCTGTAAGGGTTAAGACTTTCTGAATAGCGTCAACAGGTGCTGTTGTAAACCACTCAGGGGGGCCTGCATGCGTTGCGTGCGCCTTGATGCGTGCAAGCGGCTTAATGCCCTGTTTTTCGGCCGCTTTTGCCGTCATTAAAATAAGGCTTGCAGCACCATCAGAAATAGAACTGGCATTGCCTGCAGTGACAGTCCCGTCTTTACTAAAAGCAGGCTTTAAGCGGGCTAACTTATCAAGTTTTGCGGCATCTGGTCCTTCATCTTGGTTGATAACGTGTGTGCCTTTTCGGGTGGTTACAGAAACAGGTGCTATTTCGCTCGTGAAAGCGCCACTCGCTTGCGCATCAAGTGCGCGTTGCATAGAGCGCGTTGCAAATTCATCTTGTACTTCACGAGTAAGCTTAAGTTTTTCTGCTGTACGATCGGCAAAAACACCCATGAGTTGGCCAGGCTCGTAAGCATCTTCTAAGCCATCTAGGCAGAGGTGGTCAAGCAGTTGCCCGTGTCCTAGTCGGTAGCCTGCACGTGCTTTAGGCACTAAGTAAGGCGCTTGACTCATATTCTCCATACCTCCGGCAAGTACGCATTCAGCACTACCCGCGCGAATGGCGTCATGCGCAAGCATGACAGCTTTCATGCCTGAACCACACATTTTATTTAGCGTGGTTGCAGGCGTTGTAGCAGGGATATCAGCGGCAAGGGCCGCTTGTCTTGCGGGTGCTTGGCCAAGTCCTGCTGATAGCACACAACCGGTCAGGACTTCATCAATCGACTCAGGCTTAAGGCCTGCCTCTTCAAGGGCTGCAAGATGAGCTACAGCAGCGATTTTTGGGGCTGCAATGCTGGATAACTCGCCGAGTAGAGCACCTGATGGTGTACGTTTGGCAGCGACGATAACAATATCTTCGGGGTGAATAGGATTCATGGTTTATATCTCACGGCTTTCATCTTGGAATAATTCACGCCCAATGAGCATGCGGCGAATTTCAGAGGTTCCGGCACCAATTTCATAGAGTTTGGCATCACGCAACAGGCGGCCGGCAGGGTATTCGTTGATATAGCCATTGCCACCGAGTATTTGGACGGCTTGCAAGGCCATTTGAGTGGCACGTTCAGAAGTATATAAAATGACGCTGGCAGAATCTTTTCGGGTGACCTGTCCTGCATCACAGGCGCGAGCAACAGCATATAAATAACTTCTAGAGGCATTTAAATCAGAGTACATATCAGCCAGTTTGCCCTGCATTAGCTGAAAAGTACCAATAGGCTGGTTAAATTGTTTGCGTTGATGTACATAAGGAAGGACTAAATCGAGGCAAGCTTGCATGATGCCAACGGGTCCTGCCGCAAGAATGGTTCGCTCATAATCAAGACCTCGCATTAAAACAGCGACCCCTTGGTTGACTTCACCGAGGACATTTTCTTCAGGGACCTCACAGTTTTCAAATACCAATTCACAGGTGTTTGAGCCGCGCATGCCGAGTTTATCGAGTTTTTGAGCTGTTTTGAAACCGGGGAAGCTTTTTTCAATGAGAAAAGCGGTAATGCCTTTGCTACCGGCGGCTTTATCTGTTTTAGCGTATACCACTAAAACATCAGCTTCAGGCCCGTTGGTGATCCACATTTTAGTGCCATCCAAAATAAAACGCCCACCTTCATGACGCGCTGATAGCTGCATGCTCACAACATCTGAGCCTGAATTAGCTTCGCTCATGGCAAGTGCGCCAACATGCTCGCCACTGATCAATTTAGGAAGATAGCGTTTTTTTTGAGTATCGGTGCCGTGCAGATTAATTTGATTGACGCATAAGTTTGAATGTGCGCCGTAACTTAAGCCAACTGAGGCTGAAGCACGTGAAATTTCTTCCATGGCAAGAACATGTGCAAGATAACCAAGATTAGCGCCCCCACATGATTCATCTGCCGTAATGCCCAGTAAGCCAATTTCCCCGAGTTTACGCCATAATGGGTTGGGGAATGCATTATCAACATCAAGCTCGGCTGCAATAGGTGCAATTTCGTGGGTGGCAAAGCGATAAACACTTTCACGCAAGGCGTCAAAGGTATCGCCAAGAAGATGAGGCAGACCATGTTGCATAATGACTTCCGATTTCTTTATGAAATAGGCTAGACTATACCTCGCAGAAGATAAGTTGTGAAGCGTGAAGTTCAAAGGGAGTGGGTTTATGCGAAAGCGTGTTTTATGGGGGCATCATGTCTCAGAGTATCAAGAAATGTTTGATTTATCAGACAAAGTGCTCACACAAGCATTATTAGAATATGGGTGTGGTGCGAGTGCTGTGAATACAGAGCTGCATACAGAAAACCATACAAAAGTTGTGAGTGTTGATCCATTATTTGGATGTTCAAAACTTGAACTAGAGCAAGAAGTCACGCATGCTTTTAATGAACGTGCCGTACAAGTGCTTAAAGATCCCAGTCAATTTAATGTCGAGAGTTATGGTGGGATGGATGCGTTTCTAACCAGCCGGCGGGCGGGCATAGCCTTGTTTTTTGAAGATTATGAGGCGGGTGTTGCAGAAGGGCGTTATAAGCCACTCCAAGATACGGTCTTGCCGTTCGATGATTTTGTGTTTGACTTGGCTTTAAGTTCACATTATTTATTTGCAGGTTCAAATGAGCAATCTGTGGATTTTCATTTAAATGCGATTCGTGAATTAGTCCGCGTTGCAAAAGAAGTTCGTATTTTTCCCTTAATTGAACGCAAAGGTGAGCCTTCAGCATTACTTGGACCCGTATTACTAGGACTTCAACAAGCAAATTTGGGAGCAGAAGTGCGTGAAGTAAGTTGTGCGTTGTATCCAGAAGGCAATGCAATGTTACGCGTTTGGGCGCAAGAGTGTGAGGTTTAGGCTCTAGGAGGAAAATTCTGGAAAGCCTTCACAAATTTTTAGATTAACCTATTGATTTTATTGGTTTTTCATAGTCTATCTTCTCCCGCGCTTATCGGGAGAAGGTGTCTGACAGGGCGGATGATAGGAATGTGAAGTGTTGATAATTGATGGAGAAAACCACAATTATCAACTATAATTGATGGTACAAACCACAATTATCAATATTAATCATGTTTACTCGCTTATTTGAATTGCCTTTAGAACATCGAGATAGCCTTTTTATTTTTGGCCCCAGAGGCACTGGAAAAACGCAGTGGCTTAGACACAACCTTGCAGAGCAACCTCACACTTATATTGATTTGCTGGACCCACTGACTTATCGAACGCTTAAAGCAAAGCCTGAAGCTTTACGTGAAAAAATATCACTTCAACGTCATAACTGGATAGTGCTTGATGAGGTGCAAAAAATTCCAGAATTATTAGATGAAGTTCATCGACTCATAGAACATGAGGGACAACGTTTTATTTTAACAGGTTCTTCAGCCAGAAAACTTAAACGTGATGGCATTAATTTATTAGCTGGTCGCGCTATTCGGCATCATATGCATCCACTTGTCATTCAAGAATTAAAAGCTGAATTCAAATTAGAACACGCTTTAACGCTAGGGATGCTACCTGCAACTTATATGTATGATGATCCTGCAGGTTATCTCGCAACGTACATTGATATTTATTTGCGTGAAGAAGTGGTTCAAGAAGGGCTTACTCGAAATGTTTCTGCATTTGCACGTTTTCTTGAGGTTGCAAGTTTTTCACAAGGTGCTGTTATTAATGCAACGGAAATTGCAAGAGAAGTCGGTGTTAAGCGTCAAGTCATACAAAATTATTTTAGTATTTTAGACGACCTTTTATTGGCTCACATGCTGCCCGCATTTACTAAAAAAGCAAAACGTCGATTGATTACAACCAACAAGTTTTATTATTTTGATGCGGGCGTTTACGCGCAATTGCGCCCCAAAGGTGTTCTTGATGCGCCCAGTGAAATAGCGGGTATGGGGTTAGAAACCTTGTTTTATCAATCTTTACTTGCTCTTATTGATTACTATCGGATGAACTATCAAGTTTATTATTGGCGGACAACTTCAGGTACAGAAGTTGATTTTATTGTATACGGAGAAGAAAAACTCCTTGCATTTGAGATTAAACATAGCCAAACCATCACGCCTAAAATGCTGCATGGATTAAAACAATTTAAACAAGATTATCCTATGGCTGAATTATTTATTGTGTATACAGGAGAAGAAGTCCTTCATTTAGCGAATAAAATAACAGCCCTGCCCATTACAACAGCATTGAAACAGTTACCTGAATTGCTCAAACGGATTAATATGTTACGCTAAAGTTCTGGTGTCACTGGAACGTAATCATGAAATATGCAATCTGGTTGTGTTTATTTTGTTTTTCTATGACTGTACAGGCCATGCAGGCGACCTCACTGACGGTTCGAGGGGGTATTGGCCCTGCCATGGCAGATTATGTGGTGCGTGGTATTGAGCAAGCTCAAAAGGATGATTTGATTTTAATTCAACTGGATACACCAGGCGGGTTAAATAAATCCACGCGTCAAATGATAGGGGCCATATTGACCTCAAACGTTCCGGTTGTGATGTATGTAGCACCGAGTGGTGCGCGCGCTGCAAGTGCTGGCACGTATCTTTTGTATGCCAGTACGGTTGCTGTGATGGCGCCGGGAACCCATGTGGGAGCTGCGAGTCCTGTCCATTTATCTCCTGCTGTGGTTGATTCTAAAAAAGAGACATCAGAAAGTACGTCAGACAAAAAAGCCATGAATGATGCGGTGGCTTATATTCGGAGCTTAGCGCAATTAAGAAACCGAAATAGTGCATTTGCAGAGCAAGCGGTTTTGGACGCCAAAACGTTGACGGCATCTGAAGCATTAAAAAAAGGCGTGATTGATTTTATCGCCAAAGATAATCAAGGTTTGTTTCGACAATTGAGTGGCATGACGGTTACACAAGCAGGGCAAAGCATAAAGCTTGATACAGATAACCTGAAGCTGAAACAAATTACTCCTGATTGGCGAATGAAATTATTATGGGTTGTGACTGATCCAACCGTTGCTTATTTGCTTTTATTACTGGGTATTTATGGCATTTTTTTTGAATTTTTAAATCCTGGGTTTATTGCACCCGGCGTGATTGGTGCTGTGGCAATATTAGTAGCACTTTATGCATTGCAGTTACTACCGATTAATTATGCGGGTTTAGCGCTTATCTTCTTAGGGATTATTTTTATTATTGCGGAATATTTTGCGCCGAGCTTTGGTGTTTTAGGGCTAGGCGGAACAGTGTCATTTATTTTAGGCTCAATTTTATTAATTGATTCAGGGCATGAAAGTTATCGTATTTCATGGGCTGTGATTGCAGCGATGACGTTTTTTAATGTCATACTCTTTGTTGTAGGATTAAATTTGGCATTACGTAGTAAGCGGCGTGCCGTACAGCATGGCATAACGACTTTAATAGGTGCATATGGTAAGGCATTAGGCCTGATTGACCCGCAAGGACAAGCACTGATTAAGGGTGAAATTTGGAGTGTTTATTCAAAAAATCCTATCCATTCAGATTGTTCGGTTAAGGTGATTGGGGCTGAAGGTTTGCACTTAGAAGTGGAAGAACAATCAGATAAAGGAGAATAAAATGGCTTATTTTAGTGGTTCTTTGGCACTTCTTATTATTTTATTGTTTGTGTCTATGTTTCGCGTGTTACGTGAATATGAACGGGGTGTGGTTTTTATGTTAGGTCGTTTTTGGCGTGTAAAAGGACCAGGCCTTGTGATTATTATCCCTGTTTTACAGCAAATGGTACGTGTTGATTTACGTACAATCGTGATGGATGTACCCAGTCAGGATGTGATTTCGCATGATAATGTTTCGGTGCGCGTCAATGCTGTTTTGTATTTTCGTGTGATGAATCCGGAAAAAGCGATTATTCAAGTCGAAAATTATTTAGATGCAACGAGTCAATTAGCGCAAACCACACTGCGCTCAGTGTTAGGACGACATGAGTTAGACGAAATGCTTGCTGAGCGAGAGAGCCTCAATAGTGACGTGCAAAAAATATTAGATGAACAAACGGATGGATGGGGTATCAAAGTATCTAATGTCGAAATTAAGCATGTCGATTTAGATGAAAGTATGGTGCGAGCGATTGCAAAACAAGCTGAAGCAGAAAGGGAGCGTCGTGCTAAAGTGATTCATGCAGAAGGGGAGTTTCAGGCGTCTAAAAAACTATTAGAAGCAGCTGATGTTTTAGCTAAAACACCTGAGGCTATGCAACTACGTTATCTTCAAACATTAGCTAATATTACCGCGAATGGTAATTCTTCTACGATTGTCTTTCCTGCACCTTTAGAGCTCGCGAATTGGTTTAAAAATATCAAGTCTTAGATTTGTATTTTTTTGCACATTGGTGATTTAAGACGGGACCCGTTACAATATCGAACTATTATAACAGTTGTTGTCGAGTTTTTAACCATGAAGCCAACTTATGGCAGTGCACGTGTGCTGTATGCCCGTCTTTTTAAATACGTAAAACCCTTTTGGGCTATTCTTGCTTTGGGCTTGTTTGCGAGTGTTTTGTCTGCAGGAATTGATGCAGGTTTTACCTATATGATGCGGCCATTTTTAGATAAAGGTTTGATTGAGCTCGACATGGCCTTTGTTAAAATCATACCCCTTATTATTTTGTTTGGGGTGATGTTTCGGGGGCTTGTAAGTGCTTTTGCTGGGTATTGTATGACCTGGGTTGCGCGTGCTGTGGTGAATGTGCTGCGTCAAAAGGTCTTTTCACATATCGTTCGCCTACCTGCTGATTATTATGATGAAGCACCATCAGGGCAGTTGCTCTCAAAAATTTTGTACGATGTGGAGCAAGTCGCGCAAGTGAGTGCGAATGCGCTGACTGATCTAGTTCAAAATGTGTGTTTGGTGATTGGGCTTTTGACGGTGATGATGGTCATTTGCTGGCAGTTATCAATGATGTTTTTGCTAACCATACCGTTTATCGGTGTACTGGTTAATTTTACCAATAAACGCGTGCGACGTATTAGTCATAAAGTACAAGCCTCAATGGGAGATGTGACGAGTACGGCCAGTGAGGCGATTGACGGATATCGTGTGGTGCGTTTATTTGGAGGCGAAGCATACGAAATTAAAAAATTTAATACAGCAACAGAGCGTTCACGTCTGCAAGACATGAAAGTGGCGATGAGTAAGGCTATTAATGTTTCAGGAGTGCAGACCATTATTGCTTTGGGGATTGCAGGCATTATTTTTGCAGCAATTACGCTTCAGTCGGTTATAACGGTCACAGCAGGTTCTTTTTTAGCGATTATTGCGGCTATGTTGCAATTGATTAAACCAATGAAAACACTCACAACCTTGAATACGGTATTTCAGCGTGGACTTGCAGGGGCTGAAAGTGTGTTTCGTGTGTTAGATGAGCCTAAAGAAAATACGGCAGGTGTATCGTTTGATACACGTGTTCAGGGGGAAATTGAGTTTAAGGGTGTATCGTATGCTTATCGCGGGGGTGTGCGTGTATTGCATGATGTGAGCTTTAAGGTTGAAGTAGGACAGACGATTGCACTTGTTGGGCATTCAGGCAGTGGAAAAACAACACTTGCGAGCTTGATACCGCGATTTTATCAAGTGACAAAAGGTGAGATTTTAATCGATAATCAAGAGATTAATCAGGTTGCATTAACCAGTTTACGTGAACAAATTGCATTGGTAAGTCAGCAAGTCACCCTTTTTGATGACACGCTTGCCAATAATATTGCTTATGGCTGTTTTGATGTGTCGCGAGAATTGATTATTAAAGCTGCAAAATATGCTTATGCGGATGAGTTTATTAATAAACTGCCAGAAGGATATGACACGCGAGTGGGCGAAAATGGTGTGCTCTTATCGGGTGGGCAACGCCAGCGCCTCGCGATTGCACGTGCTATTTTAAAAGATGCGCCTATCTTAATTTTAGATGAAGCAACGTCTGCGCTAGATACAGAATCAGAGCGTTATATTCAAGCTGCTTTAGAGCGTGTGATGGAAAATCGTACAACACTCGTGATAGCGCATAGGTTATCAACCATTCAACGTGCAGATAAAATTATTGTGATGCATGAGGGGCGCGTGGTTGAACAAGGGCAACATGAGGACCTACTGAAAGCAGGTGGTCATTATGCAAGGCTCTATCAAGCGCAGCATCTGGACGTGGTTGCGCCTGAAGAAGTACTCGTGTGAAGCAGGATAGACTGAATCAGTTATGGTACGGAAAGCATGTGCTTGCATGGATATTATATCCGTTCTCGCTCGTATATCGTTGGGTGGTCTGGATTCGTCGTTGGGTTTTAGAGACATTTTATCAAACTGCTTTTGATGTACCTGTGATTGTGGTTGGCAATCTAACCATCGGGGGTGTTGGAAAAACCCCGCTGGTGATTGCAATCGCTGAACATTTAGGCTCACATGGCTTTCGTGTTGGTATTGTAAGTCGTGGGTATGGTGCACGTATCAAACATTTTCCGTATCACGTTCAATCAGATGATGTCGCGAGTGAGGTGGGTGATGAGCCACTTTTACTGGCACAAAAAACAAAAGTACCGGTTGTGATTGATCCCAATCGCACACAAGCCGTTCAATTTTTACTTGAAAAACAGACGGTTGATGTGGTGATCAGTGATGATGGTTTACAACATTATGCCATGAGTCGTGACATAGAAATTGTTGTGGTGGATGGCAAGCGAGGCTTTGGCAATGGTTTTTGTTTGCCGGCAGGCCCTATGCGTGAATCGGCAAAACGGATTAAAAAAGCGGATTTTGTTGTGGTGAATGGCGGAGATTGGGCAGGGGCTTATCAAATGGACTTAATTCCTGGTGACATGTATCCCAAAGTCTTGCCACCTCATGCGTCTGTTGCGGCACTTGCCGGGATTGGACATCCAGAGCGATTTTTTGATACGTTAACCAATTTAGGGATAGTGCATAAACCTTATCGTTTTCCAGATCATCACCAATTTGTTCCAGAAAACTTAGAGGTTGCTGAAGACTTGGTGCTGATGACGGAAAAAGACGCGGTTAAATGTCATACGTTTTCGAATAAGCCGATGTATGTGTTGCCTGTTAAGGCATATGTTAGGGATAACTTCTGGGAAAAACTAGATGCGCATGAGTGTTTACAGAAATAAGAGTGATAAGTTTTTGCGAATGAACGTTTGTATTGTGCTGTTTGCGTTGTTTTTGATGATTGGTTCTCAGCTGGTATGTGCGGGGGAGCCTGTTGATTCCCCTCATTTTCTACCGGCGAGTTCATCTGAGGTAAAGTGGGTTTTTTCAGGTGTTGTTGCGAATGAAAGGGGCGATCAATATGGTTATTTTTTTCAGATGGAACGAAAAGGCACCCTTTTTCATAGTCATGCGGCCCTATTTGATGTGCAGACTAAAGCGCTTATTTTACAAGATGAGAGTGAGTCAGAACTCGTTAACCCTTCGTCCAATCGTTGGCATGTAGGTCATGCCTTTTTACATTTTAATCCGATTAATGATAGCTGGGTTTTTGGATTCAAACAGGCAAATAAAGCAGGATTTAATTTTAAAGTAGATATGTTAAAACCAGAAGAATCGTTACCTGTAGGACAAGATTTACGACCAGGTATTGATGTATTGGTTAGCCAAGCACACTCTTTAAATGGACATATTTACGATCCAGATGGTGCTAAAGAAGATTTTGTGACAGCAAAGCATGCTTGGTTTAGACAAATGGCAACTACAGAAACGCAGCCAGACGCGCATGCAGTAAAAGGCGTTTTGTGTCGATTTAATGATAACAGCGGTTTTTATTCAGTAAATTTACCAGAAGTAGATGCTATTCGTGGGGCGATGACCGGCCGGTTTGATGCCGAAGGGCTTTTGGTGCCAATGTCTCAGTTTATCCATGTTGAAGCACGTTCTGATGGCAAATGGACCATTCGTGTACCATCGCCTCATCAACAGGTTACCATTTCATCTTTTTTAAAACAGACCTCTACGATTGCAGGGATTGCTGAAGTAGGTGATAGAACAGGGTTTTGTTTGTTAAGTGAGGACTCAGTTGGTCAGCAGGCAGACCATACTCAAACGGTCTAATGGAGGGATGCTAAGGATGAGCATGCTAGAAGTAACAAGACTAAGCGTTGCATTTCAAAATAAGCAAGCGATTTTAACGGCTGTTGATGCAATTGATTTTTATTTAAAGGCAGGTGAAACAGTCGCACTTGTTGGGGAATCAGGTTGCGGGAAATCACTGACAGCTGCAGCTTTAATGCGGCTTTTGCCACTTAAAGCGCGTTTTGGCGCGGACAGTGCGATTACTTGGTCTGATACTGATGTTTTAATGCTCTCTGAGCGTGCCATGCGACGTTTTCGTGGCAAGCGATTTGGCATGATTTTTCAAGATCCAATGACGGCTCTTAATCCTGTTTTAACCATTGGACAGCAATTAGCAGAGGCCCTAGGAGATAAATCACGAACACGTCTTGCAGCTTTACTGACGGAGGTTGAAATTCCAGACCCAGTAAGGCGTCTTAAACAATACCCTCATCAATTATCAGGCGGACAAAAACAACGGGTTGTGATAGCCATCGCGCTAGCGGGTCAACCTGATGTATTGATTGCAGATGAACCGACCACAGCCCTTGATGTGACCACACAAGCGCAATTACTCGCGTTATTGAAAAAAATTCAACAAGAACGTGAAATGAGCTTATTGTTGATTACGCACGACTTAAGCTTAGTCAAAGCAGTTGCCGATAGAGTTTATGTGATGTACGCGGGACAAATGGTTGAATCAGCAGAGGTTGCTACGTTTTTTGAGCAGCCTTTGCATCCTTATGCACAGCATCTTATTGCAGCCCTACCTAATTTTGAGAAGCGAAAACAACGTTTAAGTGCGATTAAAGGGCGAGTACCAGCTCCTGATGATAGGCCAAGTGGTTGTCATTTTCATCCGCGATGTGCGCATTGTTTTGAGCCTTGTTCAACTAAAGAACCTGAACTTCAAATCTTAACTGATTTGGGCCATCGTGAAGTGAGATGTCATTTATATCCAGAACTTGCTACGCCACCGGATTTGGCTATTTCAAAAGAGGCGCAAGGGGTTACTTCAGAAGAAGGCCCTGTTTTATTTTCAGTACGTCATTTAGGGGTTCATTTTCCGATAAAGCGCGGTGGTCTGGGTCGTACGCCAGTGGTTCAGAAGGCTGTGAATAATATTTCGTTTGATTTAAAACAAGGTCGGACCTTGGCTTTGGTTGGGGAGTCAGGTTCAGGTAAAAGTACGGTATGTCGCGTTTTATTGGGCTTGCAAGCGATTACCTGTGGCGAAGTTAAATTTCGGGATGAAGACCTAACAAGCTTGCGTGGTAGCAGGTTAAAATCATTTAGAAAGCAGGTTCAAATTATTTTTCAAGATCCTTATTCGTCGATGAATCCACGGATGACAGTGGGTGAGATTATAGCTGAAGGTATGGAAGCGCAGAGTGCAAAAAATAGCGTCATTCAAAAGCGGCAACATGAGTTGCTTGATCAGGTCAATTTACCTAAAACCAGTTTAGATCGTTATCCTCATCAATTTTCAGGCGGGCAACGTCAACGCGTTTGTATTGCGCGAGCACTAGCAAGCACGCCACAAGTTTTGATTTGTGATGAACCAACGAGTGCGCTAGATGTTTCAGTGCAGGCACAAATTTTAAATTTACTGAAAGATTTACAAAACGAGCTTAATTTAGCTTATTTATTTGTGACTCATAACATGGCAGTCGTCTCGTATTTGGCTGATGACGTACTGGTGATGCGCGATGGGGTTATGGTTGAAGAAGGGTCATGTGAGCAGTTATTAAGGGCCCCGAGAGAGCTGTATACACAGCAATTGCTAGAGGGCGTTTTATAGTACTTAATATGCCGTCGCGGCACACCACTCACTACGTTCGGGTTCGCAACGACGGCTTAAAACCCGAATGGGACCTGAAGTTAGTTAGGAGCCGAAGGCTCGCAAAGACAGTATAATAAGTTATGACGTTGCAAACAGTGCTTGAACCTCACCAATGGGTATTTGTTTTGCTTCTGTATCACAGCGTGCTTTATATTCAATCATGCCGGCATCAAGGCCGCGCTCACCAATGACAAGCCGGTGTGGAATGCCAATTAAGTCATGGTCGGCAAATAACACACCTGGGCGTTCTTTACGGTCATCGAGCAGTACATCAAAGCCTTGGTCCAACAATGATTGATAAAGGGCCTCAGCGGCTTCTTTGACACGCTCTGAACGGTGCATATTAATGGGAATGATACCAATTTTGAAAGGTGCCATGGCCTCTGGTAAGCAAATGCCGCGTTCGTCATGATGCTGCTCAATGGCAGCCGCCACCATACGCGAAATACCAAGACCATAACAGCCCATTAAAAGTGTTTGGGCTTTGCCTTCGGCATTTAAAACGGTTGCTTTCATGAGTTCGGCGTATTTTGAACCGAGTTGGAAAATGTGTCCAACTTCAATGCCTCGACACAGTTTAAGGTGACCTTGACCATCAGGGCTTTTGTCGCCGGCTTTAACTTCGCGTAAATCGAAGGCTTCATAGGTTTTGACATCGCGTGTCCAGCTAGCATTGATACAATGCATGTCTTTTTGGTTTGCGCCGCAAACAAATTCGTTCATGGCGAGCGCGTGATGGTCAACAATCACAGGAATATCAAGTCCAATCGGTCCAACAAAACCAAGTGGCGCGTTAAGTGTTTGTAAAATACGTGTATCATCGGCAAGTACTAGCGGTGATTGAACTAAGGGATGTTTAGCTGCACGTGTAGTATTAAGGGTGTCATCTCCCCGAATGACAAGGGCAACCAAAGACGTATCAACCCCTTCAACCAAGAGTGTTTTAACGGTTTGGTTAGCCTCAACATGCAGGCATTTTGTTAAGTCAGTAATGGTTTTAGCATCAGGTGTTTTAACATATTCAAGTGGCTTGGTTGTAGGATTGTCAGCAGGCTCAGGTGCAAGACTGGTTGCTTGCTCAACATTAGCCGCATATTCACTGGTATCGCTATAAGCAATACAATCTTCACCTGAGTCTGCTAAGACTTGAAACTCATGTGAAACAGCGCCACCAATGGCACCCGAATCAGCTTCAACCGGACGATATTTAAAGCCTAAACGGTCAAATATATGGCAATAAGCCTCGTGTATGATTTGATATGTGTTTTCAAGGCAGGTTGCATCTAAATGAAACGAATAAGCGTCTTTCATTAAAAATTCACGGGCACGCATCACCCCAAAACGTGGTCTGATTTCATCTCTAAATTTGGTCTGAATTTGGTAAACAGTCAGGGGAAGTTGTTTATAAGACTGTAATTCTTGGCGCATCAAATCAGTAATGACTTCTTCATGGGTTGGGCCAAAGCAGTATTCACGGTCGTTGTTATCCGTAATACGGAGTAATTGGCCGCCAAACGTCTCCCAGCGTGTGCTTTCCTGCCACAATTCAGCGGGTTGAACGGCAGGCATTAAAAGCTCAAGTGCACTTATTTTGTTGAGTTCTTCTCGAACCACCTGCTCAATGTGACGAAGGACTTTAAGGCCTAAAGGTAGCCAAGTATAAAGTCCTGAAGCAAGGGGTCTGATG
The DNA here is from genome assembly GCA_022600575.1 of Gammaproteobacteria bacterium. GTDB lineage: Bacteria > Pseudomonadota > Gammaproteobacteria > Legionellales > Legionellaceae > JAALKW01. The sequence continues at coordinate 14,062 of JAHZKF010000017.1, read as the reverse complement.
AATCCTGCGCGTAGCATCAATTGATGTGAGGCTGTTTCGGCTTCGTGTGGTGATTCTTTAAGGGTTGAGATAAGCCAAGGTGAGGCGCGCATGTTAAATCCTTCAGGTATTTTTATGAGGTTAAAATCAGTGGAAAGCGTAGCAGGTCTTGCTGTATTCATCTAGAGGAATGTCACAAATATGGGAAATATTGAAACATATTGATTTTAACATATACTATATATATAAACTGGGGGAAAGCTATGCCTGTTTTAAAAAAAGGGAGTGATAAAATATATCAAGATCTTTATCGCGATATAGGAGATAAGTTACGTCGTCAGAATGATTATTTTTTTAATATTTCTTCTTTTCGTGGGGTTGATGAGACGGGGCAAGATATATGGGTGCGTGATGCGAGTCATGCCTATGAACTAGGCGATCTTAAGCGAGCGAAGCATGATGAGGTTAAAGTAGAAAGTAATAATATGTTGATGCGTTGTTTGTCGCGCCTTAGGGGAATTGATTATGCGATTTCAGCGGTCGACAATCCTTCTTTAGATGTTAAGCCTAAAGGAGAAAGCAAAAGCAAGCGTGAGCTGATTCGAGATCAAGCGCAAGCGGAGTTTAGTAAGATTTTACAAGCAGCAAAAAGCGCGAAGACTGGTGATGAGATTTTGGCGTTAGAAAAAGCGTTTAATACGCATTTGGTGAGACAACTTCATGAGGCAGATTTAACAGAAGGGTGCCTTGATGCAGGGAGTGCTGAAAAACTTTTATCACATTATCGAAACTTATCTAGCGTACTAGACCCTGCTATGCCACTTGTAACGCTCACTTACGATAAAGCGAGCGGGATGGCGCAACGAGAAATACAATATCCTGTTACAAAAAAAACAAAGCTACAAAAAAAAGAGGTTAACAAACTGAGAGAAATTGTTGCGCATCCATCAAAGCAAGAAAAAAATTCACATACAGTCAATAATCTTGCAACGCAACGTGCAGATGCTTGTTTTGCTGATATGTTAGCGTCAGATGATAGAATGTTGTCAGCACAAGCACGTAAAACGCACTTAGCAGGGGTTAAGAATGCATTTATCGTGAAAACAGATACCCTGTTTGGTTTCTCTGGTTTTCTTGATGTCGACAGGCAATATTTTAAAGCGAATCCAATGCAGACTTGGCCGGGTGTTTCCTCACTTTGGCTTGCTCGAACAGGGGTACCTGTATTTGTTGGGCAGGGTGAAAATAACAAAACCATTTATGCACATACAAGCGAAAATTTGAAGCAAATAGGGCGTGCTGCTAAAAAATTGATGGGTAACAAAGCAGGGAAGGCCATCCATTTAACGGTTTTAAATACTGATTCGAGTGCTGAAAAGCAAGATAAGATGTTAGTGGGCTTGCGCCATGAAATTTCAAACAATGCGAATAATCAACATGAAATGTCGAATGTTCCTGTGAATGATTATGGTACAGCACGTTTTGCTGTGAGTTTAAGTCTTGCGATTAGAGAGGCATTTAAAGCGCGTAAAGGGCAAGCGCGATTTTGGTGGACTGCAGGTCAAAAGGCAAATAGGCTTAGAATCGCGGTAGATTCGGTTTTAGCAGCGGCTGAGAGTGGTTATTTAAGTTTGGTGAATTGTGCGAGTGGACAAGATAGAACAGGAACGGTGATTGAAAAAGCCATCCAAGAAAATACACTTGAGCAATGGATGAAGTGGTTTAGAGAGGAGAGACGAAGAGAGCCCACTGAGGCAGAGATAGCAGATCAGATTGAATATATCCAAGCCATGCGCGCAAGAGGTTTTAATGCTGCAGAAATTGCGAGCCATATGGCACCGGGCTCTCCTGGCATGAAATCAAATTCAAAGGCAAATAATTTTTTTGATTCAAAGCGAACGTTTGGAAGTAAGGCAGAAAGAGAGTTTTATCTGCAAAGTGCTAAAACGAATAAAGAAAATAAGGTTGATTCTGTTTCTTTTTTGAGTACACCGGCTTCGGTTGCGCTAGATGAATTTGAAAGACGTAAACTTGAATTCGAAGAAGCACTGGGATCTTTAAGTGAAGGTGGTTTTTCACAAGGGTTGAAAGATGCAGGGTTTGCATTGTATACGGCATTTGCTGAATATAAACCATTAGAAGATGAAGAGGAAGAAGAGGCGAGGCTTAGTACATTTAAGCGGGCCAATAAAATGCGCCGTGCACTCGGAGAAGCTGTTTCCAGCGGACCTCACCAAAAAAGTGCACGTAATTTAGCAAATATGACAGAGGCACTTCGATATGCAACAGAGGCTATTAAAGACTTAAAATCAGGTGATGTCATCAAAGCCGAAACAGCGATTGACCGTATGATGGCCATGCGAAAAGTATTGCCAGGACATGAACGCCTATGGCTAAAAATAGCGGCTTTAGCAATGGCTGCTGTTGTGGCCTTGCTTGTGATAGCAATCTGTTCATATCCACCTGCTGCAGTATTTTTATTGATGGTTGCGGGTGTTGTTGGCGCGTTTCCAGGTATATTTTCAACCATTGCTGTAACCAGTGCAGCAGGGGTTACTTCTGCTGGGGCATGGTATTCTCTTAAAGGTATTGTGAAGTCATGGAATGCAGGGAAAGAAAAAGGAAAAGCGAAAGTTGTAGGTGATTTTAAAACGGTGATTGATAAAGAGAAAAACAAGCTTCTTAAAGACGGTACCCTTGAAAGACCAAAAGCGAACGTAGCAGGTAAAGAAGATGATCTAGATAGTTCAGAAGATGAGGATGATTTATCTTCTGATAATCAGCCATCATCTTCTGGCAAAAAGAGGACTTAATTTTTAGGGGGGATTAAAGTGTTAAATTGTTCGGTTAAGCCGTCTATGGGCTCATGATGTAGTTGGCTAACACGCTCGGCGAAGTCTTTAAAATGGACTTTTCCTGTGTTGACATCATAAGTTGCACCCACCATCCCAATGTCTTTAGAATCAATCTCTTCTTTTAAAACAGGGCTTTGTTTATAAATTTGATACAAGGTATTTGCAATGTTCAGTTCAGTAATATTATGAAAATAGGTCTTATCATGCGTTGGCTTGTGAGATAAACGTGTATTTTCTGCATTAATCGCGGGTTTAATTTTATCAAGCAATTGTGGAACATAACCTGCTTGGTCAGGTGCTGTGCACGCCGCTTCAATTGCGCCACAACGGGTGTGTCCAAGTACGACAATGAGTTTTGCTCCAACCACATGGCAAGCATATTCAATGCTGGCTAAAATATCGTCATTAATCACGTTACCTGCAACACGGACGCAAAATAAATCACCAAAACTCATATCAAAGACGGTTTCAACAGGAACACGGGAGTCAATGCAACCAAGTACCACAGCGATAGGATGTTGGGTGACAGCGGTGTGTTTGATATCAATGGTTAAGCTTCGATGAATACGCGTGTCATCAATAAAACGTTGGTTACCTTCATGAAGAATATTCAGGACTTGTTGCGGAGAAAGGGCCGCTTGTACGTCATAGGTCGTGACATTAATAAAATTAATGTGGTCATGAATGGTGTAATCTTTTTTGAATCCAATCAGATTTAAAGAAATATTTTTACGGGGCGCTTGTTCGGATTGAAACTCAGTAATGAGCTCAATAATTTCTTTATCGATATATTTTGAATAACGTGCATCGATAATCAGTTGCGATTTTTGTGGAATGCCATCTAGCTCTTCAATGAGTGAGGCTTTATTTAAGAAAGTGGTTTGTTGAGGCAGAATTAAACGTTGTGTGACACCGTTTGGATAAAATTCTTTGATGATATCAAGACGCACTTGGCTGTTTGATTTTAAGATAAAAAACAGGCTGGTTAATAAACCAATAATAATACCGGTGAGTAAGTTGAGCGTCACAATACCAATCAGCGTCACAAGAAACGGAATAAATCGAGAAGGACCCTGTTTGTAAATCGTTTTGAATAATTTAGGGCTAGATAGTTTATATCCTGTATAAATTAAAACAGCTGCCAGTGAACAGAGCGGAATACGGTTTAAAAAAGCTGGAATTAAGAGGATGGCAAAAAGCAAATAAAAACCATGAAAAATAGTAGAGGCTTTTGTCTTTGAACCGGCCTGGATGTTAACCGAGGTTCGAACAATAACAGAGGTGACAGGTATGCCTCCAATGAGCCCTGCGAGCAGGTTACCAACACCTTGTGCGACTAATTCTCGGTCTTTAGAAGTGCGACAATGTTTTCGGTCGAGTTTTTCTGCGGCTTTAATGTTTAAAAGGCTTTCTAGAGAAGCAACAATAGCAAGAATACCAGCGTAGACATATACGTTTGGGTTAGACCAGGCAGACCATTTAGGAAAATGGAGCTGCTCAAGCCACGCAGAGAGCTCACTATGTTGAGGAATGTTGACAAGTTGAGGGCTGTTTTGTGCAAGATACGAATGGGTTAAAACGAAGATTTCATTCAGTGCAATGCCAAAAAGAACGACAACAATGGTCCCAGGAATGGCTTTTAGCCACTTTATGTTGGTTTTCTCAAAGTAAATTAAGATGGCAAGTGAAATGCTTGAAATAATCATGGCACCACTGTTGATGTGGTAAGAAACATCACGCAATGGTTTTAAGCTGAAGCCTTCGGTTGCATCAAGCAGGTGCATTTTTAGTTCAGAAAGACTTGAGGTTAAAGTGAAAGCCAACGGCAGTTGTTTAAAAATTAACAAGACACCGACAGCACTGAGTAAGCCTTGGATGACATTTGAAGGGACATATTCTGCAAAAAATCCGGCACGCAATGTTCCTGTTATCACTTGAAGCAGGCCAGCCAAGAAAAGTGCGAGTAAAAAAGTATTAAAGTCGCCGAGCTGTGTAATGGCTGTAATGACAACAGCGGCAAGCCCTGCTGCAGGACCACTTACACTCACATGAGAGTTACTTAGAGCACCGACGATAATGCCACCAATAATGCCACTTAGAATACCTGACAAAAGAGGTGCACCAGAGGCAAGGGCAATACCTAAGCAAAGTGGGATAGCAACAAAAAAAACCACTAAGGCAGAGATAAGGTCAAATTTCAAATGACGTTGTCTATAAATATGAAAATGACGAGAGAACATTGCTAAAGTATTACTCATGAGGAACCTCATCTGTGATTAGTTCGGATTCTAGATTTTTAAAGTCCCAGAAATTTTTATCCATGAGCTGGCTTGGTTTAATCGATTGTAAGGCATGCAGGATATTACTTGGAATTTTCGGGTTTTCTTCGGCTAGCTGATTGATCAAATGGCCCACCTTTTTTCGTGCTAGATTATCTTGTGACCCGCATAAAGTACATGGAATGATGGGAAAATTTTGTTCATGTGCATAGTCGATAATATCGTTTTCTTGAACGTAAGACAAGGGACGAATGACGACGTGTTTTTTGTTATCGCTTAAGAGTTTGGGGGGCATTGAACGAATGTCCCCGTTGTAAAAAATAGACATTAAAAGTGTGCGAATGAGGTCATCTCGGTGATGACCTAATGCGATTTTATTAAATCCATGTTCTTCTGCATAGCGATAGATAATACCTCTTCTAAGACGCGAACAGAGTGAACAATACGTTTTTCCTTCAGGTATTTTTTCTTTGACGATGCTGTAGGTATCTCGCGTGAGAATGGTGTGTTGAATATTTCGGTCATCGAGCCAGGCACGAAGTTTACTGTCATCCCAGCCGGGTTGTGCTTGATCGAGTGTAAATGAGAAAAGATCAAAGCGTATTTTAGCGCGTTTTTGTAGCTGGCTAAGGAGGGTTAACAGCGTAAAGGAGTCTTTACCACCAGACAGGCAAACCATGACACGGTCACCTGCTTGAATCATATTAAAGTCAGCAATGGCTTTACCTGTGTAATGGAGGAGTTTTTTTTCAATGGTTGACGAAGTATAGGACATGTTTAATATCTACATCATAGATGAGCTTGGCGCGTTATTCGTGCGATTCGCTCAGTTGAGGGGGCCGGCTGTCAATGCGTTCCGTCACAAGCCAACTGTTAATTTCTTCAAGATCGTTTACGTTCAAGGTACCGGCTAAGTATTTTAATTTAATAATCACGCCAATTAAAGTATATTGATCTGAGGCGAGGTTTGTTTGTGCCTGAAAGAGATTTTCTTGAGCATTGACCACATCGACCATATTACGTGTGCCAACAAAAAAGCCAGCTTCAGTACTTTCGACAGACTCTCCTTGGGTGAAAACACTTTTTCTATCGGCTTTGACTTTGCTAATACCATTATTAATGGTGCCAAAAGAAGTTCGGCTGTCGGTTACGACCCGGCGATAGACTTCTTCAAGTTCTTGGCTTGCGGCTTGGTAATCAAATTGAGCTTGTCTGGTTTCGGCTAAGATAAGCCCCCCTTGGACGATAGGAAAATCAACGACAACACCGGCTGTTGAAATACGTTGCGATTTTGGTACAAAGAAGTTAGCAAAGTCTGCACTGTGCCCTTCATTTCGTCGTCTTACGTCCGTGAATTGGGCTTTAATGATGGGCCAGTTTCCGGCAGCTTGCGCTTTGATTTTTTCACGTGCTGCTTCAAGGCGATACTTTGCAGCAAACAACTTGTAATTCTGTTTAAGACCTGTTGCAACCCAGGTCTCAATATTATCGGGCTCTGGGCGCATGAGAGGCAACGCTTGGTTACGAAGAGGTGCCAAGCGACCGTAAGTATGGTTGGTGATTTTGCGCAGTTCTTCACTCTGAATCATCACATTATTTTTTGCTTCAATTACTTGTGCGACAGATTGATCGTAGGCTGCCTGGGCATCGTAAACAGAGGTGATGGCATCAAGCCCTACATTAAATCGTTGGGTAGATTGATCAAGCTGGCGTTTATTCGCATTTTTTTTAGCAACACCAAAGCGAAGAGAATCATAGGCAAAAAGAACATTAAAATAAGCTTCAACGGTTCTGAGAATGAGATCTTGTGCGCGGTCATTAAAGCGTGCGTGTGCAGCCCGAACAGAGGCTTTGGCCTGTTGGACTTGTGCCCAGGCTTTATAGTTAAACAGGGCTTGGCTTGCACTGACTTGAAACTGAGTGGCTTTATAAGCTTCACTGATAGAGAAGAACCGGCCCGCATTAACGTTTTGCGTATTGGCGGTGGTTAAACCGTTGAGTGCAACCTGTGGCAATAACGGCGCGCGTGCGATAGGAATGTTTTGTGTTTCTGACATGTAAAGACTAAATTCACCTTTGAATTCAGGGTCGTTATCTAGGGCCTGGAGATAAATATCTAATAAATCAGCAGCATGAAGCAGCGGCGTTAAGCCAAGGCTTAAAAATAAGGCACACCATAGCTGCTTCAGTTTCTTCATGTACTGTCCTAAAAAACAAAGTTTTCCGCTGCCGCAGTTTTGTTAATGAGCAATGGGAGCGTGGTTTCAAAGAGGAGGTGTGTTTGCCAAACTTCATCATGGCTTAATGTATGAAGTTCACCTTGCATGACAGGAAATTCACCTGTAATGGCAAATAACTTCCCTCCAGGGACCACTTGTAATCGCTGCATGTCGTTTAATTTTGGAAGCGCTCCTGTATAGACAACCACATCATAGGGGGCTTTGTCCAGCCAACCTTGTGATGCATCTCCTGTTTCTAGGGTAATATTACCTGCCCCATAAGTGTTTAATTTTTTATGTGCTTGATTGGTGAATTCAGTATAGTAATCGACGCTGGTAACGTGTGCAGCACTTTGACTTAAAAGTGCTGTAAAAAAACCACTCCCTGTTCCTATTTCTAATATTTTTTCATGACCTTGAAGGGCCAATGCTTGTAAAATGGTGGCTTCTTCGAGCGGGGTCATCATGCATTGATTTTCGGCCAAAGGCAGTTGCAAGTCACTATAAGCAACGTATTGTAGGGCTTCAGGTACAAATGCTTGTCTTGGGATTTTATCGTAGAGAGAAAGAACCCGTTCATCCAGGATATTACCCGTGCGTAGTTGTTGTTTAATCATGTTAATACGAGGAAGCTGATTTTTCATAAGATTAAGTTCTACTTATTTAGAATGATTGAATGAAAGATTGAGGTGATTTTAACAAGAATTTAGGGTGTTAGGATAGGGTTGTGAGCACGCATGGTGAATTTGACCTCAGTTTGTTATCATTCCCGCACATTAAATAACGCAGAGAGATGTTTTTATGTCAGAAGCATTTACGACTTACCTAGATACTGAGCTTGCAAGTTTAAAAACAGAAGGCCTATTTAAACCTGAGCGCGTAATTCAAGGCCAGCAGCAAGCTTTGGTTAATTTAGGTGATAAAGAAGTTATTAATTTTTGTGCGAATAATTATTTAGGACTTGCTAATCACCCGGTATTAATTAACTCGGGTAAGGCGGCTCTTGATAAATACGGGTATGGCATGGCGTCTGTGCGCTTTATTTGTGGTACACAAGCACCACATAAAGCTTTAGAACAAAAAATAAGTACGTTTTTGGGTAAACCAGATACGATTTTATATTCTTCTTGTTTTGATGCGAATACAGGCTTGTTTGAGACCTTGCTTGGGCCTGAAGATGCCATTATCAGCGATGCATTGAATCATGCGAGCATTATTGATGGGGTGAGACTTTGCAAGGCCAAACGTTTTAGATATGCCAACAATGATATGCAAGCACTTGAAGAGCAGCTTAACGCGGCTAAAGATGCACGTTTTAAATTGATTGCAACCGATGGTGTGTTTTCAATGGATGGTATTTTGGCTAATTTACCTGCTATTTGTGATTTGGCTGATAAATATAATGCCATGGTGATGGTAGATGATTCGCATGCTGTCGGATTTGTGGGTGAGCATGGTCGTGGTACGCCTGAGCATTTTGGTGTGACAGACCGCATTGATATTATCACAGGTACTTTGGGTAAGGCATTAGGCGGTGCTTCGGGTGGATATACTTCTGCGAATAAAAGCATTGTGAGTTGGTTAAGACAGCGCTCAAGACCTTATCTATTTTCAAACACATTAGCGCCCATGATTGCTGAAACCTCGGTTGCAGCACTTGATTTGATTATTGACAATCCAGAATTTTGTAAAAAAGTAAAACAAAATGCGGATTATTTTAGAAATGGATTGGATGAACTTGGGTTTACATTGGTCCCTGGTGAGCATGCGATTATTCCGGTGATGCTTGGAGATGCTGTGTTGGCGGGTCAAATGGCAGCACGTTTGTTAGATGAAGGGGTTTATGTCGTTGGCTTTTCATTCCCTGTAGTACCTAAGGGGCAAGCGCGCATTCGAACACAAATGTCGGCAGCACATACGCAAACACATTTAGACACAGCCCTTGCAGCCTTTGGTAAAGTGGGTCGCGAATTGGGTGTTATTTAGATTTCTTGTGGAGTAAACATGAAGGCATTGGTTAAAGCGAAGCGTGAGCCAGGTATTTGGATGGAAGATGTTCCAATGCCTGTATGTGGTGTTCACGATGTGCTGGTTAAAATAAAAAAAACGGCTATTTGTGGCACAGATATTCATATTTATTCTTGGGATGATTGGGCAAAAGCCACTATTCCTGTGCCGATGGTTGTAGGGCATGAGTTTTTTGGTGAAATTGTTGAAGTGGGTCAAGAGGTTAAAGGATTTAATGTAGGTCAGCGTGTGTCGGGTGAGGGGCATGTGACTTGTGGTACTTGTCGTAATTGTCGAGCAGGTCGTCAGCATTTATGCCGTAACACATTGGGGATTGGCGTTAATCGCGAAGGGTGTTTTGCTGAATATTTAGCACTACCAGCCACGAATGTTGTATCGCTACCTGATGAAATTACAGGCGATCAAGCCGCCATATTAGACCCTTTTGGAAATGCAACGCATTGTGCTTTGTCTTTTAAGTTAATTGGTGAAGATGTCTTAATTACTGGAGCAGGTCCCATTGGTGTGATGGCTGTTGCTATTGCAAAGCATGGAGGTGCTCGGCACGTCGTGATTACGGATGTGAATGAGTATCGTCTAGATTTGGCGCGCCAAATGGGTGCAACTCGTGCACTCAATGTAAAGCATGATCATGTGAAAGATGTGATGAGTGAGCTGGGTATGACTGAGGGCTTTGATGTAGGCCTTGAGATGTCAGGAAATCCAACGGCCTTGAATGATATGGTTGCATCCATGAATCATGGTGGAAAAGTAGCGCTTTTAGGGATACCACCACAGGAAACAGCAATTGATTGGAATCAAGTGATATTTAAAGGGTTAATATTGAAAGGAATTTATGGGCGTGAGATGTATGATACGTGGTATAAAATGATCACCATGCTTCAATCAGGACTTGATTTATCATGTGTGATAACACATCGCTTTCCGGTGGATGATTTTCAACAAGCATTTCAAATAATGGCCTCAGGCCAGTCCGGTAAAGTTATTTTAGATTGGGATTAGTGGAGTAAGTTTTTATGGCACAGTATATTTTCACCATGAATCGCGTAAGTAAAATGGTAGAGAATCAGCGGTTTATTCTTAAAGATATTTCGCTTAGTTTTTACCCAGGCGCTAAAATTGGCGTTTTGGGTTTGAATGGTTCAGGTAAATCAACTTTGCTTAAAATTATGGCAGGGGTTGATAAGCAATTTGAAGGTGAGGCGCGTCCTCAACCAGGTATTAGCATAGGCTATTTACCACAAGAACCTCAAATGGACCCTAATCAAACGGTGCGAGAGGTGGTTGAAGAAGCTGTCTCTGAGATGAAAGGTTTGCTCGCGCGCTTTGATGAAATCAGCATGCAATTTGCAGAACCCATGACCGATGATGCCATGAATGCTTTGCTTGAAGAGCAGGGCGAGCTGCAGCAAAAAATTGAGGCAGGTCATGGGTGGGATTTGGACCGTCAGCTTGAAATTGCAGCTGACGCACTTCGCCTGCCACCGTTTGAAGAAAAAGTAGGGGTTTTGTCAGGTGGAGAGCAGCGACGAGTTGCATTGTGTCGTTTACTTTTATCAAATCCAGATATGTTACTTCTTGATGAGCCGACTAACCATTTAGATGCCGAAAGTGTGACATGGCTTGAACATTATTTAGAAGCATTTACAGGGACAGTGGTTGCGATTACGCATGATAGGTATTTTTTAGATAATGCAGCACAATGGATTTTAGAGCTTGACCGAGGCGAGGGTATTCCTTACGAAGGTAACTATACGGCTTGGCTTGAGCAAAAAACAACGCGCCTTCAGCAAGAAGGCAAGCAAGAAGCCGCTCATGAGCGCGCATTAAAAGCCGAACTTGAGTGGGCAAGAACATCTCCTAAAGGACAGCGTGCTAAAAATAAAGCGCGTCTTGCCCGGGTTGAAGAAATGACGTCTCGTGAATTTCAAAAGCGTCAAGAAACCAATGAATTATATATTCCACCTGGTGAACGCTTAGGTGATTTGGTGATTGAGGGACATGAGTTATCAAAGGCTTTTGGTGAACGGCTTTTATTTGAAAACTTGAATTTTAGGTTACCCAAAGGGGGGGTTTTAGGAATTGTTGGTCCTAATGGTGCTGGGAAATCAACGTTTTTAAAAATGCTGACCAATGAGCTTGAACCTGACGCGGGTGAAATTCGAATTGGAGACACGGTTGAACTCGCGTACGTTGATCAATCGCGGGATAGTTTAGATGATAGTAAAACCATTTGGGAAGTGATTTCAGAGGGACACGACATCATACAAGTCGGTTCGTTTCAAATGCCATCGCGTGCGTATGTTGGGCGTTTTAATTTTAAAGGGGCCGATCAACAAAAGCGTGTGGGACAGTTATCAGGTGGGGAACGTAATCGGGTTCACCTTGCAAAGCTTTTAAAGCGTGGCGCTAATGTTTTACTGTTAGATGAACCCAGTAATGATTTAGATGTTGAAACCTTACGCGCACTTGAAGATGCAATATTGAATTTTCCAGGATGTGGTATTGTGGTTTCACATGATAGATGGTTTTTAAATCGTATTTGCACACATATATTGGCTTTTGAAGGAGACTCGAAAGTTGTTTTTGTCGAAGGTAATTACCAAGATTATGAAGCAGATCGTAAGCGTCGTTTAGGTGATGCGGCAGATAGTCCGTCTCGCATTAAATATCGTCGTCTTCATGCATAACATACGTTTAGGATAATTGATGCTTAAAAGAACGTGGATGTTTGCAGGGGTGATTTGCCTTAGCTTACTTGTAACCGCTTGTATGAAAGATGATCCTTCGACCTACCTTGCTGATGATACCGGCAAGGTATATCACACGCTTTATTACTTAAAAGATAAGCGTGGACAGTCTCATTTTCCAATCACGATGCGTCCAACAGGTCAGAAGCTTTTTATCTTTGATCCGAAAGCATTATCATGGGCTGCTTATGATGCTAAGGGGGAGCGTGTCATGACCGGGCGTGGCTCAGGTGGTGCTGACTTTTGTGAAGATATGAGTGAATCATGTCGCACGGTAACAGGAAGTTTTCGCGTATATAAAAAGCGTGGAGAAGATTGTACCTCGGGTGAATATCCGGTAAAGACTCAAGGTGGCGCGAGAATGCCTTATTGTATGTATTTTTATAGAGGGTACACCATTCATGCAGGTTATAATTTCTCAGAAAATACGAGTCATGGATGTATTCGTGTGCTGCCAAGTGCTGCAAAATGGTTGAATGAGTCTTTTATTACGATAGGTACACGCGTCGTTGTGTTGCCTTATGCTGATGAGAGTTAAGATTTATCTCAAAACAAACGCCTACGTACCGCGACTTGTCTCTCAGGGCTTGTCCGCGGTATCCATCCTTGTCTTTGATACTGCTCTGATTTAATCATGATGGTAGGCCTTGATGCATTAAGGCAATGTGCTTATTTCCAATGATTTTTTTAGTCTACCCACAACGTTATCCACAGAATTTGTGGATAAGGGGCAAGTAGAGTAAAAAGCAAAAAAACGTTATTTTTCAACAACCTTACGAATTGTTAGTGCGGTTTTAAAGTAGAGGTTTAGGGTGGGTGTTAGGATTTATCCACATTTTGTTGTATTGCATATAAAGAGTGCTGCGAACAACCATTCTAATCTAGATTTTTTTTAAAAAACAGTCTTGACAAGGACTATTTTAAATTTTTTTTCATCATGTTTTATATATGGGGTCCAGGTGTTATTTCCTACTTATCTACTGCTTTGATTTAAGCATGATGGTAGGCCTTGATGCATTAAGGCAATGTACTTATTTCCAATGGTTTTTTTAATCTACCCACAACGTTATCCACAGAATTTGTGGATAAGGGGTAAATAGAGTAAAAAATAAAAAAACTGTTATTTTTCAATATCCTTACGAATTCTTTACGGAGTTTTAGAGTGATGTTTTAAAGCGACGTTTGATAATTATCCACATTTTGTTGCGCTGTGCATAAATAATACGGAGGATGACCATTCTAATCTAGATTTTTTTTAAAAAACAGTCTTGACAAGGACTGTTTTGAATTTTTTTTTATGTCATGATGAAAGTTATTGATAAGGTCAGAAGGAAAGGGTCATGAATCGGATGATACCGTTTGCAGCTATTTTAGTGAGCGTTTATTTAATTGGTTATTTGTTAATGGCAGGTCGTGGTTTTTTACTGCCTTGGGTGATAGCGCTTTTTATTTGGAATTTATTAAATACATTAAATAATGCGATACAACGTTTGCCTTTGTTTGGTCAATATTTTCCGTCGATGGTGAGTATGCTGTTATCTCTTTTGACGGTGGTAGGGTTTACTTGGGGACTGGTGAATATCGTCGGAGATAATGTTAATGAAGTGATTAGCGCCTCTGCACGTTATCAAGCTAGTTTTAAACACTTGATGGGACAGCTTGATCAGCAGTTATTATCTAAACTGATTTCTAATGTTGATAAATTTATTGAAGAACTTAATTTTCAAGCGTTACTACTTAATGTTTATGGTGGATTTACGAGTGTTGCGAGTTCTGCCGTATTGATTGCATTGTATGTGAGCTTTTTATTTGTAGAACAAGCGATTTTCACTCAAAAGTTAGCTTTATTAGTGCCTTCGGAGGACAAACGAAAAGTGATTAAAAGCTTGGTGGCGCGTACCATTAAAGATACACAAACCTATTTGGGATTGAAAACCTTGATGGGGCTTTTG
>JAHZKF010000016.1 GCA_022600575.1 Gammaproteobacteria bacterium | reverse complement strand
TGTGTTATTTGAATAAAATTATTCTTATGGAAAAAGTGCCCATCTCTCAGGTAACTTCCAAAACAACACGATGTTCTATCAAATGCATAAGAAAGGTTTCAACATCTTTTGTAGAACGTACTTTATCTACTTCAAATTTAGACATCACAACATCGATAATTTTATCAATTGATTTCGACGACGCTAAACAATCAAAAATAACTTTTCCCGTACCATTAAGCGATATAAAATGTGCTTGATCTTCCGAAATCATCACCAACTCATCATCTATTTCAACCGATAATAGATCTTTGTTTTGAATAAAATGCTGCTCATGATTCAACATGTGCTTCCTCACAAATAATACGTGGTACAGTAGAACCGTTTACTTGATTAGCCAGCCGCATCAATTCTTTTGAATAATCATACTCTAACCCCATCCAGGCTAAAAAGTAATGACGATAACCATGCTGTTGTAACTTTAACAATTTATCTAAACCAACCAAGCACTGCTGTGTCTCTATATGTTGATTAATTTCAAAAATATCTTTTACTTCACAAGGCTCTTTTGCAAACTGATGACTTGCTATTGGCAACATAAATTTATCATATTGTACGCGTACGCGCTTTAAATGCTCAGTTGATATCCCAAGTAAATCAGCACTTGCTTGCCATAATTTAATTTGAGGAAAACTAGGTAACACAACAGGACGCCCCTCTGCATTAAACGTAATTGCACAAATATCATCTGCCACAATAGAAGCGCCTTGCTTGTAATACCAGCCTGCCGTGGTTGATTTACCCGCCCCTTTATCACCCACATAAATACTGCATGTTTGATTATCCCAAGTAATGGCATTGCCATGCAATACAATCAAACCACGCTGTTGTAACAAAGCTCCCATACAAGACCCCATAATACACAAGCGTAAACTATCTTCAGTTGCGCTATCATAAGGTATATACGTTATCTGACAACCTGCTTGAACTTGAAATTGTGCAATATCTGTGACCTCAAAAATTAAATTATCTTTGTTATTTTCATAGGAAACGGATGGTTTTTGATTAGAACAACGAACCGTAACATCTACATGACCACTTGATAACTCATATTCAGGCACAAACAAAGGCACATCACAACGCACAGACAAGCCAAATAATTTATAGACTCTCATCTTATCCTTAAAACGAATTCACTTAATAAATAGCTATAGCAAAAGGTCTTGTGAAACCCGTACCTGCTCCTGATGCACCGCAACTAGATAAGTCACCCGTTACAGAATCCACCGTGCACTTCGTTACATCATTCGTCCCGTCATTGGTAATATAAGCGAAATTGTTGCTAATGGTTATTCCAATGGGGGTCGAAAAACCAATTGCTGTTATACCACAACTGGATAAAGTACCATCCACAGCACTTATTGTACATTTACTAACAGTGTTAGGCGTACGATTGACAACATATGCATAGCCATTATTAATGGCAAGACCTCTTTGGTCTGAAAAACCAAGGCCTGTTGTGCCACAACTGGACAAAGTACCATCCACAACACTCACAGTACACTTGGTCAGCTCACCAGGTCCATTACGTGTAATATATATATATCCATTATTAACAGAAACCGACCGTGTCCCTGAAAGTCCGCTCACTACTGTGCCACAGCTGGACAAAGTACCATCCGAAGCACTCACAGTACACTTGGTTACAGTAGTGCTATTATTCGAAAAGTAGGCATAACCATTATTCAAAGCCAATCCCAGTGGGGTTATTGATAGTGCTGTTGAGGCACAACCAAACACAGGCAAAGTACCATCTGTCGTATTCACCGCACACTGACGAACCTCACTACTACTAAAATTTGAAATATAAGCATAACCATTGTTAAGCTGCACGCCTGCTGCCCCCGAAAAACCACTACCTGTTGTAGTGCAACCAGACAAAAGACCCGTTACAGCATGCACCGCACATTGAGTAACCGTATTAGCACTAAAATCCGTGATATAAGCATAACGTTGTTCACATGCAGTAGGGTCCGCTTCCCAAGTAGCTGTTTTTGTTTGGCTGGATGTGCACTTACTTCCACTACAACTCATATCAGTAAAGCTTTGACAATTTACACCATCAGGGGATTCATTGCTGCCATTCCAAAAAAGCTTCATACAGGCAATATCCCCTGTCGTAATCTCTTGGTTATCTGCCAAGGTAAACGCAACCTCATCATTCAGTGAAACCGTTTGACCATCCGTAAATGAAAACCCAAGGCTATTATCAATCACAGATGCAATGCCGAGTATAGTCGAGCAAGCAACATCACTATAAAAAAACGCTTGAAGAAAACGAATCGTGCCTGTTCCTGTTAAAGTGATTTTTCCTGCAGCGCCTAATAAATCTGGGTTTGTAATATATGGCGTGAATATATTACTGACTCTTGGTTGTGTGCTTTCAGATTGCGTAAGCCTATTTTCAAGTATATCTTCAGGGGCTGCAAAAACATTGATAGCGCCTAAGAACCCTAACATAAGGCAGAAAAAAGCTTTTTTTGAGTATATCAGCATGTTCAAATTATCCTTAACTTAAAGCACCATCGTTACTTTCATCCATTTGCTGAGGGCCACTCTGAATGGCATCTTTCATTGGAGAAATAACCAGAGCGGGAGGAACGTAAGGCTGTAACACCTCTCGTGCCTCATCATGCAAGTTTAAAGAAACAGACGCAAAGACATGCTCTTTTTGATTTTTAGAATCCATTAATATCTTCCTAAATAATGCCTTGATCATCATTCTAATGAAAGACCTTGCTTTATTCATCGCTTGCGCCATCTCTCAATACCGAATAAAACCAAAAACCAAAGCAAGGTATAACTCACCGAATAACAAAGTGACGCATTTTGTGGCGTTAAATAACCAAACAATACTTCTGTGAGATATAAGCGCAAAGAAACCAATGCACCCGCTGCATTATGCACATGCATCATCGCCTGAATTTTTAAAAACAAAACATGCAGCATATAGACTAGTAAAGCATGACGTCCAAACACGTTAAAAAACTTTGACCATCTACGCCACGCTTTCACTTCAATCAAAACATAAACTAAAACAAAGCTTAACAAAAATACCCCAGTCGTCCACAACACATATGAGCTTGACCATAAGGATTTATTAATCGGCACAACCGTAGCAAAACACCATCCTAATAACATCAAGAGGGTACCTGCCCCTAATAACTGTTGCACCTGCTGTAATTTAGCTTGATTTGAAATCAACTGAAAACCAATTAAGTTCCCAAATAACACCGATACAATCGCGGGCATAGTACTCAGTAACCCTTCTGGGTCAAAGGTTTTGGTATACAAGTGATTAGGTGACAAAATGAGCCTGTCAATATACCCTGCAGCATCTCCTGCTAATAATAAAGAACTAAAGGCGTATCCAATTAATAGAACTACTGCAATCATCGCTTGCGTTCGCATACTCGTGGTTAAAAACAAACCGGCCGACACGAAATAACAAATCGCAATACGCTGTAAAACCCCCATAATTCTTAAATGTGACCAATCGAGCAAATGATGAGGGAAAGCATTCAGCAATAGCCCCATTAAAAAAATATACACACTTCGCCAAATGATTTTTTTAACAATTTCAGTCTGAGGAACCCCTTTTGCTTTTAAATTCGATAACGCTAATACCACAGAGATACCGACAATAATAATAAAAAAAGGGAACACCACATCGGCCAAGGTACAACCATCCCAAGCAGCATGTTCAAGCCAACCATAAGGCATAGGATTGCCAGGGCTGTTGACGATAATCATTAAGACAATCGTTATTCCTCTGAACACATCAAGTGATAAAACCCTCGGGATACTTTCTGGTTTCATGCCGAAAATCATCTGCTCCTTTTAATTCATATTATCATGATAAGACCTATTTACAATCGCCTGAAAAACCGAAACACATAAGCCCAAAGATGAGATGAAGCCTGCCTCTATCCAATTGACAAACCTTGATTATGTTCTATATTTATACCAATAGAGTTAATTTTAAGCTATATTAGCTTGTTTTAAATTGGAGAATAACATGGGTACCCTATACCTTGAAGGCAGAATAAGTGAAAGCAGTAATATAGATACTAAATTAGGCGCTTGGGAAGTTCTTCGAGATTTTGACAATGCTTTTAAAAATGAATCCCTCTCAGGGGTAACGATAACCGCCGAGACATTAGGCAGCACTTTTTATATGAAACTTAATATCCCAGGAGACGCCGACAAACATAATCCGACAACTATTCTTAAAGTAAATAAAATATTTGATGGATTAAAAAGAGACTCTGACTTTGAGATGCTTCAATTGCTTGAAGAAACACCCGAGCTAAAAGAACTTTTCGAAAGCGTTGAACGTGCAGAGGCATCTACAGTGGAAGAACGCGTATTAGATGACGATTTAGACTCTACAGCCAAGCTCACAGAAGGGGTTGTCCCAACAGAAAAAATTCCTTCTCCAGTAACCGTTACATCTGCTCTGCCTAATGACAAAGAAGAAAAAGAGCAATCAGCATCGTTCACCCCCCGACATACTGTATATCTTAAATGTAAAGTGGATAGTACCCGCGATGATATAAACGCTAAGTTGGGTGCCTGGGAGGTTATGCAACAACTTAATAATGCCTTTGGGGACGTTTCTGGCACAACGATAACCTCCAGAAAATCAGACGATGTTTTCTTTATAGCGATTGATATTGCAGAAGAACAAAACCTGGGAGATGATTACATCAACGAAAATCTCAACCGCATACTAACTGACTTAGACAATAACCCTAAATTTCAAGCTGCTGAACGACTGATAGAAAAACCTAGCCTCGAACGTTTATTCGAAAACATTAAAGAAGCAGAAGGTACCGAACTTACAAGCAGCGTTGAAAATGAAGATTTAGGAACGACGATAGCATTACAACAAGGCCCCATGTCCAAAGCAGAACATCAAAGAGCCTCTCCAACAGGCGTTGCCCATGACCTTGAAAATGATGGTAGTGCAGATTCAACTTTTAATCCGCGGCATCAGTAGTAATAAAACCATCTGACTGCATTTGCCAAAGCGTATAAAAAATACTGCTTTTATCGCCAAGCAATGCAGCCAAAGAACCATCTTCTCGAATTTCACCATCAACAAATACGAGTATTCTATCCATGTCTTTTAAGGTTGATAATCTGTGAGCAATCACAAGAGTTGTTTTATGCTCCATAATTTGATGTAGAGCCGCATGGATATCGCGCTCTGTCATCGAATCCAATGACGAGGTTGCCTCATCTAACAATAAAATAGGTGCATTTTTAAGAAAAGCTCTTGCAATAGCCATTCGTTGCTTTTGACCACCCGATAACTTAACGCCTCGCTCACCCACCAATGCTTGATATTGCTTTGGCAGGCTCATAATAAAATCATGACATCTTGCTTTTTTAGCTGCTTCAATCACCTCATCATCTGAAGCCTCAGGTCTTGCAAACTTAATATTCTCCAAAATACTCTGATGAAATAATTCAGGCTCTTGTGGAATAGTGCCTATTTGCCTGCGGAGTGAGCCTTTAGTTACCTCTTTAACAGCTTGGTCATCGACTAATATTTGACCTGCGTTAATATCAAGCAAACGCAAAATAAGCTTAATAAACGTCGATTTTCCTGCTCCTGAATACCCGACCAGCCCAACTTTTTCACCCGGGTTAATTTGAATATTTAAATCTTTAAAAATAGGGGTCTGCCCCTCGTAGGCAAACGAAACATCCTTAAATTGAATCGCACCATGCTCTACACACAGCTTTTTGGCATCTGGTGCATCTGTTATCTCATGAGGCATGGTCAGTAATTTGAGTGCTTGGTTGCATGTTCCTTTGACTTTAGAAAAGCGCTGCATTTGCTCGCCTAGGCTATATACAGCACCTGTAAATGCACTTGATAACATCAAGACCAATGCAAAATCACCCGCACTGACAAATGCATGTTTTAACCCATACAAAAGTGCCGTGAGCATTGAAACCATTAAAATCGTTAAGCCCAAACCTAAAATAAGGTGTGTTTTTAAACTATACCATTGAAAGTCACGATCACATTGCACAAGCACTGAAAGCTTTTTTGTAACATAAGCGACTTGATACTTAATATTATCAAACAATTTCACACTTAAAACATTAGAAAATGCATCTGAAGTTGCGCCATCTAACTTTGAGAATGCTTCTGCACTTTTCTTTGACAAAGCTTCTGCAGGTTTTGAGAAAAGATAAGATAAAGCAACAAACAAAATACCCCAACCCAATAAAATCACCCCAAAAATAGGATGTACCACCTTAAACAAGGTCACACTTGCAACCAATGCGGCGAGCGTTCGTGAAATAAACCACTCATTGGGAATTGAAATAAGTGCTTCGGTATTCACCACCAAATCCACTATTTTTCGTGTAAGACTCCCGACGAAATGATCTTGAAAAAATGAGTAAGAGTGCTTCAAACTATAAGCAAAAACATCTTGATGAATGGTCGCATTCACCTTCGGAATAAGCCTTAGATTAATATAATTATAAAAACGAAAGTTTAAATTTAAAACAAGCGACATCGATGCATACAACACAATCGGCATGATAATAACATGAAATAATTTTTCAGTATTATGTGCCTCAAGAACCACCGTATCAATAATCACTTTAAGTAAATAAGGGCTTAATGACATCTCGGCCGCCCAAACCAAAGCAACCAACATAAATCCCGCTAGATATCTTTTCTCAGAACGAAGGTAACGCCATACAAATGCACCAATGGTATGAGGCAGCTCATCACTCATGCAGTGCTCGGTGCAACTTCGGCTGCATCGACCACATGCTCATCAACCACTTTCGTAACACACGAGTCAGACCATACATTAAGGGCTGTTTCTAACATATCAATCAAACTATAAAAAGGCAGAATAATCCCCATTAAAGTAATCGGTACGTTCATACTTGCAAGTAAACTGGCACTCAAGAAAAAGCAACCCATTGGAATACCTGCATTGCCAATAGCTGCGACTGTTGCCACCACAATCCATAACGCCATTGCAGGCATTGAAAGCGTAATGCCATGATTTTGCATTAAATAAACAACTGTTGCAAAAATAAATGCAGCACAACCGTTCATATTAATACTCGTACAAAGAGGCAAGACAAACCGACTAAGCTCAGGTCGAACGCCTAATTTTTGCTCCATTGTATCCATCGTAACAGGCAATGAACCAACGGATGATTTGGTAAAAAAAGCAAGTGATAAGGCGGGCATCATACGTCGCATGGTCAAAAACGGCTTAATCCCCTGAAATTTCAACCACATCGGCAGAACAATAAACCCTTGAATCACATTAGCTAATACAATAATTAATAAATACTCACCAATCCCTTTTAAGTCAGCCCCACTCTTCATTTGTACAACTGTTGAAGTAATAAAACCATATAATCCTATTGGAATAATTAAAATCACCCAACGTGTAATCACCATCATCATGCCATGCGCACCTGAAAAAAAGTGCGTAATGGTTTCACGTGCGTCATCATTAGGAATAGAGCGAATCGCAACCCCTACAACGATACTTAAAAACAGCACACTTAATACCTGATTTTCAAGAAAAGGCGAAAAAACATTTTCAGGAATTAAATGCGACACATGGCTCAAATAACTAACACCTGCCGTTGGTAAATCATGTGTAATCTCACTAGCTGTTGTGACAAGGCTTGGATGAATGAATATATATAACAAGCAGCTAATGGTTGCCGCAATCAAGGTTGTGCCTAAGGTGTAACACATGGTACGACGCCACACACGCTTCATGATACCTTCCGATCGATAATGCGCGAGTGTTACAATAATCGATAAAGCAATAATCGGTAAACTAATACATTTAAAAATACGAATAAATACATCCGCGACAAAAAGCCCCGTTGCCATCAAAGGTTCAATACCTGAAAGACCACTTAAAATACCAAGGGTTATCATGACCGCATAAAGTACCGGTATACTTAACCAAACTGGCTGTTTTTTTTCTTGGCTATTTGCGCACATCACGCACTCCTAAAAATCAATTGAAAACAAAAAGTTGCTTTAACATGATACATGATTAATAACCGATTAATCTATAAGGTAACGCCAACTCATTAAGCCTTTTGTTTTTGAAAAACGTACTGACAAAATAGCATTAGGACGCACTGACGCTTGCACTGCTAATGCCATTTGCTTATCTACATATCCTAAATCATTCACCCAATATCGATAGCTCATTTTATTCTCAACAACAGCACACCCATGCCCTGCTTTCAGCATCAGTGCAGCATGATTGACATCTAAAATGTTACTAAAGCACAGCGTTTTAGGTGAGCTAAGTACAAGCTTTAAAGCTTCGGCTTCTAAAGCCTCGAACACTTGATGTATCGCACAGGTTTTTTGATGCAACTTAGTGTACAACCACATCGCGCGTTGCATTGAAAATATCAACGCTGCAAGCAAGCCTAAAATTAAAATGGTTGTGAGTAATATCATACCACGCGTACGTCTCAAAGCATCCATTACATCCGTGTCCTTGCTTCTAATACGTATTCTTTACCCAGCTTTGAAACCAGCTTCATTATTACTTTTGAATAAGCACCCTGTTTATCTAACTCAAATCCAACACTTTCAGCCGGCGTCATAAAATCTACACGTTTTCGTTGGATGAATAAACCTTTATGTTTCCGAAAAAAAAATGCTTCTGAGACCCACGCGCCCACATAAACTTCTGGTGAATACTCAAATACCAGTGGTTTTTTTAGTTGAAGCACTTGTCCTGCCTTTGTTTGACGCACTTGATACACCTCATGCACTTCAGCATGCGTGCAGTCGGAAATCATCACAGGCTTATCTAATTTCAAACGTATATTATTAACGCGCAGTCTATCAGGTGCTAACACCCGTGCTAAACCAAATTGCGTTTCATCCATTTTACGAATCAAAAGCTTGGCCACTTTTCCTTGTTGCACCTCAATGGCTTCTAATAACTCAGGAGCATCCCGCGTATCAATGGTTTTTAGCCGATTAAGCCCTAAACACGGTGTAAATCCTGCATGATGAATACGTGTGCGCATCACATCAAACACCCATTGCAATTCAATGGTTTCATCTAATACTGCATGCACATGCCGATACTGCCGACTCACCAAAAGCAAATGCTGCATTAAAATTAAAAGCAATAGCATGGAAATAAAAAAGCAGACCAACAGTTCTGTCAGACTAAACCCTGAACTAAAACGCTTCACAAATGCGCCTCGGACAAACTGACAACATGAACATCAAGCACTGCGCGGTCCAATGCTGCTTGTTTTTTTAAAAGCAACAACGAACTACCCGAAATTAAAGCAAGACACACCAAAACTTCGGTCAATGAAAAACCGCGCTTCCTTGCATGCACCATAGATTATGCGACTTCAACGCTCTCCGTTTGAAATTCAGGGACTAAACTTTTAAGTAAAATAATCATTTCATCATTTTCATGCGTATTACACGCTGTTTGAATCATTCGGAGTGTCTCAGTTAACGCATCCCAATCAATCTGCCTGAAACGCGCCTTAAACAATTTCTCATGCTCCGTTTGTGCCAACTGTTCAGACGGATGAAATAGCTCTTCAAATAATTTTTCGCCCGGTCTTAAACCTGTATATTGAATTTGAATGTCTTTGCCAGGCTCTTTGCCAGCCAGGCGAATCATTTGCTCTGCAAGATAAGTAATCTTAATCGGATCACCCATATCAAGCACAAAAATTTCGCCACCTGTGCCATTCACCATGGCCTGTAAAATCAATTGGCTGGCTTCAGGGATGGTCATAAAGTAACGCTGAATATCAGGGTGTGTCACCGTTAAAGGTCCCCCTGTTTTCAGCTGCTTTTGAAACAAGGGCACAACGCTTCCCACTGAACCCAATACATTTCCAAAGCGCACTGTCACAAATTGTGTATTCACACGCTCATTCACGTTCTGGCAATAAATTTCAGCAACCCGTTTGGTTGTGCCCATGACATTAGTTGGATTAACTGCTTTATCGGTTGAAATTAAGATGAATTTTTCAGCATCTACCGCAATACTTGCTTCTGCCACAATACGTGTTCCAATGACATTATTACGTACCGCAACACGCGTTTGATGTTCAAGCATCGGTACATGTTTATACGCTGCTGCATGAAACACAATGGCCGGCCTAAACTGCTCAAATACCGACTTAATTGCAATGCCATCCACAACGCTCACCAAAGCCTGTTCAATTGAAATTTCAGGAAATTGTATACGGAGCTCTCGTTCAACATGGTATAAATTTGCTTCGTTATTATCCAAAAGCACTAGCCGTTTGGGCTGTAACATAGCAATCTGACGGCATAACTCCGAACCAATGGAGCCACCAGCGCCTGTTACCAAAATAGTGCGATTCTGAATGCCTGTTTCAATTTTATCCCATTCCAGTTTAACCTGATCACGACCGAGTAAATCATCAATGTTAACCGTTTTAAGGGCATTAATTTCTACACGACCTGCAGTCATAGCAGCTAAACTCGGTAACGTTCGAAAAGGCACATGACACCCTTCGCAATAACTAACAATCCGACGCATATCAGCACTACCTGCTGAAGGGATGGCTATCACAATTAAATTAGCCTTACTTTGTACTGCAAGCTCTGGCAACTGCGGAGTCGTGCCCAATACACGCACCCCATGTACTTCAAGCCCACGTTTTTTTCGCCCATCATCAATAAATCCAACCGGTAAATATGCTTTGTTACGCTTCATTTCACGAATCAAACTCTCACCAGCACTTCCAGCACCCACCACTAAAACACGCTTCACATCTTCAGGAAGTACTCGATGCTTACCGCGCCTATCCCAATGAGAACGTAAAAAAAGACGTGCACCACACAATAAACTCGTCAACATTAAAGCATGTAATATCAAAATAGCAGGTGGTATAATTTGAAACCATGAAAAAGCATAAAATACAGGTACTGCCAACACAGTTGCTGCCACTACTGACTTCAAAATACGCGACACATCACTGACTGAAGCAAATCGCCACAACCCACGATACACTCTAAAGCCATAATAACAAGCCACTTGAATTAAAAGCAGTGCAAGTAAAGGCTGCCAATCTGGAAATAAGGCATGTGCATCAAATTTAAACCCACAAGCCACAAACCAAGCCACTGGAATGGCTAAAATATCAAATGCAATCACCGGTATTTTTAAATAAAGTTTTTGAAAAAAAGAAACGTCGTGCTCCATGCTTATTATTCCATCATATCCCTTTCTTGCATCTTACTACAGATATACCCCTTCGAGCATTAACTATTTGGGTTTAAATCGCGAAACTTTTTGATGACAGTACGGCATTTTAGATTGCTTTGCATAATAATCTTGATGATACATTTCTGCAGGCCAAAAAATATTTGCTTCTAATACTTTAGTGACCACTTTATATCCAAGACGCAACAACTCAATGATTAATGCATGTGCTGTTTTTGCTTGCGCTGCATCATGATAAAAAATGGCACTTTGATATTGATGCCCCCTGTCAGACCCCTGTCCATTAGTCTGTGTTGGATCGTGGATTTCAAAAAAATCTTTTAGCACCACACCAGCATCTATCTTTGAATTATCAAACAACACACGAACAGCTTCATAATGCCCTGTATTGCCTTGACAGATTTGGTCATAAGTTGGCATATCAGTATTACCTCCAATATATCCAACTTCTGTCTTTAAAACACCTGGCAGCTGCTTTAAGTAATGTTCAACGCCCCAAAAACACCCACCAGCAACAATTACCTCTTCCGTATCCATCACTGTATCATCTAATATAAAATCAAGTGCCAACGCATTCACACAATACCGTTGATTATTTGCCGTATGATACTCCCCTCGAAAAACATGTCCTAAGTGAGCTGTACAACGAGCACATATAATTTCAATACGTATGCCATCTGCATCCGGTTTTTCTTTGACAGCACCTGCAATCATGACATCAAAACTTGGCCAACCACAGCCTGCATCAAACTGACTGTTTGCCCGAAACAATGCAAGTCCACACCGCCGACATAAGTAAGTGCCATCGCATAATACATCATTATATGTACCTGAATGAGGTCGTTCTGTTGCTTGTTCACAAATCACCCGATGCGCATCAGGTGTTAAACTATTTGTTTTATCTAAAAAGGTCATCGTAAAATCATCCAAAATCGTCATGTTTTATTTCTTTATAGCACAATCTTAATATGAACTTTATTAAGGGCTGTTAACATTTGTTTCCCCGTCTACGTGGCCCGATTTATTCGGGCCATCCAGTGGTTTTAAACAGCAGATGGCCTAGATAACCTGCATAAAGCAGGGTACGTAGGGAGAGAAGTAGCCTCTAACGAGGCTTTTCGAGCAATTAATAGTATGGACCCTGCCACTTTAAGAAGGCTTCGCAATGAGCCAGAATGAAGTTGTGCAAATCATTCAAATAAAGTGGAGGATCCATGAAAAAGAATATTACTGTATTAGGCATTGA
>JAHZKF010000015.1 GCA_022600575.1 Gammaproteobacteria bacterium | reverse complement strand
CCGATCACAAATACGCTTATCGCGTTCTTTTTTATGACACTTTTTCAGGTGTGCACATTCTTGTGCTGTAAGTCGTCTGTCCATCCGACGTATTTGATCATATCCAACTTAAATTCGCAACTCCATTAGCGATAGGTATATCTTCTTTAAGCTTCTTGAAATCATCTTTCAGTCTTTATCAAAAAATCTTTGAATTTTCTACAAAACCAAGATTAGGCTACGTTGCCGGCGTCTTGAAATCTATAATTTGACTATGAGTAGCAGCTGTATCCTGATTATGTAGGATATGATAAACTTTGGCAGTTAAAACTTCAGGTAGCTCTTTTAATATATCCCCAATATTTTCTGCTGGTAGCTTGTCTTTACCATTCTTCACCTTGCTGAAGAAATAATAACGCTCCTGGCATATTCTTGTAAGACTATCATTGATGTATTGGCATATGTTTACATCATCATCACTTGCAAAAATGGCTCCTAATAAGTTTCTATGGATATTCGCTGATTTTAACAACTCAAACTGAGGGTTCGTTTGTAGCTTTGCTAAAATCTTTTCTTTAGCAAAGCTTAATATAAAAACAAAGGTGTTAGAATAACTCGCTCGCGCCACAGGTTCATTTAAAATACGATTAAATAGAGAAAAAGCTATCTCTTGTTTTTCCTCATTAAAGACATCTTTTGCTTGGTTTTGTCTAACTGCATACACGCTCCCTACATTCAAGCGCTCATCCATAGTCGTCATAAAACTACTTCTTAAATCTGAACCCAGCTCATACAGCCAAATAGCCTCGGAATAATTAATCTCGCCACCTTGGCCATATCGATGCATAGCCGCTCTATGAGACATGGCTATTTTATAACCTTTAGCAATGGCCCTATCTAAGTAGTCTATTGCTTTAAGATAATGCTCTGGATTATGCCTGTTCCCTCTAATATGAAGCGAAGCCCATCGAGTTAGCCCTTCAGGATCACCCGCTTGTGCTGCTCTATCAAAGAGTGCTATTGCTAAATTTATCGCTTGCAAGTTCCCAAAAAAGAGGTGCAGCTCTGCTCTCTTAATCATTGCACCTGTATGATTAAGCTCTATTGCTTCCTCTAAAGTTTGACGCCCTTCGGGAGTGAAGAAACCTTGTAAAGAAGCAAGCTCATAGAGCTCTTGCCCAGATGGTGTGTTTTCTTGATGCATACGAGTTAAATCACTTTTCCAATCTAATGGTCAGACATTATACTCAAAGCATCAAATAAAGCACATCATAAGATATTATTTACCGAAATAGATCCGTTGCAAAAAAATGAAATTTTTAAACGCCTTATTCATCCTGTATGAGGATTTCAATCCATGAAAACAGCAACGACGTATCCTTGATTAACCAATTATTGGGTAACTTATGTCTTGCTCGGTAAAAGCTTTTGCAAACCATGCATATAAGGCTGTAATACCGATGGGATATGAATCACACCTGCTTCATCTTGATAATTTTCCAACAGTGCTACTAGAGTTCGTCCAACAGCCAGTCCTGAACCATTGAGTGTATGCACAAGTTTAGTATCCCCCGAGTCACGATAACGTGCTTGCATGCGTCGTGCTTGAAAATCTCCCATGTTACTACAAGATGAAATTTCACGGTACGTATTCTGGCTTGGCAGCCAAACCTCGATATCATATGTTTTTTGGGCACTAGCACCCATGTCTCCCGTACATAGAGTGACCGTACGATAAGGCAAATCAAGCATCTCAAGCACCACTTCTGCATGGCGACGTAATGATTCAAGCGCCTCATCAGAAGCTTCGGGTTTTGTCACCCAAACAAGTTCTACTTTTTCAAACTGATGTTGTCGAATCATACCCTTCGTATCTTTACCATAAGAGCCTGCTTCACTGCGAAAACACGGTGAATGACATACATAACGTTTAGGTAAATCTGCTTCTGGTAAAATCGTATCACGTACTGTATTGGTAACAGGTACTTCAGCTGTTGGAATTAAATAGTATGGAAATTCACCTTCAAGCTTAAATAAATCTTCACCAAATTTAGGCAGCTGTCCCGTACCTAATAAACTGTCTTGATTGACCATATATGGTACATAAATTTCTTCGTAGCCATGAGTATTAATTTGAACGTCTAGCATAAACTGAATCAGCGCACGATGTAGTTTTGCCAGCGCACCGGTCATCACCACAAACCGACTTCCTGTCAATTTAGCGCCCATCGCAAAATCCATCTGTCCCAGCGCCTCTCCTAACTCGTCATGTGATTTAGGTTCAAAATCAAACGTTTTAGGCTCACCAAACCGATGAACTTCTTGATTGTCTGCTTCATCATGTCCAGTGGGAACAGATGCATCAGGTAAGTTGGGTAGCGTTAAAGCAAATGCATTGATTTTTTCAAGTAAGACCGTTAACGCTTGTTTTTTTTGATCGAGGGTGTCCCCTAAAGTTGCCACTTGTTTAAGTAAAGGTGCTATATCTTCACCGCGCGCTTTAGCAGCACCAATCTTTTTTGAAGCTTGATTACGTTCAGATTGCAAGGTTTCTGTTTCAACCTGGAGGGTTTTTCGCGTGGTTTCAAGTGCATTAAATGCTGCTACATCAACTGTAAATCCACGTGTTTTAAGACGTGCCGCAACCCCGTCTAAATCAGTTCTTAAAAGATGAGGATCAAGCATACAAAACCTACCTTACAATACCGCGTGTTGATTCCATCAAAGAATCAATCATCAATGAAACTTCAGGAAACTCACCTATCATTTTTTCTAAATCAGTAATAGATTGTTGTACTGTCAAGCCTTTACGAAAAACAACTTTATATGCACGTCTCAGTGCATCAACTGCTTCAGAAGAAAAACCGCGACGTTTTAATCCAACAACATTAATACCATAAACCGTTGTATCTTGACCTGAGATAATCACGTACGGCAACACATCTTTTTTAATATAAGTAGCCCCTGTAATAAAAGCATACGCGCCTACTTTACAAAATTGATGCACTGCTGAATAAGCACCAATAGTTGCATAATCGTCGACTGTGACATGTCCTGACAAAGCTGAGTAACTCACCATAGAAATATAATTTCCAAGCTTACAATCATGTCCCACATGAGAATAAGCAAGAAACACACAATGATTGCCAATACGAGTCACCCCTCCGCCTTTCACGGTTCCTCGACTAATCATACAAAATTCACGAACGGTGTTATTATCACCCATTTCAAGTCGTGTTGGCTCACCTTCATAAGTAATATCTTGTGGCTCATCACCGACTGATGCAAATTGAAAAATTTTATTATTTTTTCCAATAGAAGTCGGGCCTTGAATCACTACATGTGGGCCAATCCAAGTATTTTCACCAATTTCAACATCAGCCCCAATAATGGTTCCTGGACCAATAGTGACACCATCTGCAATTTTTGCAGATGGGTCAATCATTGCTTGTTCACTAATCACACTTTTGCTTCCTTTTTAACTTCTTTCGAAGCACTCATTAAATCAGCTGAACAAACCAACTTATCATCAACATAAGCTTCGCCATGAATACGCCAAAAATCACGTTTTTTATTGGTTAATGTCACATGAAGTTTAAGTTGATCACCGGGTGTAACCATGGTTTTAAATTTCACATTATCGATACTGGCAAAAAAATAAATGAACTCATGTCCTTCTGCAGGCTTTCTTGACAAATTAGACAAAAGGCCACCTGCTTGTGCCAATGCCTCAATCATGAGCACACCCGGCATAATTGGATTTCCTGGAAAATGCCCCTGAAAACAAGGTTCGTTAACCGTAATGTTTTTAATCGCCACCAAATAATCAAAGGGCTTATAATCTAACACCCGGTCCACAAGCAACAAGGGATAACGATGCGGTAATGATCTAATAATCGCATTGATATCGATTTCTGAGGTCATACAAAAAATCCTTACTTAAACAGCTATTAATTTAGTCAGTGTTTTTATCACGCTTTAGCAGCTTCGCGTGCTACTTCAATCACTTTATCTGTAACATCTAATTTTTCGACACTAAATGGTGCTGCATCTTTTTGAAGCACCAAGTCGTATTTTTTATCTTGCGCTACTTTTGCAATCGCGGCTCTAACTTTATTATAAAATTGCTCCATCGCTTGATTATGTGCAGCACTCAATTCTTGCTGATATTGCTGACCTTCACGCTCAAATTGCTGTTGTGTTGCTACAATTTTTTCTTCAGCTTCTTTACGTTTAGCTTGATTCATCACAGCACTATCACGTTTGAATGCATCCATGTCTGTTTTTAAATCGGCTTCCATACCCATCAATTTATCTCGACGAGGCTTAAACTCTTGCTCAAGCTTTGCTTGGATTGTTTTCATTTCATCAGAGGTTTGCATGATTTTCTGTAAATCAACAACCGCTATCTTGGGTGCATCAGCAAAAGCACCTGCTGAACAGACAGAAAAAAACAATGCCAACAAAATACCATTTAATCGTTTCATGAGTTCACTCCTAATTCAAAATCCAACTCTAATATTAATACAATCAGCACAAGGCCCCAAAATCAGGCCTCATGCTAGCACACTCTCAAACAACTTACGATAAACCTAAAAACCAGATGCCAAAGTAAACTGGAATGGTTGTGACTGATCAAACGGTTGTTTGTTCAACGGCTCAGCCACACTAAATACCAGTGGTCCAAACGGCGAGCGCCACTCAACCGAAACCCCTGCAGAATAACGCATAGGTCCTGGATTTGTACCCGATAAGTTCTGAGGCGTTCCTGCAACAAACACATTACCTGCATCCACAAAAACGGTTGTTCTTAAGTTATCTCGGCTTAAAGGAAACGGTAGAATCAACCCTGCCGTTCCATTTAATAATAAATTCGCACCAATCGCCGTTCCATTACTGTCTCGCGGACCTAAAGAATAACTCTCATAACCACGAACCTGACCTGGCATCGCGATACCCCCTGCAAAATAGTTCTCATAAAACGGTAAACCTGTACTATTAAACTGATTACCATACTGAGCATTCACGAGTACGGTTCCGATAAACCCTTTCGCAATCGGTTTATAAGAGTGTGCTTGATAGGCAAGTTTAAAGTACTCAAACGATTTAGACGTTGCAGGTAAGGCTAACAAAACACTGGCTTGCTGATTAACCCCTTTATTTGGATAAGGCATTTGATCATAACCGTTTTTATTCCAACCGCCACTTAAACGAATCTGATAAAAATCTCCACCAAACGTCCGCTCAAACTCTTGAATTTGCGAAATATTTCCTGTGTTTTGAATATTAAGACCCTGGTAACCATACCCAAACTGCAAACTGCTACGTTCACTGAGCAACATATTATAGTTAACATCTCCACCAAAACGATTCGCACTATATTGAGCAACATCTAACTTTCGCGGATCTACTGTTTGGAAATATAAGGCTAAACCTCGCCCAACACCTGTGTTGGTATAAAAAGGATTATAATAATTGAAGGCGTAATCAAGCCCCCAATACGTTGCATTAAAAGTAAATCCAACCGTACGACCTGTTCCCATAAAGTTATGTTGATTCACCGATGCGTTAAATTGCGGTCCTGTTGTTCCGTAACCTGCAGATGCACTCGCCTCAGCTGATGGTGTTTCTTCAAGCCCTACATCTAAATCAACTAAATTATTCGCTTTGGGTACGGGCGTCGTTTTCACGTTAATATCTTTAATGTAATTCAACAAACGTAATTGACGTTCAGACTCTTTGATATTGTGTAACGAAAGCAACGCACCTTCATCTTGGTGCATCATGTTTCGGAGCACATAATCACCGGTTTTTGTATTCCCATGAAAATTAATACGACGCACATAGACATGACGTCCGGGATCAATCATGAACGTAATAAAGACTGTTTTATCCTTTTCATTAATACGTGGATCGGCATTGATTGCAGGAAAACCATACCCTAAATCACCCAAAGCAAGGCTAATAGCCGAGATACTCTCTGTCACCTTTTTACGTGAAAACACATCCCCCGATTTAATATCAATGAGCTCATTTAATTTTTCTTTAGATAAAATCGTTTTACCCGAAAAACTATACCCTGAAAAATGATACTGTGGCCCTTCTTCAATATGAATATGAATAAACACATCTTTTTTATCTGGTGAAAGCAGCACTTGCGAAGAAATCAACGTAAATTTTAAATAACCACGATTTAAATAAAACGATCGCAATGCCTCAATAGATGCATCCATACCCGTTTTAGAATACTGATCTTTTTTAGTGAAATAAGTAAATACATTACGGCTTGAGAGCGCTATTTCGGACTTCAGTTCTGCTTCTGTAAAATCATGATTTCCAATGATTTTAATTTCTTTAATACGCGAAACACGCCCCTCAGAAATATCGATATGAATACTCACACGATTCTCAGCCAGCGGTGTAACGGTTGATACAATGCGCGCATTGTATTTTCCACGGGCGTTATAAGCCACCTTCATTTCTTTTTCGAGCCGCTCAAGCGATGCCCTCTGAAAGACACGCCCCTTAACAAGTCCAAGCTCTTTTAAAATATCTTTCATTTTATCACTTGGAATATCTTTATTTCCTGACACCGATACAGAACCAATTGTTGCTCGTTCAACCACTTGAATAATTAAAGTATTGCCTTCACGCTCAAGCACCACTGACTGAAAAAAACCGGTATCATATAGCGCACGAATAATACGCGGTGTCGCTTCAGGCCCAACCTCTTCACCCACTTGAACTGGTAAATAATTAAGAACGGTTCCCGTACTCACCCGTTGCAAACCCGTGATTTTAATATCCCGCACCACAAAACGATAAGATGAAGCTGCTTCCAGTCCAAAAGAAAATAGAAGCATCAAAGAACAACACCACATCACAAATGTTCGATTATTTTGTTTTTTCATATTTTTCATTTTTTTATTACATCCGACACGTGTCGTGATTCAGTTAGTCGAATCACATCATTCCTTAATGCAACAGCCGTCAAAGCCATCAAAAAAACCAACCCCATTGAAACACCCACCACTTTAGAGCGTTCTGATAACGGACGCCCCGTTAACAACTCGATAAGTGAGTACACCAACTGCCCTCCGTCTAAGATAGGAATAGGCAATAAATTCAAAACCCCAAGTCCAATACTTACAAGCGCTAAGAAAGACAAATAGTACACTAATCCTCCCCGCGCCGAATCACCTGCCCCTTGCGCCATTCCTAAAGGGCCACTTAAATTTTTTACGGGCAAATCACCCAAAAACATTCGCCCAATCCATACAACTGTTGCTTCTGTAAAAAGCCACGTTTGGGATGACGCCAATCTCAACGCATCTATTGGTCCTGCGCGTTGCATCCGCACTAAATCACTTGGCCAATGCCCTCGTTCCGAAAGCACACCCAACATTCCCTCTGATTTCCCTGCTTGCATCTGATGACCCAACTGCACATCCAACTGTTTTTGCTTCTGGCCTCGTTTCAAGGTAAGTACTATTTTTTGATCTGGACGGGTTTTAACATAGTTAACCAACTCACGCCAATCACTAATTGTTTGTCCATCAACAGCTAATACTTCATCTCCAACCAACAACCCCGCCTTCATGGCCGGCGTATCTGCATAAACTTCTGCTACACGCGGCAAAATTTTAGGTAAAAACGGTGTCACCCCAAGTTGCGTGATCAAATCCGTTTCAGGTGACGGTGCTGACCAGGGTCCTAAAGGCACCTGCAGACGGCGTTTTTTTCCATCTATTCTTGAAACCACCCCCATGTCCAACAAACCATGCCCCCCCATATGAGGCATCAGAGCATACCGCACATCGCGCCAACTCGCGACTGATTTTCCATTTATTGTCGTTATTTCATCTTGCGAAAGGAACCCTGCTGTGGCCGCAACGCTTACGGGCTGTACTTCATCTATGACAGGAGCAAGGGCTGCCATACCAATCATTGAAACCCACCAAAACGCAAAAAATGCCAATAAAAAATTAAATAAAGGTCCGCCTAAAATAATAGCAATACGTGCCCCAATCGATTTTGTGTTAAATGCAAGATGGCGCTCTTCTGCCGACACTTCTCCATTGGCTTCATCCAAAAGCTTAACGTAGCCCCCAAGTGGAATCAGTGAAAAAACAAACTCTGTCCCCCGTTTGTCGCGCCTTGACAATAATACAGGCCCAAAGCCAAACGAGAAACGTAACACTTTAACGCCACACCATCTCGCCACAAAGAAGTGCCCTGCTTCATGGATTGTCACCAATAAAAACAACGCCAGCATAAAATAAAACACAGTCAAAAGCATCATTAAAATCCAGGAAACAAATAATATAATCCCACATAAAACCAAGGCAATGCGGCAAGTAAGCTATCTAGTCTATCAAGCACACCACCATGTCCTGGCAAGAGCGAACCCGTATCTTTTAGATGCCTTCGCCTTTTCAGCATGCTAATCAATAAGTCACCGAACATTGACACTACGACCGTCACTAAAGCAAGGCCGAACCAACTTAAATACGCACCAGGTGACCAAATCCAGGCCCCCACCGAAGCAACGCCCATTGGCAGTATTAAACCACCCAAAGCACCCTCAATGGTTTTACCCGAACTGACATGTGGAATTAATGCATGTTTTCCTAAGAAATTACCCACAAAATAAGCGCCTGAATCTGAAACACCCACCAGTGCTAATACATAAACAATAAGCCCCGGACCATGCGGTTGCTGATAAAGCCCTATGGCCGAAACAGATGCCAATGGTAAAAAAACCATTGCAAGTAAAGCCACACACCAAGAAAAACCCCAAATACGCTGAGAAGTTGGATAAGTTATCACAGCAAGAAACATCAGACACCAAAGCACAAGACCTAAAACAAGCCAAATCTTAAACCATGCAAAACAGACAACCACCCCTAAGAATAAAACAATTAAAAAAATAGCTCGCTCACGCAAGCTTGAGACTGGTGTTAAATTTCCCCATTCATCAGAAGCAAGCCCAAATACAAATGCAAGCAACCCGAGCAAGACCCAGTAATTGGCATAAAGAATGGCGAATAAAACCAACGGTACTAAAATTGCCGCCGTAATTAAGCGTTTTTTAAGCATTTTCTTCCTCTAATATTTGGCCCGATGTTTTGCCATACCGCCGTTCACGTGAAGCAAACCAAATCAAGGCTTTTTCAAGTTCATCCGGTGTAAATTCAGGCCATGGGGTATCCGTAAAATAAAACTCACTATAAGCCAGTTGCCATAAAAAAAAGTTACTAATGCGCCGCTCTCCGCTGGTCCGAATGAACATATCTGGCTCAGGTAACCCAGTTGTTGCCAACGCCTCAGAAAAAACGGTCTCATTTATTTCATCGGGTAAAAGCGTGCCCGCCTGAATCCGGTGGGCCAATTGACGTGTCGCCTGAACAATGTCCCAACGACCACTATAATTCATGACAACATTAACCGTCAGTGTCTGATTATCTTTTGTAAGCGACTCAACCGATTGCATCAAAGTTTGTAGCGCGTCATCTAATCCTTCTCGCTCTCCTATAAACTTCACGCAGACACCTTTTTCATGAACTTCGGCCATTTCACGCTCAATGGTTTGACAAAATAATGCCATTAAAAAATCAACTTCTTCTTTTGGACGCGCCCAGTTTTCTTGACCAAAAGCAAACACACTTAAAGTTGAAATCTTTTGTTTAGAGCAGAATTTAACGATACCTCGTATCGCCTCAACGCCTGCACGATGTCCTTCGGCACGCGGCAGGCCGCGGCTTTCAGCCCAACGGCCATTGCCATCCATCACAATCGCGACATGCTGTGGTATTTTTTGATTCAAACTACTTCATCCATTGAAAAAAATGGCCTATAGTCTAACCTCTTTATCACAAAAGTTTAAGAGCTAACATGCTGAATCCCCCCCCCTTGGTTTTTATGATCCTCGATGGCTTTGGTTATTCTGAAGAAAAACCCCATAACGCCATCGCAAAAGCCCATACCCCACAATGGGATACCTGGTGGCAAGATAGACCACATGCTTTACTCGAAGCGTCAGGCGAGCCGGTCGGTCTGCCGCATATGCAGATGGGAAATTCCGAAGTAGGTCACATGCACATTGGTGCTGGACGCATGATTTCTCAAGACTTTACCCGTATTAATCAAGCCATAGAAACGGGCGAATTTAATACAAATTCTCTTTTATTAGATACTATCCATCACTTAAAAAAAACCAAACAAACCCTTCATATGATGGGATTACTCTCGCCAGGTGGTGTACATAGTCATGAAAATCATCTGTTCGCTTTCTTAAAACTATGTCAACAACACGATTTCCAGCAGATTGCCTTACATCTTTTTCTTGATGGTCGCGACACCTCTCCTCAAAGTGCACTTAAAAGTGTCGAGCGACTCGAAAACATTCTCATTGATACCCCGAATATAACCGTTAACTCTCTCTCTGGCCGTTATTATGCACTCGATCGTGACAAACGATGGGATCGTATCGAGCGTACCTATCAATGCCTGACCGAAGGCCAAACTAAATCGCAATTTGAAACGCCCAAAGCAGCTATCGAATTTTATTATCAACAAGGCATTTTTGATGAATTTATTCCTCCTACCCAAATCGGTACAGCGAAGCCCATCCAAAATAACGATGCCATCTTTTTCTTCAACTTTCGTTCTGATAGAGCAAGACAACTCACAGAAGCTTTTACTTCCCCTCATTTCGATGTATTTCCTCGCGCAGAACACCCTAAACTTGACTGCTTTATTAGTATGACGCGCTACTCAGACAACTTAAACACACAGCCCGTATTCCCACCTTTTAATTTAACCGAAACACTTGGAGAAGTTTTATCAAAACACCACTTACGTCAACTTCGCGTTGCCGAAACTGAAAAATATGCCCACGTGACTTTCTTTTTAAACGGCGGTACAGAAGCCGCTTTTCCAGGAGAAGATAGAGTTCTTATTCCGTCCCCTAAAGTTGCAACCTATAATTTAAAACCTGAAATGAGTGCGTCTGCCATTACAGATACCATTACACACGCCATTCAAAATAAAACTCACGACGTTATCATCTGCAATTACGCCAATGCTGACATGGTAGGACATACCGGTGACTTTGATGCCACAGTTAAAGCCATCAACTGCCTGGATGACGCCATGCATACCATTGGAGAAGCGTTAAAACCCTTTCACGGTCAGTTACTCATTACAGCAGACCACGGTAATGCTGAAACCATGTTTGATGAAGACACCCAACAAACCCATACTGCACACACCACTAATCTCGTGCCCTTACTCTATGTAGGCCCTGAAAACTGGCAATTTAAGCCCAATACAATCGGTTCACTCATTGATATTGCACCAACGATACTCACTTTACTTGACATCCAACCACCTAATACCATGAGCGGCCACTCGCTTTTAACACGTGACACATCCCAATGAAAAAATATCCTCTTTCTTTTATATTCTCTATCTGCTTATCTATAAACGCTTACAGCTCACCTACAAAAAGTCAATTAAACCAACTTGAAGCACGTATGGTGAGCATAAAAGAGCAACTCTCTCAAGATACAAGTTCACGCAATGATTTATATAAAAAACTAGCCAACACAGAAAAAAAAATGAGCAAAGACTTGCATGAATTACACCTTTTGACTCCCCAAATAAAACAAAAAAAGCAAGAAATTCAGTCTATCACCAAAAGCATTAAAGCCCTCAATAAACAACTCAAAACACAAGAAATAGCACTCACAAATCACATCCGTGCCAGACACAAACTAGGTGCCATTCACCCCTGGCAATGGTTACTTCATCAAGAATACTCACAATCGGACTCTTATCGCCCATTGCCCAACAAGTATTAATCACTTCTTGTGCTCGACGTTCCATTTCAGGGTTCGAACGTTGCACTGAAGCAAAATCCAGCTCTGCAGCATTTT
>JAHZKF010000014.1 GCA_022600575.1 Gammaproteobacteria bacterium | reverse complement strand
GGGGACGCCGATGACCGTAAGGGAATTTTGAAGCGGCTTAAGCCGCTTTTTTATGCTTAAATTCCCTTCTTAAATATCTCGGGGATTTAAAGGGGCAGCGCCCCTTTTTTTAATCCTCTCAATAACAGCATAGTGACTCCCGCAAGCGGGAGAAGGAGTTTATAAAAATTAACCGGTTAGGGGTTGTTGATATTTGTTCCCCGTTTACGTGGCCTGATTTATTCGGGCCATCCAGTGATTTTAAGCAGTAAATTGCCTTGATACCTTTCATAAAGCCTGATGGATGATCACTTTTTTCATAAGAATGATTTTATTCACATAACACACAAAATGCCGTCGCTGCTGTATAGGTTATGTATCTCACTAGAATTTTTTTAGAGGGGGACATTTTAACATTGGTTTGACATTATCTTGATCTTATATTGATCAATTGTTCTTTTTTTGATATCATACAGCCACTATTTTTACGGTCAAATGGAGAACATGCTGATGCTTAATAAATCAGAAAAAGATAATCAAGGCTTGTACGACAATAATACCATCTATCGATTAGTTGGAAAATTGATTCAAGGTAGAGCTGATATTGATGCCCGTTTTTCTACAACTGATTTAAGCGAGGCAGATTTAAAATTTGCTTTAAAGCAAGAGCTTGAAAAAAATGCTTTGCGTAAAGATATTAAAGCATTAGGTGGTTTAGAATCATCAGCAATTGATGGTTTGTTAGATGGCTTTGTTAAATCACTGCCTAAACCTGCTTTAGCAACCCCCGTTACGGCAACGCCATCAGTTGTGCATGCTGCTAATGTATCTGCAGAACCCGTTAGACGGTACCGATACGAAACCATTGATGTGGATTGCAGTCGATGCCGCCGTTCTTGTTGCTCTTGTTCACATTCATCAGATTCATTTTGGTTTTGGATGTATTTATTTAATCGAGGTGGCGGTGGCACCACAAATAATTATTATTCAGGTTCAAATGATTCTAAGAAAGAAGATAATGGTTTGTTCGTTATTGTTGCGTTTATTGCAGTGGTGATGATGCTTGCATCTGCTGTGATTGCATCGATTTATTTATTTGGTGAAATTGCAGATATCATTGAGCGGCTCCGACATAATGAAGGGCGGTCATATGCCATGCTTTCACTTGGTTTATTGGGTATTAGTGCGGCGGGTTCTTTTTTAGGTGCAACAGCACTGGTTCCTCTTATTTTAGTAGCGGCAGGAGCAAGTAACCTGGTTGGTTGGAGTATTTTTGGGGTGACTTGCCTTGGATTACTTTTTACCTCCGTCTCACATGCACTTTTGTTTGGTTTTTCAGATCTTATTTCTGGAGAGAATTTTAAAGAAACGTTCGGAAGTAATAGCTTTGTTGCTAAAGATTTTGGACGCGTTCAATTAACAAAAGCTGAAGAGAAACATTTATGTGATAAAGAAGATCTTGATCCCATGAAAGTACGCATTGCTATTGCTCTATTAAGACGTGAAATGGGGGCGGGTGCTGTACCCAATAAATATGGTAATCATGCATTATTCAGTCAAGCATGCCGAACAGAGAAGCAACAGAAGCACTTAGATACCATTCGTGTATTAAGATCAGGTGATCTTGAAGGCCAAGAGTTTGAAAATGGCATCATTAAAGTGGGTAACATGACGGTAGATATGCGAATGAAGTCGACGGCTAATGTGCAAGTAGCGCAGAATGTATCTTCTTCTGCGCCATCATCGTCGTCGGTATCTGATTTGGATGCTTTTTATAGAGATGCGCCATTATCTGAGACTGTTACCCAGGCGTATACTTTATAAATTAAGCTTCGTTTAGGTTACAGCCTGACACAGCGTGATAGCCTGCATCAACATGCATCACTTCACCGGTAACGCCTGACGCCATACTTGAACATAAAAAGGCAGCGGCGTTACCGACTTCATCTGCTGTAATATTACGTTGCAAAGGTGCGACACCTGCATAAGCACTTTGAATTTTTCTAAAATCTTTAATGCCTGCGGCCGCTAATGTTTTAATCGGGCCTGCTGAGATGGCATTCGCACGAAGTCCACGATGGCCAAGGCTTGCAGCAAGATAACGTACAGTCGCTTCTAAACTTGCTTTGGCAACGCCCATGACGTTGTAGTTAGGTACAGCCTTTTCAGCACCAAAATAACTCAAGGTTAAAACAGAACCATTGGTGTCTTCCATCATGGGTAACACGGCTTTGGTTAAGGCAACGAGGCTATAAACACTAATATCATGTGCAATTTGAAATCCTTCTCGGTTGGCATTATCGACAAAGTCGCCCCCAATTTGGTCAGCTGGTGCAAATGCAACAGAATGGACAAGTGTGTCTAAGCTATCCCAATATTTACGAAGCTCTTCAACGGCATGTGTAATGGAATGGTCATGTGCGACGTCGCAAGGAAAGGTTAAGTCCGAGCCAAATTCTGCAGCCATTCTTTGAACCCGAGACTGTAACTTTTCGTTTTGGTAGGTAAAAGCCAGAGATGCACCTTGGGCATGGAAGGCTTTAGCAATGCCATAAGCAATCGAACGATTACTTGCGAGTCCGACAATAAGCGCTTTTTTTCCAGTTAAAATACCCATAGACATCTCCTTTTTAATATTCTTTTAATTGGGTGTGCTTGATAATAATTCACGGATTTTAGCTTGAATGGTATCGATTGCAATATGATTTTCACCACCGCGAGGTACAATCAGATCGGCATGTCGGCTTGAAGGTTCGATAAATTGTAAATACATAGGGCGAACCGTAGTTTCATACTGATGTAACACCGATTCAACAGAACGATTACGTTCAACTACGTCACGCTTGAGTCGTCGGATAAGACAGACATCAAGCGGGGCTGACATAAAAATGCGAATGTCCATCAGTTTGCGAAGTGTTTCTTCACTGAAAAGCAAAATACCTTCAACAATAATAATGGCGTGTCCGCCAACTGTCCGTGTTTCAGGAAGACGAACGTGCTTAGAATGTGAGTAGGTTGGAATTTGTACCGACTTACCGGCTTGGAGTTGTTTAATATGCTCAGCCAATAAAGCATGGTCAAATGCATCGGGATGGTCGTAATTAATCTTTTCCCGGGTTTCAAAAGGAAGATGGTTGTTATCTTTATAATATGAATCTTCAGTGATAATAACCACTTGGTCAGAGCCAAGGCCATTAACAATGGTGTTAGCCAGTAAACTTTTACCCGAAGCTGAAGGGCCTGCGATGCCTAAAATGATGGTTTCTTTGGTCATGGACTGAGTTAATTTCGGTTAAAAAAAATTGCCCAGATAGTACGAGGTTTTTACCTGAAGATCAAGCTCATTATCGCAAAGTAATTGCTTTTTTTAGAGACATGGTGTATTAATAATATCAAAAAATATATGGGAATTAAAAAATGTCTGAAGCGAGTCAAAGTTTTCCTGAGCGAACGGTTAAGCGTCTTATTAGTAAATGGGATGATCGCGCAAAAAATGCAACGAAGATATATCGTTTTTTTCCGAGTCCTAGCACACCATTAGATGCTAATGCATCTTGGTTTAACCCCTTGAATCGTGGCCGTTTTGAAGCATTTGAAAATGCGAGTGATTTTGCAAGCGATATTGAGAGTCTTATTTTAAAGCCCATGATACTTTTTGGCTTGAGGCTGTTTGAAACTTTAAAAATAGCTTATTATCTTTTAGCTTTTCTTGCACATGCATT
Organism: Gammaproteobacteria bacterium; assembly: GCA_022600575.1. Taxonomy (GTDB): domain Bacteria; phylum Pseudomonadota; class Gammaproteobacteria; order Legionellales; family Legionellaceae; genus JAALKW01. The sequence continues at coordinate 7,239 of JAHZKF010000014.1, read as the reverse complement.
GACTGCTTCACCTATAAAAGCGATTGACGCCGGGATTGATGGACTAGAAGCATTGGTTGCAGGACATATTTTAGATTGTTACATCGCACTGGAAGTGATGTTACAACTTGCATCCATTACCATGCGATGTGTTTTGAGTGTCCCACTGTTATTTGATTTAGGGAAAGAAGAAGCAAGAGAAGCAGAGGATAAAGCAGATATGAATGTTTTTTCAGTATGATCCATTCAAGGATTTCTTACACGAAGCAGTTACTAGTTGTATTCTTGTAGATCATCATGTATAATAATCGCTTAAATTTATATGGGAGTTAAGTTATGCCTTCTAGTCAATCTTTTTTCGATCAATTGGGTGCACGTCTTAGAGCATCACATACAGAACGTTCAGTTGAAGGAACTTATTTATATAATCATTATGGTGAGCCATCCCAACCATTAAATAATGCCAATGCGCATTGGTTTAATTACTCAAAGCGTTTTAATCAAGCTGATTTTTCGGCGTTTAAAAGCTATAGTGCTTTTTCAGATGATGTAACCAGCCTCATTATGAAGCCTTATATTTATTCGGCTTTAGCAGCCTATGAAGTACAAAAATTCATGTTATGTTTCCCAGCAGCCCTTGCTCAAGCTGTTAAATTATCTCCAACTGGTGTTGCCAACAAGTTGGTCGATATGGTGGAAGCGGTTGTGGCAAGCATTGTATTGACATCTATGGCAGCCATTGAACTTTACCTACAGGTAGCTTCACTTGCTGTACGATTGTGTGTGACAGGCCTTAATGTTTTAGGTGTTGACACAACTAAAGTGAGAAGCGCTGATGTGGATGATAGTGTTGGTTTTAGTTGTAGCGTTTAAGTAATACATACACAGCACCATGACCACCATCACGTGCAAGCGCACTGTGAAAAGCAAGGACTTCGGGTAATTGTTTTAGCCAATGGTTAACATGTGCTTTTAGAATGGGGGGTTCGTGAAAACGGCCCCCTTTTCCGTGAATAATCAGTATGCAGCGCATATTTTGTTCACGTGCATCATCAATAAATTGAACCAGTGTATCACTTGCTTCGTCTAAATACAGACCATGTAAATCAAGTTTGGCCTCTGGGCGGATAGTCCCTTGTTTTAAAGATTTAAATTGTTTTGCTTGTATTTGTGTTTTGCCAAAGCTTAAAGTGGTTTCGGGGCGAATATTAGACGTATCCCAAGGATGGCTCAATGAGGTAGAAATAGGCTTAGGTGCGTGGGATATGTCGTCAGGTGTTTTACGTTGAGTGGGTTTGATTCTTTTTTTTTTATGTTGCGTTTTATTTGATTTTTGAAGCGGTTTGACATCTTTCATGGCTTCTTGAAACAATGATTTTTTGTCTGAATCCATGGATTGTCCTGGTGTCTACCTATATATGCCTTGTTTGCGTATAATAAACCATTTGGGAGTAAATAGGTGGAATCTTATCAGGACGCCACAGCATCGTTTGAAACGGTGATTGATTTTTTACGATTTGGTTTATCGATGGCAAATAAAACCCCGCTTTATTATGGACACGGTACAGATAATGCTTGGGATGATGTTTTAGCGTTGGTCATGGGGAGTTTATCTCTGCCTCATGATATGAATGCTATGCTACTTAATGCAAGACTGACACCAGATGAGAAAAAGCACCTGACGAAACAACTTGAGAAACGAATGATTAAACAGGTACCAGTACCTTATTTAACCAATCAAGCGCATTTTTTAAACTGGCCTTTTTATGTGGATGAACGTGTGTTAATTCCTCGCTCTCCTATTGCAGAATGTATTGCTACACATTTTTCTCCTTGGATTGAAGCAAGTGATGTAAAACGAATTTTGGATTTAGGAACGGGTAGTGGATGCATTGCAATTGCATGTTGTCATGCGTTTCCTGATGCACTGGTTGATGCAGTCGATGTTTCTCGTGAGGCACTTGAAGTGGCTCAAATGAATCGAGTGCAACATGGGGTTGAAGAACAACTGAAGTTACTGCAATCGGATTGTTTTGATGCATTACCACATGCAACATATGATTTGATTATTAGTAATCCGCCTTATGTGGGTGCGGATGAGATGAAAACCTTACCTAAAGAATATCAACATGAACCAGAGCTGGCTTTGTATGCTGATAATAATGGTCTTGCGATTGTTGAGAAAATGCTTTTTTCAGCTTCGAAATATTTGAGTGAACAAGGTATTTTGGTGATGGAAGTAGGGAATAGTGAAGAGGCATTAGCAGAAGCGTATCCAGACGTGCCGTTTACTTGGCTTGATTTTGAATCAGGTGGTACGGGTGTGTTTTTATTGACAGCTGAACAATTAAAACAACATTTTAAACAATAGGATGTGCCATAGGGCGCAAAATGGGTTGTAAGAGAGAAAACATGAGAAAATTAAACATAGCAATTGTAGGAGCAACAGGGGCTGTTGGTGAAGCATTACTCACGGTATTAGAGGAGCGTGAATTTCCAGTGGCGGAATTATATCCTTTGGCAAGTGAGCGCTCGGCAGGTAAGACGGTTTATTTTGGAAAAAAAGCACTGGATGTTGAAGATGTTGCCAAATTTGATTTTAGAGATGCAGATATCGCTTTTTTTTCGGCGGGTAGTGAAGCATCAAAACAATATGCACCTGAGGCAGCAGCAGCAGGATGTGTGGTGATTGATAATACCTCGTGTTTTCGTTATGACGATGATATCCCATTAGTTGTGCCAGAAGTGAACCCTGACCGTATTGCTGATTATACAAAACGCGGGATTATTGCAAACCCTAATTGTTCGACCATTCAAATGTTGGTTGTGTTAAAGCCACTGTATGATGCGGTCGGCATTACACGTGTGAATGTTGCAACGTATCAATCGGTTTCAGGAACGGGTAAAGAAGCGATTGATGAATTGATTGGCCAGGTGGGTGAGCTTTTAAATGGCCGTGCTGTTAAAAAACCAAAAGCCTATACAGAGCAAATTGCTTTTAATGCGTTACCACATATTGATGATTTTGAAGACAATGGTTATACCCGCGAAGAGATGAAAATGGTGTGGGAAACAAAAAAGATCCTGGAAGATGATACGATTCAGGTTAATCCAACAGCCGTTCGTGTGCCTGTGATTTATGGGCATTCAGAAGCATTGCATTTAGAACTTAAAAAACCACTGACAGCTGCTAAAGCGCGTACACTGTTGAAAAAGGCGCCCGGTATTAATGTGGTTGACCATACACCGAGTAAGAAAAAATATCCGACTGTTATTTCGCATGCTGTGGGTCAAGATGAGGTATTTGTGGGCCGTATTCGAGAAGATATCTCGCATCCATCAGGGCTTAATCTGTGGGTGGTTGCAGATAACGTTCGAAAAGGGGCAGCAAGTAATGCAGTACAAATTGCTGAAATCCTGCAACGTGATTATTTATGACTTATACTCATAAGTATTATGGCTAAAACACCTAAAAGACCAATCAGTACTTTGGATGATGACACGCTAAAACGCGAGGGTGTCTTGCGCCAAAAAGAAAGTTATTGGGATAAGCTTAAATCAGGACGTGTGTTTAAGCGGGAACAAGTCGATAGTGATTCGGATGAAGATGATAGAGGTGGGACAGGACGCGAAGGGGATTCAGGGCGTGGGCGTAGGCGACCTAGACGAGAGAGCTATCTAGGTGATGACACACCAGAGCGTGAAGATGCGCGGCGAAAAATAGAAATAGCAGGACTGATAGCAGAAACAGGTTTGGCGTCAGAAGCTCGTCGTGACAGGGATGCACCACGTAAAGAAAGTTCACTTGATGAAGGCCTTGAAAGCAGCCCAACGCATCCTCTTTTAGGAGATAAGCAGCAGTATGATGGTTTAGAGCCAGATGTGAATCCATTACCAGATTTAACAACACCTGAAGGGCAAGAGGAATATCAATTAGAGCAGCAGTTGAAATTGCAAAAACGGAATGAGTTGCAAGATAGGTTAACGAACGATCCATCCATGAAGCCATCAGGGCCGTCATAGGGGTAAGATATGACCATTGCGAATGATATTTTGCAAGGAAAAATGCCAGATTTTGAGGCGTATATGCGTCAAGGTGAATCCTTGGATGATATGGATGAATATGGATTTACGCCATTGATTGAAACGGTCATTGCAAAGCAACCAGCGATTGCCAAAGCACTTTTAGAGCGCGGTGCAAATATCAATGAGCAAGATGTCAGTAAGCGAACCGCATTACATTGGGCCGTTGATAACGATGATTTAAACTTCACCAAAGGTTTGCTGAAGGCAGGGGCTAATCCAAATGCATTCACACGTGCAGGTCTTTCCGTTTTGGTCTATCCCGTGTTGCGTGGCCAGCATGATATTAAGCATGCCTTGTATCAATATGGTGGAAAGCTTGATTTTGCCCTTGATTTTATTGCAGCTAAGTTATTAGGTCATCGGTTTGAATTAAAGGGTGATGTTGATATCTTAACGACTGAAAATAAATTTATTGAAGTGAATTACGAAGGGTTTATTTTAGAATTTACAGTGGCCATTATTCGTGACTCACTCATGCGATTTACGAGTAGTTATTCGACAAGGCACCTGCGTCGACATTTTGGATTATTGTATGGCGTGATTGATGCATTTGAGGTGGCCGATGAGTTGTTGCAATTACAACGTCAATCTTCTTTAAGTGAACAGCATCGGGCACGGATTGCTGAATTAGTTGAGACTCCTTTATTGATTTTACCTGCAGCGAGCAGAGGGCATGCTTTTTGTTTTGTACGATATGGTGAATGGTGGGCTAAAATTGACCGAGGTGAGAATAGTATTAAAGAAGGAACCGTTAATATTTATCGGATGAAAAAACCAGGGGCTTTAACGCCTGATTTTGTGCATCAATTTTTATACAAACGCCAGCCGAGAGACTACTTTCATCAGACAATTAATCGTATTTTGGGTTTGGAGCCGGTGTTAAAAATGCCACTTTCAGCGCAAATCACAGGAAATTGTTCGTGGGCTAATGTACAAGGGGTTGTACCGGTGGCTTATGCCATGCAGCAGTTAGGTGTGTCGCATCCTTTCTCAGAAGAAGAAGCGATCGTGTTGTATAACTCTTGGGTTGCTTGGGATAAAGACCGAACTATTGATGAGTGTATTCAGCGTTTTTATTTGGCAGAGAAACCACGACGCGCAAGCATCGCTCAGATGTTGGGAGCCGTATTGTTCCAAACTTGTGATGCAGCGTTGCCACATCATTTGGTGCGAGCAGAGAAAATCTTAGCGATTTTAAATTTACCCGAATACGCTTATATTGTGGATAGCTACCTTAAAATTTATTGTATCGATACGTTAACGAAAAAAGGTAATAATTTCTTAAAAATATTGGATGATTGCGGGATTAATCCAAACATTGGGGTTACCCCGATTGCAACGCCGTTAGATGGTGATGCGGGTGGTCAAAAAACGTAAGTATGTCTGCTTTAGATGAATGCGAAAAGACTGATGAGCTATAAATCATAATACATTTCTAGCTCAATCGGATGTGTACAAGCACGTGCTTTAATAACTTCTTGCATTTTAATAGAGATATAGCGTTCAATTTGATTTTCAGTGAAAACATCACCTTCTAATAAAAAAGCATGATCTTTTTGTAGATGTTCTAAGGCATTATCTAATGAATAACAAACAGAGGGTAATTGTCTTGCGGCACTCTCTGATAATTCATATAGATTTGTATCAGTGGCTTCACCTGGGTCAATTTTGTTTTTAATGCCATCAAGACCTGCCATTAACATGGCAGAAAAGGCCAAATAAGGGTTCATTGTCGCATCGGGGAATCGTACTTCGACGCGTGTGCCTTTAACTGAGGGCGTGTAGGGAATTCGAATAGCAGCTGAACGATTTTGGGCTGAGTAAACTAAGTAAATAGGTGCTTCAAATCCTGGAACCAAACGGCGATAGCTATTAATTGATGCATTGGTAAAAGCATTGAGTGCTTTACCATGTTTAATGATGCCACCTATATAATGAAGTGCTGTTTCAGATAGTCCTGCGTATCTATCGCCTGCAAAAATATTTTGACCATTACGCATCAGTGATTGATGAACATGTAAGCCGTTACCATTATCGTTCATGAGTGGTTTTGGCATAAAGGTAATGCTTTTTCCGTGCAGGTGAGCCACCGAATGTGCGACATATTTGATAATTTGCAATTGGTCCGCTTTTTCAGTCAGTGTATCGCATCGTGTTCCGATTTCGGCTTGGCCACCTGTGGCGACTTCATGATGATGTACTTCAATGAACAGCCCCATTTGTTTTAAGTAGCTACAAATTTCTGCTCTTAAATCAGCGCCTGAATCGACAGGGGGGACAGGAAAGTATCCTCCTTTAACGGGGGTGTGATAGCCTAAATTTTTGTCTAAATTGGTATTGTTTGCATTCCACATGGCTTCTTCCGAATCCACACGATATTGGCATCCATTGATATTGGTTTCAAAGATAACCTGATCAAAGATAAAAAATTCTGTTTCAGGTCCAAACAGGACTGTATCAGCAATATGACTGTTTTTAAGATACGCTTCAGCGCGAATAGCTGTGGCTCTTGGGCCAAATTCATAGGGTTTACTGGTTTTAGGATCAAAGACTGTGCATCTTAAAATAATGGTCGGTCTTTTTCTAAATAAATCGACTTTAAATTTATCTTCGTCGGGTATGAGAAGCATGTCGGATTCTTCAATGCTTTTCCAAGCAGTAATGGATGAACCATCAAATGCTTTACCTTCTTTAAAAAAATTATCATCAACTGTTTCAGGTGTAACGGTGACATGTTGCTCTTTACCACGAGTATCAGTAAATCGTAAATCAATATATTCAATTTTATTTTTTTTGATATATGAGAGGATTTCTTTTTTACTCATGAGTACACGTCCTTGTATTCGAATGAATCGGTTTAGCGATTAATAAAAATATAGCACATGAGTGATATTTTGGGCTGTGCGTGAGGCAGGCCTTGTTTTTTAGCCCAGATACAGAAATATGTTTAATGAATATATAAAGGCGCTATATACCCATTGCCAATGAAGTTGTGAGATCATAATTGCCTTTAAAGGTTGAAAGGCAATTATGATCTTGAGGGAATGCAAAGACATGAGGGTATTTAAAACACTTGGAATGCTCCCTCTCCCTCAGCGGAAAACACACTAAAACACTGAGGTTATGGCAGGGAGAGGGTTGGGGAGAGGGCATTATGAATGCTTGTTAAAACAG
>JAHZKF010000013.1 GCA_022600575.1 Gammaproteobacteria bacterium | reverse complement strand
AGTGTGTTTTCCGCTGAGGGAGAGGGAGCATTCCAAGTGTTTTAAATACCCTCATGTCTTTGCATTCCCTCAAGATTTAAATTGCCTTTCAACCTTTAAAGGCAATTATGATCTCGCAACTTCATTGGCAATGGGTATAGTATAAACCCACTATTTTTTGCAACGGTGCCAACTAAGCAGTATCTTACGCGTAACAAAGTGGTTGCTGAGAGCTTAACCCATTGCAACAGCCTCTAGGCTGACTTCTGATAATGCAAGGCCTGAGTATCTAACGTTGCTTGCTTGAAGAAAGGCTTTATACAACTCCTTACCTATTTAAAGTATTGATGTTTAGCTTGATTATAGTTCATTTTATGTACGGTATTTTTATTGTGTAAAAAGGCGGTTGTTGATTATTGTTCTCTCGGCTTTAGAAGTAACAAAGTGATGTTTTACATCGACCCATTCAGTGTTGAGTTCTGGATGAAGGCTTTTCACAACCTTTTTTGAACACCAGGTATCTTTATCTGTGTAATAGAGTGTCATTTTGGGATGTAACGTGGGGTTAATATCAATGTTTTTTTTACGTCCAATGGTTTTGTGTTCGTGAGACGCAAAATTTAAACCGCTCGTGATTTCATTTTGGGTTAGCCTTTGAATATCTTCATCAAGCCAACGAAGCGATCGTGACAAGCCAGTTAGTCTTGTTTTTAAATATTTTCTTTTGTTGAGTTGATTGAGTGCCCCAAGAACAAGTTTACCTCTAAATCTTGGGGAGTGAAGAAAAGGGAATAAGAGTACACAATGTTCAATGCTTCGGTGATACTTTTCTAATATTTTCAGAGCAATATATCCACCAACAGAATGACCTATTAAAATGATTTTTTCGTGGGCTGTTATTTTTTTGCTATAAAAACGTTCAACTTCTTTTAAATATTCAAGAGAGCAGGTGATCTTTTCGAAAGAGGGGTAATATTCAATGATGACTTCATTGTTTGTGATGTGTTCAAGTTCTTTTTTCCATGCTTCATAAAAATAGCTGGCAGGCGGATTACCAGGAATAATCATGATCTTGGTTTTGGATAATGTCTGATTAGCATTATTCATGCAGAATAAGCCCCGTTATTTCTCGGCAAACAAGAAAGTGCTGTACATCATAACGTTAGATGGTGGCCAGACCTGGAATCGAACCAGGGACACAAGGATTTTCAGTCCTTTGCTCTACCGACTGAGCTACCTGGCCACACAGGGGGGTATTAAACGCTGACTAGCATTTAGAGTCAAGTAAAAATTAGTTTTTTTCTTCGGAAAATCCAGCAGGAGGTGCTGAGCCTTCACCAAAAAAGTACTTTTCCATTTCTTCTTGAAGAAAAGTACGTGCTTTGGGGTCAATTAAAGCCAATCGATATTCGTTAATTAACATGGTTTGATGATTAAGCCATGCATTCCAAGCTTTTTGTGAAATATTGTCATAAATTCGTGCGCCTAAAGGGCCTGGAAAAGGGGGGGCTTCTAGTGCATCAAGGGTTTGGTTTAGTTTTTTACAAGTGATTTGTCTGCTCATGGCAACTGATCTCAAAAAATAGTAAGAGCGCTATTATCTGGAAATAAAGTTGTTAAGGCAACTAAAAGCGCTAAGTTGCTGATTCTGTTGTATTAGCTGTTTGTGCTTGTTGGGCTTTGTCCAATGAAGTGGACTGAGCCTGGCTTTTTAAGGCTTCCTCTAGGCTAATAAACGTATAACCATGGTCACGATACATTTGAATAATATCGCCTAAAAAATGGCTGTTGAGTAAGTTTGCATGTAATAAAATAATTTGTTTAACGGGTTTACCGTTGGCTTTTTTCTCAGCGCGTAGGGTTTGCTTCCAAATATAACTTAAATATTGTTTTTTAAGTTTAGGAAGGTAATTGGGTCGTGAACGATAGGGTACACGATACAATTGGCTGTTGAATCTAAAGTCTTTGGTATCAATTGTGATGGGAGCAATAATATAATCATGTTCAGCTAAATATTGCTGAACTTCCGCTTTTTTCTCGCCACGTCCTTCAGCAAGATATGGATATCTGAAATATCGGGGGTGTGACATAAGTGGGTTTAAAATTTTATCTGCACGTTCTACGTTTTCAATATATTTTTCGCTCGACATGCTGTTCAGATTAGCATGTGAGTAGGTATGATTACCGATGGTAAGACCTGCATCGTGAAAAGCTTCTAGGAATGCCCATTGTCCTTTTCCAATAGAGCCTGCAATCACAAAACCTGTAGCAGGAATGTGATTGTCAACCAGTACATCTAAAATGCGAAAAAAACGGTCGTGTTCACGTTTAAGTGCTGCTTCATTATGACCTGTTGAACCTACAAGCGGTAAATCATCAAGGGTGATGGCGATTTCACGAATAGGGGGGGGCGTTTTGTCAGGTGCTGCAGCGGCTGATTCTGAATAGCATGGGGTAAGGCTTGTGAGTAATAAAAAGGTAAGGCTTGTTAGAAAGGTCCTTAACATGTTTTTCTCTCTTTTTTAGAAGCAGTCTATATAGAAGCGTAGCAACAAAATGGTCAGTTTGCAGAAATAGGTTTTCGTATTGATTAAAGTGAAGCGTGGCATTAAAGTGCAATAGTTTAAGAATTTATATTCTTAATCATATTGCGAATACTTTTTTGGGGAAATCAAGTGATGCAAGGTGATGTATTATCAGCAGCACCAGTTCAATTTTTTAGAGTTAGCAGAATTGCAAGAACTGCCTGAAGATGCGCAATATCGTGTCGTGCCAAAGTCTCCTCATGTTTCGCGCTCTATATTTAATCATTCTTTGGATGATAGTCTTAATGAGCGTGCGCCTTATTTTTCTGTGTAAAGTTAAAGGTTAAGGTGTTATAACGAGAGATTATTCATAGAGGATAATCATAAAATGATAACAGTGATTGTTTCTGTTTTTAATGAGATAAAAAATCCTTATTTGTCTAAAATATTACGTTTATTTAAAAGAGATCCTTTTTTTGAGGTGATTTGTGTTGATGGTGGATCCACGGATGGCACAGTTGAATGGATTAAGCAACAAGATGTATGTGTGCATGTATTAAATGCGTCAACACGTGCTGCACGGTTAAATTTTGGCATTAAGCAGGCGAGTGCAGCAATGATTTTACTTCATCATCCACGCTCTGTGATTTCGGATGCAGGGATTCAGTTTATCAAAGAAAAGGGTGCACAATTTGAGTGGGCTGCATTTACACATGCGTTTGATCATCCGCACTTTTTTCTTAAATTTATTTCTTGGTATTCCAATCAAGTGCGCGTTAAGAAAAAAGCGATTGTTTATTTAGATCATTGTATGTTGGTTAAAAAAAGTTATTTGGATGTTAAACCGATTCCTGATATTGCTATTTTTGAAGATACAGCACTTTCGGAGAATTTGAATGTGATGTGCCAACCGACTTTATTACCTTATGTCGCAACCACATCTGCTATTCGTTTTTTAGATAGAGGAATTTATAAACAATTTATATTGAATCAGGGGATAAAATGTTTGTATGCTTTGAATGTGAATAGTCAAACAATTAATCGATTATATGAACGTCAATTAAACCTCAATCAAGAGAATTAGAGTCGTTTGTTATTTTTACTAATTGATCTATTATTAGTAATGTAGCTCCATCAATATTATCTAGGAGAATGAGATGAAAGATGCCAAGAAATGTGGAATGACTTCAGAATGTTGGTCTGGTTTTGCTCGATTGCTTGGGGCAGCGTTTATTGTTACTGCAACTATCTTAACGCTTGTCACAATGAATGGTCTAGGGATTCTAGGTATGTTTATCGTGGGCGGAATGCTTTGTCGACGAAAATGTCCATGTGGTCCTCATCATGGTCATTGTCATGATGAAATGTGTTGTCATGAAGAGAAACCAAAACCAAAACCAAAACCAAAAAAACCAGCCGTTAAAAAACAATGAAACAAAAATATTTTTTTTCTTGGCTTTTGTTTGCCTGTATCTTGTCAGTAGATGCGTGTTCATCTAAGCAAGTGGTGGTTGATGCCGCCACTTGTGCGCGTTTTGAGATAAGGCTTCCTGCAAATCCGACCACAGGATTTCAATGGACGTTAGAGCGTTATGATAAAGAGCGTTTTGATAAGGTGAAAGATAAGTACTTTGTTTCAGATTCAACACGTATGGGATCACCTGGCGAACATGTTTTTTATTTTAAACAAAAAGAGGGTGTATCTTGCCCTGAGTTAGCCGTGTTCTGTTTTCGTCATGCAAGGTCTTGGGAATCTGATTCTGGTTCTTGTACTGAAGTAACTGTCCATTTTTCAAAAAAATAAATTAAAAAATTGACCCGTTTCTAGAAAAAATGCATGATATCCAAGCTTTTTTTAGAATATTGTTTTTTGGAGAAATATTGTGGCAGTCAATATGGCCTTTTATTTGATAATGGTCTTTGGTCTGACGTTCGTACTCACCGGATGTTTGCGTCGTTATGCTTTATCCCGTCAAGTGCTTGATATCCCAAGTGCACGTAGTGCGCATACGCTACCGATGCCACGTGGAGGTGGTGTTGCGTTTGTGATTGGGGTTTTGTTAGTTGTACCCTATTTAGAAGGGGCTCGTTTCATTGCACCGAATGGGAGTGTTGCCTTAGTGAGTGCAGGTGTTTTTATTGCGAGCCTTGGTTTTTTAGATGATCATGGACATATTCCTAGTTTTTGGCGATTATTTGGTCACGTAATAGCAGGTGTGTTAGCGTTATATTGGGTTGGTGGTTTGCCGTTAATCCAATTTGGTTCAATTGTTTTGGAGCCTGGATTTTTAGCAAATGGTTTAACTTTATTGTATTTGGTGTGGTTACTTAATTTATATAATTTTATGGATGGTATTGATGGTCTTGCTGGCATTGAAGCATTTTCAGTCTGTTTGGGGATGGTGGGACTTTATTATCTAACAGGAGATGAAGGGTTAATGGTGGTGCCATTGGTTTTGGCGTCGGGTGTACTTGGTTTTTTATGTTGGAATTTTCCGTCTGCACGTATTTTTATGGGAGACGCAGGAAGTGGTTTTTTAGGGTTTATTTTTGGGGTGTTATCGATTCAAGCAGCTCATGTTAATCCTCTCTTTTTTTGGAGTTGGATTATCATGTTGGGTGTATTTATTGTAGACGCAACATATACTTTGCTTTGTCGGATGGTACGGCTTGAGAAAGTGTATCAGGCACACTCAATGCATGCGTATCAACATGCATCACGTCGCTTGGGACGCCATCAACCCGTGACACTAGGGGTTTTATTTATTAATGTTGTTTGGCTTACACCGATTGCCTTGTTTGTTGGTCAAGGAATACTTAATCCTGTGTGGGGTGTTTTTATAGCCTATACTCCACTTATTGGATTAGTTGTTTTTTTTAAAGCGGGACGCACTTCTTAAGGTTATGTTAAGTATATTTATGTTACAATAGGCGTCGATAAATTGTTTTAATTAAGATCGATTTGGTTTTTAAATACTCCAAGACAAGAGATCTTTGGATTGAGGGAGAACATTAATATGTTAATTTTGACACGACGAATCGGTGAAACCTTAATCATCGGTGACGATGTTAATATCACTGTTTTGGGGGTTAAAGGGAACCAAGTACGTTTGGGTATCAATGCACCTAAAGACGTATCGGTTCACCGCGAAGAAATTTATTTGCGTATTCAGCAAGAAAAAGAAGGCGATGTGTCTGACGGAACAGAAGACGAAGCTGTTTAATATGGTTTGGTCTAGGTTTTTTCCTGGGCCAATGTTGTATCTCCTGAAGAAAGCGTATGTAGCACACCTGTTTGGTCTTTTAGTTGTAAGTAACCTGCGTTATTGACACCACACCCTTTTCCTGTAATGGAACCTGTGGGTTGTGAAATCGTGAATGTGCGGTTTTTAAGATAATCTAAAGCGTTCCATGACTTTTGAAATGCAATAAATCCTTTCTGTTTGAATTCATGAAGGTACTCAATGAGTGTTGATAAGAGTTCGCTGATAAGTGTATTTCGGTCAAATACTTGTTGTGTTATTTCGGATAGTGAGCACCATGGTTTATCGATATTTTTTTGAGGGCTTGTAACGCTGTTAATGTTGAGCCCTATGCCAATAATAATATCGGTACTGTTGTTACCCTCTGCGGTCATTTCAATGAGTGTTCCCGCCAGTTTTTTATCATTCCATAGTAAATCATTGGGCCATTTAATGGCTATGGACTGATGTGAATGTTTTTGAAGTACTGTATGCATTGCAAGGCTTACCACAAGACTTAAACCTGATAAAAGGGATGGGTCCCCGTCGATACGTAAGCTGACTGAGCAATAAATATTTTCGCCAAAGGGAGAATGCCAATGTCTTCCAAAGCGTCCGCGCCCCTTCGTTTGTGTCTCGCTCACACAACAAGTGACTCCTTGTGTGTAGGGTTGTGTTTTGAGAAAACGATTGGTGGAATCAATTGAGGCAAACACATGCAAGTTAAGGGAGGGAATGAATGGTGAATGAAACGATTCTCGGATGGATTTTTCAGAGAGCGGTATAAAAGGTTTTTTTAGGCGGTAACCACGTTTTAGAACGCGTTCAATGATAAGTCCTAATGTTTCAAGTTTTTCGATGTGTTTCCAGATGGCGGTGCGTGAAATATTGAGCTTATCTCCTAGGTGTTGTCCACTGTGGCATGCACCATCTGATAGTATATTTAAAAGTTGCTGTTGGAGTGGGGTAAATGATTTCATAAGGAATAAGTTGTGTAGTAAATATGTTCAATGCTGGGATGACAACAGAGTGCGGCAGCGTAACCGATTTTGGGCATAAAGGGTAAAAGAGTCCAGGTATTTTTATAAATTGGATCTACAAATTGATGTGGCGCGAGCGATAAGCCTGGGACTGTGAGTTTTGTGGTGGGATAGGAAAGTCCAAGACCAAGAAGTTTAATAAAGGCTTCTTTTTGTGCCCAGATATTAAAAAACATGAGTGGTTTTATTTGACCGGGAAGTGTTTTAAGGTGGGTGTTTTCTTTATCTGAAAAGACATGTTGCCCAATGCCTACGTAAGGTCGCCCTGAGTATTGTTCAATATCAATGCCTAAAGGGTGTTTTTTTCCAACGGCAAGTAGCGCATATTTGCCAGAATGGCTGAGGTTAAACTCAAGCTCTGGATGTTCTATAAGATAAGGTTTACCGTGTTTCCCGTATGCAAATTGAAGATTTTCGGGAGCTTGTTCTAAGTAGTTAGCAAGAATTAAACGAAGGATTATGCGAGCGCGCCTGAAGTGATGTTGATGATGAGTAAAGTGAAATCGATTGGCACGCATTTTTTCTTCATTGCTTAGCAGTTTGATGTACGTTTCGGAAAATGGCGTATCAAGTGTAAATAAATAGATATCAATGCGAGTGGTTTTAAGTAAACAAGTCGTGGTGTCAAGAGGGGTAAACGGTTTTTTAATCATGGTCTATGGTATAATTGTTGGAATGTGGCGTTGATAATGGACGCGCTTAAGTATAACGCACGCGAGCGTGCTGACCAAATGAGAATGTTATGAGTGGACAATTTTTGGATTTTGAGCAGCCAATTGAAGAGTTAAATCAAAAGATTCAAGCACTTCGAATGGTTGGTGATGATAATTCGGTTAATTTAGGCGAAGAAATTGCACGATTAGAAACGAAAAGTCGTGAGTTAATGACGCAGATTTTTTCAAAGTTGGAACCATGGCAAGTGGTTCAAATAGCAAGGCATCCGCGTCGTCCACAAACCAGTGAATATTTAGCCGGTTTGTTTACCGACTTTCAAGAGTTACATGGCGATAGGCATGAGTCATCTGCACCTGCAATTATTGCGGGGCTTGCTCGTTTTAATGGTGAACCTGTCGTGG
This sequence comes from Gammaproteobacteria bacterium, assembly GCA_022600575.1. Taxonomy (GTDB): domain Bacteria; phylum Pseudomonadota; class Gammaproteobacteria; order Legionellales; family Legionellaceae; genus JAALKW01. The sequence goes on along the minus strand of JAHZKF010000013.1, from coordinate 9,790 downwards.
TCATTGGTCATCAGAAAGGAAAGCGAACTAAAGAGAAAGTGCGACGTAATTTTGGTATGGCGCGTCCTGAAGAGTATCGTCGTGCTTTACGCTTGATGCAAATGGCTGAGAAATTTAATTTTCCTATTATCACTTTTATTGATACGGCGGGGGCCTATCCTGGTATTGAGGCCGAAGAGCGTAATCAATCAGAAGCCATTGCACGCAATTTATTTGAAATGTCAGCGCTTAAAACCCCTGTAATTTGTGTGGTGACAGGAGAAGCAGGTTCGGGTGGTGCTTTGGCTATTGGGGTGGGAGACAGAGTGATTATGCTTCAATATGCTATTTATTCTGTGATTTCGCCTGAAGGATGTGCCTCTATTTTATGGAAAGATCCAGCGAAAGCTGCAGATGCTGCGCGTGCTATGGGTGTTGCTGCAGAAAATATTTATGAAAATAAATTAATTGATCGTGTGATAAAGGAGCCTTTAGGGGGTGCACATCGAGAGCCAGAAGCTGTGATGACTGATTTAAAAGCCGTTTTAGAAGAAGAGCTTGCCACACTAAGAGGTTTGTCTTTAGAAGCACTATTGGCAGAACGATATGATAAATTGATGGCGCTTGGGGCGTGTGGGGACTAGACGCCGTATGGCGGGAGCGATTTTTATCTTATCGCCGATTAGTGGTTGGATTGAGTGGCGGGCTTGATTCCACGGTTTTACTGCATGTGCTTTTAAGAGAACCAAAACTGTTAGATAAGTTACATGCAGTGCATATTCATCATGGATTAAGCCAGCATGCAGATGCATGGCAAGCGCATTGCCGTGCTTTTTGCAGTGCGCATAATATAAAATTTAGCGCAGAATCTATTACACTTGAAAGCAACTCAAATATTGAAGAAACAGCACGGAATGCGAGGCTTAACGTCTTTAATGACCTGATTGATGTTTCTGATTGTTTGGTGCTCGCACATCACCAAGATGATCAAGCAGAGACCTTATTACTCAATTTATTGCGAGGCACAGGTATTGATGGTTTGGCTGCGATGCCGGCACTTAAAACGTTTGGACGCGGGCATTTAGCAAGGCCTTTACTTTGTCAAAAACGCGAAACATTACAAGCGTATGCAGAGCAGCATCAGCTTGTATGGGTTGAAGATGACAGTAACAAAGACACTGATTTTTCACGAAACTATTTAAGGCATGAGATTTTACCGCGACTTAAAGCGCGTTGGCCAACAGCTGTCCAAGCGCTTAATACATGTGCTGCACATGCAGAAAAAGCGACTCAAAACCTTGAAGATTTGGCTTGTTTAGATTGTCCAGAACTGGCTTTAAAGCCATCTCAATTAGCATTGCGTGGTTTATATGATTTGCCAGCAGCACGGCTTAATCAGGTGATAAGAGTTTGGTTAAAACAACAAGCAATTAAGTTACCTTCAACACGTGTATTAAATATATTGGTGAACGAAGTCATTTTTGCGAAGCAGGATGCGACACCTTGTGTGCAATTAGATGGCATGGTTGTTCGTCGCTACCGGGATGTTTTATATTTGTTGCGTCCTGATATGCCGCAATCTATCGCCCACGTACCGTGCTCCTCTGTCTACGTACCGCGACTTTTATCACAAGGTTTTTGTATGCCGTCTGATAGTCAAATATCGGTGCGTTTTAGATGTGGCGGTGAACGTATGTTTTGGCGTGGACATAGACGCAGCCTTAAAAAATTATTTCAAACACTGGGTGTGCCACCTTGGTTACGTGATAAAATTCCATTGATTTTTATTGATAATACTTTGGTTGCCGTATTAGACTTCGCAATAGCAGATGGCTATTGTGACTCACAAATTAAAGAGGATGTTTATGACACCATTTAATCAGTTATTTAAATGCATGACAAAACCATGGGTGATTGCAAGTTATGCGTTGTTGATGGTGCTCTTGTTTTTGTATTTTGATAAACCGATTGCTGTTTTTTTTCATGATCTTAAATTAGGTTATTTAAAATATTTCTTGGTAGCTATTACGAGTTTAGGGAAATCAAAGCCTGCAATTGGATTGCTCTTTTTGTTGGCTCTTTTGTTCCGTTATATTGTACACAAAAAAAAATGGGAGATGCGGGCTTGGTTTTTATGGTTATGTACGCTTATTCCAAGTGTGATTGTTTTAGGTTTAAAAATGTTGTTTGGTAGGGCGCGGCCTGAGTTGTGGTTTAGTGATGGTTTATACGGTTTTCAATGGATTAAATTTGAGCGGCTATATTGGTCCTTTCCATCGGGACATACAGCAACCATGATGGGGCTTATGTTTGGTTTATGTGTTGTGTGGCCACGTTATCGTTTTGTCTTTTTATTGTTTGGTTTCTTTGTGATGTTGTCACGTATTGTTTTGTTTCAACATTATGTCAGTGATGTGATGGTTTCGTTGTATTTAACCTTGATTGAAGTGGGGATTTTGCAATGGGTATTACAACGTTATGCACCACAGATTATGAAAGAGGTTCATGGATAAATGCTTGATTCAAAATTAAAAAATATCCCTATTACGGTTGAAAGTGGCCAAAAATATCAAACAGACACAGGTGTTGTTGCCATTAAAGATGGGGTTAAACAAAAACAAGCAGAGCATGCGCGTCTGCCTAAACCATCTTGGCTTCGTGTGCGTAATCAAACAACACCTGCTTATGCGGCTGTTAAAGCAGAGGTTAATAAGCATCGTTTAGCGACGGTATGTGAAGAGGCCAAATGCCCTAATATTGCAGAGTGTTGGTCTCATGGTACAGCAACCATTATGTTGATGGGTGCTGTATGTACACGGGCTTGTCGGTTTTGTGCTGTCGATACAGGTAATCCCAAAGGCTGGCTTGATAAGGATGAGCCTGAAAATACAGCGCGTACGGTTGCATTAATGAATCTTGATTATGTGGTGCTGACATCGGTTAATCGAGATGATTTACCTGATGGTGGTGCGCGTCATTATGCACGTGCCATCGAAGCAATTAAAAAAGCTTCACCTAAAACCCGTGTTGAAGCATTAACTCCTGACTTTCAGGGTAAGCATGCCGATGTGGAAGTATTATTAGATAGTGGTTTGGATGTGTTTGCACAAAACGTTGAAACGATTGAACGCTTAACACACCCGGTACGAGATAATCGTGCGGGGTATCAGCAAACGCTTGATGTATTATTGCATGCAAAAAATTATCGTCCAGATATATACACTAAAACTAGTTTAATGCTGGGTTTAGGTGAAACAGACGAAGAGATCATTCAAACCATGGATGATTTGCTTGCCCATAAAGTGGATATTTTAACACTGGGACAATATTTACAACCCACTAAAAATCACTTGCCGGTTGCACGTTATGTGACACCTGAGGCGTTTGAGCATTTCAGAACGATTGGTCTTGAGAAAGGCTTTTTTGAGGTCGCTTCAGGACCTATGGTCCGTTCAAGTTATCGGGCCGATAGGGTGTTCAAGCGCGATAACTTGGGCTTGTAATGTACCGTTTAAGAAAAGTTTTTGGATAAATATTTAAACCCACTGTCAGCAAGGACCACAACAACGTTAGGTTTGTTGGCAGAGGGCTTGATGCGTTGATTAAGCTGTTCTAATACAGATAAAGCGCCACCCGCACTACCGCCGACTAAAAGCCCCTCTGTTTGGGCCAATTTTTTGGCAGTCTCAAAGGCCTCATCATCGGTAAATTGGAGTGCATCATCAATTAAACTAAAGTCATGAATGGGGCATATTTTGTCTTTACCAGCCCCTTCTATTTTGTAGGCTGAAGCTTCTATTTTGCCAGGGATTTTATGAAAAGTTGGGTAAAAGATAGAGCCTTTAGGGTCTGGCATAATGATTTTAATGCTTGAATTTTTTTCTTTTAAAAACTTAGCAATACCGGTGATAGTGCCACCAGAGCTTGATGCGGCAAGTAAATAATCAATATTGCCTTCCATTTGCTCCCAAATTTCAACAGCAGTTTCACGATAATGTGTCTCGACGTTGACGGGATTTTCATATTGACCTAAAAAGACACCGTTATCTATGGTTTTGGCTAAAATACCTGCCTTGTTAGTGTAGTGTTCAGGCGAGTCAGGTGGAGAAGGGTCGCAAATAATCACGTCAGCACCAAGAGCACGCATGGTATTTACTTTTTCAGAGCTGGTCTTAGCAGGCACTGTAATGATAGCTTTATAACCCAACACAGCTGCAATCATAGCAAGAGATGAACCCGTATTGCCTGAAGACGCTTCAAGAATGGTGTCTCCAGGTTTTAATTTATTCTGTGCCTCAAAAGCTCTAATCATGGATAAAACAATGCGGTCTTTAATGCTCAATGTTGGGTTTGTAAATTCGCATTTAACATAAAGGTTAAAATTAAAATGGGGGTTAAATCGGCTGAGTTTTATCATGGGGGTGTTGCCGATAAGTTCTAAGATATTATGAGTCATAGAAGGTTTTTTTTAATTGCTTTCATGCAATGTATAATATTTTTAAGCTTGAGGCTACGCATTTACTTTTTAGGGTAATTTCTGTACAATATTAAACCATGTTTAGGGTTTAAGGCTGTGTATGTCTGTAGATAATGTTTGTACCCCAGGTGGTTTGCAGCTCGACTTTTTTCCGCCTGGTATCATTGAAAATGAGAACAATGCGCCTAATCCAGAGGAACGAGCACGTATTATCACACGTAAAGCACTGCGTATTTTGATGATGGGTTGGCCAAAAGATGGGATAGGCGAACTTGCTTCCTGGGAACTGTTTCAGGCCGTTTTTGTTAAACGAGATGCCAATTTATTGAAGGGGATGCGTTATGCGTTTCAAGAAGGCTTTCACCATATTTATGAGCAATTAAAAAATAAAAATTTAACAGAAGCAGAGCAAGCGCAAGCAGAACTTTATTTAAGCAATTGTCTTAGTGTTTTACCTTTTAGTGATATCACACCGCATGAATCTATTGAAATACCACAATATATTAATGGGGAATGGGATTTAGTTGATTATAAAGTGGTTCCAATCGAATTAACGCCAACATCTGGGGTTGAAAAAGTATTTCTTGATGAAGGCGATCGTGTGTTTGCCTATGGGTTAGAGCCTATTAATCATGATGATGCTGAGCCACATTTGATTTTTATGGGAACAACTTATCCGGCAGGCCAGGGTTTTTCAACACAGGTGCATACCGATTTTGAAGGATTTGAGACGGCAGGAAAAAAGCTATATCGAACAGGGCGTGAGCGGATTATTGAGTGGTTGGATAAACAACCTAAAAAAGCACACGCGTGTGGAATGAGTTTGGGTGGTTCTTTATCATTATTGCTTGCCATTGATGTGGGGGATAAGTTATCCAGGGTTGATGCTTTAAATCCTCCTGGGCTTTATACCCCTTGGCGAAAAAGTCAGTATGATAATTGGGATACACTATCTGCTGAACATAAATCGCCCCCTGTATATATTCAAAAACAAGCAAACGATCCGGTGTCAGCATTTGGCGATTGGAAAAAAGGATTCAATCTTTTTCATATAACGCCCCCTAAGAATAAACAAGGTCCTAACGGCATGTTTGATCATGCATTGAATTATGCAGGGTTTGCAGACAGTCAGTTTGTACCAGTGGATGCAGAGGCTGATAATAAGGCGCGTAGAATGCGCAATAATGTTCTATATATCGCATTTAGGAGCATGATTTATTACGGTGTGATGTTACCTTATCGTTATTTAATACAACCTATTTTGCGTTGTATTTTGAATCATTTATTGCAAATAGCATTATTACTGGCCGCAACTATCATATTGCCGCACCTGCCAACGGTTGTGTCAGCGGTTTTATTAGGTGTTGCAGCCCTTATTACGGCCTGTTACTTGTTTGATAAGTTGGTCAACACAATTGCTATTTTAAGAGGGACCAATCAGGTGAATCCACCTGCTTTTCATGAGAAAAATGCACCAAGAAATGAATCGCTCGATATTTATCAAAATAATACAACTGCAACATTTAGTGTAAAACAATTAGGCGATTATCATTATGCAAAGCATAGTTTGTTTTTCAAAGCCGATAATACAAAACTAGGCGGCTTGTCTCGGCAGGAAATTTTAGAAAAAAGCTTGAATCCAGTATCAGCAGGAGATGAGATTGAAGTAACGGTTAGTAAAGCCAAAATGCACGATATTAAACGAACGCTTGGGCTGATTCATCACAAGCCTTGTGGAAAGCATTATGATAATACAGCGCTTAAATCGGTACTTGAAGTACAAGAAGAGATGTACGAGCCAGGATTTGCCCATTAATTTATAAGGGAGTGCTATTTGACAACCGCCTAAATTGTTCTATTTTTAAGTTATATGTCTTATAAATATACCTGTAGGTGTGTTAATGGTTGAGATGGTTACAGATGCTCAATTGGCAGAAGTTAATCAGCTGATTGATAATGGAGAAAAAACAAGGGCGGTTCAAGCAATAACATCACTGCTTGCTTTGTTTTTTCGTGATGTACAAGAAAATCAAGGACCTTGGAATTATATGGGGACCCCGCTTGGTGAAGCGTTTCAGAGTACACTTGCAAGAGTTAGAGATGAATGTCCAGATGAATGTAATGCATCCAGCGTAGAGGTGTTACGATTTCAGTTGGGTGATAGAGTGTACGGATATAACCTAGATGAATCAGCCGTTCTATTTTTACTTGGCCAATCGCTTGGTGCTGGTAATTTGATTATTGATCATGTGAATGATCATTATCGTGAAGGCGGTGAATTAGATGAAACAACCCAGAATCCTTATGGACCGGCTTGGGTAGATTCACCTACTTTATCAACGGATGAACAAAATGATTTGATTAAAAGTTATCTTGATTTTTATAAAAGAGTGCCCAAACTGTCAGAGGTGCCTCAAGAGACTGTGACAGGTTCGACGGATCGAAAACTAGCCACATTAATGATTAATCGTGCCTGCAAATCTGGTATTCTAAAAACAGTTTTGTCAGGTCATACGGTCCATTTTAATTTAGACCATTTTATTTCAGATCCAAGTTTTTCTGAAAGGGCAATTACGAAAGGAGAAAAAACAGCACAAGGTAGTGTTCCTGCTTTTTTTACAGTCAAAGAATTAAGGTTTATAAAACGTTTGCATGATCTTGATCCTGATTTGGGTCGTCACGTAAAATTTTATCAAGATGGAAGTGAGGTACCTGCACCATGGGTTACAAATGCTGCATCTTGGGAGCGTTATCAGCGGAGCAAAACGTCACATGGCCTTGAAAATACACTAAAAGAAATTAAAAAATCCAAAGTACAAGAGGTTGTCAGTAAATTCAACTCTATTGCGAGTGTAGTCAGTATGGTTGCCTCCGAAGCAGTTTCTGCAGCTATAGAAAATGTAAGAGCAAGGACAGATGATAATTCATCAGGAGGAAGTTTATCGTGATTCAGAAAAATGTAACCGAGTCGGAAGAAAAAATTAAGCGTTTGTTTGTTCAAGTTTGGGATAATTTGGAAGTATTAAATAATAATTTAAGAATGTTACAAAATGAAGTAGAGAGTGAAGATTTAGAAATGACGATTATGCTTATTGAAGGGAGATTATCTTTAGATGGAACGGATGCAAAATTATTAGTACAATATTTATCTGTTATTTTAATGGAGGTTAGTTGTTTTTTATCAGATATAATAGATGAGAAAAATGACACGCTTTCTGATGAAGGAATAGAAGTTTTAAAAAATGTTGGAGATATCTTAAAAGATTTCAGGAGTACGTCGAAGTTTTTACAAGTAGGCAAGGTTCATTTGGATAAATAATCTTATTTTGTAGGATGTTTGTATGTTTTTTTCATCTCCTGTTGTTTTATCTCATGATATGTCAGACAGTGACTTAAATCAGTTTTTTTTAACGCGTGTGAGGCATGATTGGCCTGAATTATCAGAAGAAGAGAGTTTGCTTTATATAGAAATTCTTAACGCGCGTGGAATAGCTTCTATTTTTACTGAATTTAATGCAGGTGATAGATTATATGGATTTAATGGCGGGACAGTTCCTTATATGATGTTGTTTTATAAAGCGAAATTATTCGATCCTTACGCTTTGATTATTGACCCACTCTATAATACTTTTTTACAGGAAGCACATGACGTTTTAGGTTTACCAGCATTTGAGGAGAGTGGGTTTGAAGAGAGCTGTGTAAGGTATCATGCTTTTTATCAAGCCGATGATAAATTAAGAAGGCTTCTAGAAAAAGATTTAACTGATCGCACGCATTTTGCGGATGCCTGTATTAGGATGTGTAAACTGGGAATATTAGAAACATTGCAGGAAGGCAATAAAATTCATTTTGTTCTAGACGGTTTAAATATTGAAGACATTGTGACTAAGGCAGATAAAAGTGGTGGTCAGGTTCCTGTTGGGTACTATACGAATAAAGAAGTCAGGTTTTGTTATCGTTTATCGATAGTATGTCCGGAGCTTGCTGAGAACATTGTTTTTTGGCAGGATAACAAACAAATTCCTGCACCTTGGCTGAGTAATCCCGAAGTTTGGAGTCAGTACCAACCGAAAATGTTAGATATTAATGAAAAGCTGGAGAGTATAGGCCGAGGTCCTGGTTAGATTCGAGTATTTCTCGTTAAACTTAGAGATGCGTTCCATTAGGATTACCACTATTTTCTGCATCAGTATCGAGATCAAGCTGATAGCCCTCTACTCGGTCAACTAGAACGGTTTGAAAGGTTGAAATGCGGTCATGACTTTCAAATAGTGCTTTAGCGACGTCAAGATTTTCTGGTTTGTCATCAAAATAAAAAACATCTAAGTTATCTTCAGTCTCAGTTGTCACGCGTTCAAGTAAGCATTGAAATTGCCCTCTTTTTTCTGTGTCGCCCGTCATCGCTAAGTACATTGGTAATGCGTTGGTGAGTGTCTGATTGGCTTCACCGCCAGGGAATTCAACGTAACGGTTCCCACCGGTGATTTGGTTGAATTCTTGAGTGAGTAAAACACAGTTAATCAGTTCATCCCTGTAATCAGAAATGATTCTTTCAAAGCGTAGATAGAATTGTTCAGCAGCATCTCCTGCTTGTGTAATATTAAATTGGGATGATGGTTCAGTACGTAGGTAATGATCATAGGGGGTGGATATCCCAGCTAAGTTGATTTCTCTTTGTTCTAAGAGAAGTTTAATATTACTGAGTAATTGTTTCCGCCAGTTTTCAGGTTTTTCACCCATTTGTAAGACATGCTGCCAAAAATCGTTTGTATTACGACCGGTGACTAAATAAACCTGACTGAATGCTTCAGAGGCCAAAAAATGAATTAAAGTATCGTTGTAAGCAGAAGTTTGATTATTAACTAGCGTCATGTCGACGTCTACAAAAGCAATTTTAGGCATATACAATCCTTAACCCTATTACAATAAAAGCATTATAAGAAAACATGTCGTATAATAATTATATCACTTTGTGGTTTTATTACTAGATATGATACAAGGGAGCATGAAAAATGCCATATACCAAACGCGTGAAAGATTTAGAGGGTGGAAGAGCTGAAGTTGTGAGTACGGAGCTTAGCTTGTTAACGGGTATTTCTCATCCGGCAGTTGATTCTCCTGAGGTAATGGTTACGCCAGAAAGAGGTAAAGTATCACCAGAATGTGATGTTACTTTACCTCAATACAGGCTTAATATACCCATCACACCTGAAGATGCGAACTATGTGAGTTTAAGGCGCTGAAAATTATCATTGATGCGGCGCTTAATGATGTCTTGATACAGGTCAATATTTTCAAAAAATCCAAGAATGGCTTCTGTAAAATCAGCAAATT
>JAHZKF010000012.1 GCA_022600575.1 Gammaproteobacteria bacterium | reverse complement strand
CCAAGTGAACGTATTTCACTTAACCAGAGGCCGAATATATGACTGCATCTCAACCTAACTTGCTAAAAATAATGGGACAACCTATTGCAAGACCTGGCAGGGTCCATATATGTCAACAGTCCTTAAAGATTTAAAGGTTTAAAAAATGCTGTGAAATTTGCCTTATGATGTAATACATGATTATATAATTCAATTATAGTTTAGAGGTTTCTATCATGAAATTACGATTTCTTTTTATGATGATGCTACTTATTTTGAGTAGCACTGTATTTTCAACACAAGGATTTGATAGCGAGGCACGTAAGGCTCGTGTAGAAAATATCACTCCCCAGCAAACGAATGTTAATCCATTTCTTTTTGTTACGCTTTATTTGTCATTGTTTGATGACACACCGTTATCCTCTATCATGGCTCAAGCACAAATGACGATTACACTCAATTCAACACTTGAAGTCAGAGCAATTGAAGTCACGACACAGTCTTCATCAGATGGAAGCTGCTCGGCTACGACAGGGACGTGTTTGATTGATAATGGACTTAATAATACAGTGTCACTGGTCAGTGGCAAGAGTTATATAACAACAGATAACTCTAACCGTGCCCTCCAGCAAGGTTGTGGTACTTTTTCTACAACTACTGATAATCAATATCAATTATTAGATAATGCTTCAGCTCCAACGGGTGTTTCTATATGTATTCCTGGTGGGGGTGCTTGCGATGCTGCAGATAATTGTGGATGGAGTGGGCCACAAACATGGGAGCCATCTCAAATTGTTTGTGACACGGCAAACGAAGGTGGTCAGGTTAGTATTACATGTCCCAATCCCACGACCGTTCAAAGTATTGAGTTTGCGAGTTATGGCACCCCAACAGGATCTTGTGGAAACTTTGCCTTGGGTGCTTGTCATGCGGCAACGAGTGTTGCAGTTGTGGAGGCAGCTTGCTTAGGTCAAACGAGCTGTACTGTTAATGCTTCTAATGGTCTTTTTGGCGATCCTTGTTCTGGTACACCTAAACGTTTATACGTTGAAGTGACGTGTGCTTAATGGGGTATTGCTTTAAAACCGATAGGTTATAAATCAAAAGATTCACCTAAATAAACAGCGCGTGCTTGCTCGTTTGCAAGAATCGCTTTTGGGCTACCTTCACAGAGTACTTGGCCTTGATTGAGAATATAAGCACGCTCACAAATATCGAGTGTTTCACGAACATTGTGGTCTGTGATCAAAACCCCAATATTGCGATCGCATAAGTGAGTTATCATTTTTTTGATATCTAATACCGAAATAGGGTCGACGCCTGCAAAAGGTTCGTCGAGTAAAATAAAGTCAGGATCGGTTGCAAGTGCTCTTGCAATTTCAACACGGCGGCGCTCACCACCTGATAAGCTCATGCCTAAATTTTTTCTTAAGTGTGAAATATGGAATTCTTGGAGTAAGCGTTCGACAACATCGGGTTGCTCTGCTTTTTTTAAATCATCTCGGCACTGTAAAATCGCGAGTAAATTATCTTCAACTGTTAGTTTTCTAAAAATAGAAGCTTCCTGAGGAAGATAGCCAATACCGAGTCGTGCGCGTTCGTGTATTGGGAGGCGGGTGATGTTTTGATTATTTAAATGAATGTCACCCGAATCACATTTCTGAAGGCCAACAATAAGATAAAAGGCCGTGGTTTTTCCGGCACCATTGGGGCCTAAGAGGCCAACGCATTCACCACGTTTTACGTTAATACTGACATCGTTAACGACAGCTCTTTTTTTAAACGTTTTTTTTAAGTGGGTTGCGGATAGTTCACTCATAAATGTTTCTCTGGATGTGCGCCTGGGTCAATGAGTATCACCGTTCTCTCATTATTTTGGGCTGTGGTTATAAAACGCTCGGCTTTGATATTGTAACGGATATGAGGTGCCGTTAATTGATTTTTCCCTTGCACAATATAGGCATGTCCAATGAGTTCCAGTTCATGTTTAAGTGGATGATAACAAATGGTATCGGCATAAGCATGCAGTGGTGGGTTATCTACTGTTGGAGAGGTCCAAAAATGTGCTCTCTCATCTTTTGATCCAAAAGCGGTTGCAGACATTAAACGATGTTTTTTATCCATTTGTGTCGTGGCACTATCTGCTCTTAAGTGAGAGCTACCTTGGTTGATTGAAACACCGCGAGTGTATGTGCCAATTCCTTTTTTATCGTTAAATGTCACGTGTCCGGCCTCAAACTGGATGGCTTCAGTGCGATCGCTTGTTAACGCATAAGTATTGGTTATAAAAAGACAGGCGACAAAAAACAGGTATTGATATTGAGTGATGTATTTAACCATGACGAGGCCTATAGGTTCCGCGAATGTTTTCAAGTAGCTCAATATGGTGTGTTATCAGATTGGCTTGCATCCCGATGGCTTCTAAATGATTATCATCCTGGTCCCAGGTGATTTTAAGGGGTGTGTGAGCTAATTTTTTCTTGGGAAAGTAGCTTATAGCCTCGGTTTTTAAAACACCGGCGGCTTGGTCTTCGTAAGCATCATGATGAATCATGACCTGATCTAAAAATTTAATTTCTAGCGCTTTGGGTGTAACAAGGGCTTTTTGTGCCTGAATTGTCCAATCAGGTTGGTTGGCTTTGGTTACAAAAATATGAGGTGTGTTTAAGTGGTGTGTGTCTTTATCAGGCATATGGTATGTGGAAGGCGATTTCAAGTGGTATATTTGTGCCCCCGTTTTATCAAATTGTTGAACTTCAAGCGCTGTAAATCGATGTTCAGGTGTATCGGTGGGTAAGTTTAGTTGTACTTTAGGGACATTGGTTAAAACAAACCAGGCAGTACCCGCTAAGAGTAATAAAATTGAAAATAAAGTGGTGATGTTTTGAGTGGCATTCATTTGTTTTACATTGACTCAGTTAAATAGTTATCAAGGGCCGCCTCACGTTTATTTTGTGTATTTAAGATGAGGTCGCATAATTCACGAACGCCGCCACCGCCGCCAGGCTTTTGGGTTTGCCAATTGGCAGCTTGCTTGACATCGTCAACTGCATTAGCAACAGCAACGCCAAAACCGACTTGTTGAATGAGTGGTAAGTCAGGTAAGTCATCACCAATATAAGCAAATGCGTCGTTGGGCAAATTAAGTCGTGCCTTTAAGGTGTCAAAGGCTGCTTGTTTGTTGACTTGCCCTTTAAAAAAATGTTTAACGCCTAATTGTTCCATGCGTTTATCAATGATGTTGTTATTGGTTGTTGTGATAACGGCGACTTCAATGCCTGCACATAATAAAAGTTTTAAGCCCATGCCATCATGTACATGAAAGGCTTTAAGTTCTTTTCCCTCAGTATTTAAATATAAAAAACCGTTGGTTAAGACACCATCAACATCACAGATGAGGCAACGAACATTGTTTATTTTTTGTGTCAAATTTGAAGAAGACATGGCTATATGATTCCTGCACGTAGTAAATCATGAATGTGTAAAATGGCTGTGGGTTGCTGCTCAGAGTTGGTGATAACCAGCGCAGTAATACTGTGTTTTTGCATTAAGGCAAGGGCTTCGGCCGCAAGCGCTTTTTTTGAAATGGTTTTACAATTTGTTGTCATGACATCTCGGATGGGCGTGGTGTCAATATTATGTGATTGCGTTAAGGTTCGGCGGATATCGCCGTCAGTATAAATGCCCATTAAACAATTGTTAGCATTTACAACACAGGTGATTCCGAGCTTTTTATTATTTACTTCGGTAAGGGCATCACGAATGATTGTGTCTTCGTTGACCAGTGGTAGGGCATCTCCACCTTGGCATAAGTCTCCAACTGTCAGTAATAATTTTTTCCCGAGTGCGCCACCTGGATGTGAGTTGGCAAAATCATCAGCGGTAAAACCGTGGGCATTAAGTAGTGCAATGGCTAAAGCATCACCCATAACCAGTGCTATGGTGGTACTGGTGGTAGGGGCTAAGTTCAGCGGACATGCTTCAGCGCTAATTTGCAGGTTGAGATTAACGGTTGCGATTTTAGCGAGTGTTGATTGAGGATTGCCGGTGAGACTAATGATTGGGACATCAAGGCGTTTTAACTGAGGTAGTAGGCTTACAATTTCGTTGGTGTTGCCTGAATTTGAAATCGCAAGAACAATATCTTTTGAAGTGACCATCCCTAAATCGCCATGACTTGCTTCAGCAGGATGCATAAAAAAAGCAGGAGAGCCTGTACTGGCAAAGGTTGCGGCCATTTTTTTTCCGATATGGCCTGACTTTCCCATGCCCGTTACAATAATACGGCCTTCACATGCGAATAATAAATTGCAGGTTTTTTCAAATTCAGCGTCAATTGTCTGAGTGAGCTCAAAAATAGCAGCGGCTTCGGTTTCAATAACAGCGAGGCCTGATTTGCAAAAGTCCATGGTGTGCTTAGATTGAATATAGATGTGGTTTTGATTCTATCGTATTGTTTCTAATTTATCGAGTAAGGTTTGAAAATTACTTGCTTTTGTATAGTGAAGTACAAAAAAACCTAAGCTTTCAGCTTTATTTAGGTTAGTTTTTGTATCATCTATGAATAAACATTCGTGAGCGTCTAAAGCGTTTTCATTGAGTATTTGTAACCAAGCTTGTGGGGATTTTGTTGTTGAAGCATGTTTTGAGCACCCTGTTTCATGAGAAAAATAACAATGTTCAAAAAGTGCTGTTAAGGTTTTACCAGGATATTTTTGTTGGTAAAGTTTTTCTTCGTGTTCTCTATGCAGGAAGTTACTATCACTCAATATAAACAACCGGTAACCTTGTTTTTTCAAATGAGTTAGTTGATTAATTAATTCATAATTAAGCGAGATAATTGTAGCATTCCATGCTTGTTTAAACTGATCAAAACAAATGGTTTTATCAATGGAGGCTTTTATACGTATATCTTCAAAAAAAGCTTTAGCTGAGTTTTCGTTAAGGCCATATTTTCCGGTAGAAAAAGCATGGATTAATGCTTTACAGTTTTTATTTGCCCATAAATCTTCTGTGAGTGTGATACCGTGTGCTTTGAAACATGTTTTAAAATCAGGTCGTCCCTTGTTTAAGACGCCACCAACATCAAAAATAATGGCTTTTATGAACATGTTTTATTCCAATTAACCAAAACATATCTTGACACATATGTTGTTCTCCTGGCAATCCAGCAGATCTGGGGTATATACTTAGAAGAATCTTGATTTGGAGCTTATGTGCATGCAAGACCCTTGGGTGTCGATTAAACAGCTGACGTTTTCGCATCAAAATCACATGATATTTGACCGAGTCAATCTTGAGGTTCAGCGTGGAAAAATCACAGCTATTATGGGGCCTAGTGGGAGTGGTAAAAGCACTTTATTACAACTCATAGGTGGCATGTTGAAGCCTGATAATGGACGCGTGTTGGTTCACAATCAAAATATTCATACTTTATCAAATAAGAAATTAGCCAAAGCGCGACGTAATATGGGATTGTTGTTTCAAAATGGCGCTTTGTTCACACATCTTTCGGTGTTTGAAAATGTTGCTTTTCCATTACGTGAACATACTGATTTAGATGAACATATGTTACAGCATGTGGTGTTGATGAAGCTTGAAGCAGTTGGTTTACGAGGTGCGTCACATTTAATGCCTTCCCAATTGTCAGGTGGTATGGCACGGCGTGTGGCATTTGCACGTTCGATGGCGCTTGACCCTGAGTTGATGATGTTCGATGAACCCTTTACAGGACAAGATCCTATTTCTATGGGCGTTTTATTGCGTTTAATTCAGCGCTTAAATCAATTATTAAAATTAACGACTATTATTGTATCGCATGATGTAGAAGAAACTTGTGCGATAGCCGACTATGTTTATTTAATTGCAGATGGTCGAGTGATTGGTTCAGGTGAGCCACATGCCTTACAAGCTTCAACAGAACCAGATGTTCGACAATTTATGTCGGGTGATGCAGATGGCGTGGTGCCATTTCATTATCCTGCAAAGCCCTACGCAGAGGAGTTACTTGATGCTTAATCGAATTGCTGCAATGGGACAAGTTGGTATCGGGGTGTTTGAACGTTTAGGAGCCTCAGGTTGTTTTTTAGCGCAGCTTTTGTGGCGAATACCAAGGCTTCGTGCATTGCTTCCAAATGTATGGCGGCAATTGTATTTTGTGGGGGTGCTGTCTGGGGTAATTATCGTTGTTTCAGGACTTTTTATTGGTATGGTAGTCGGATTGCAAGGATACCACACGCTTGAGAAATTTGGCGCTGTGAGTCAATTGGGACAGCTCTTAGCATTGAGCATTGCACGAGAATTAGGACCTGTGGTGAGTGCACTTTTGTTTGCAGGAAGAGCCGGTTCAGCACTGACAGCTGAGATTGGACTGATGAAAACGACCGAACAGCTTGCAAGCATGGATATGATGGGTGTTGACCCACTGGCGCGTATTGTATATCCGCGGTTTTTAGCGGGTTTAATTTCTTTACCGGTGCTTGCTCTTATTTTTTCGGCTGTTGCTGTGTATGGGGGCTATTTTGTAGGGGTTGAACGTTTGGGAGTGGATGCAGGCAGTTTTTGGTCTAATATGCAATCGGCCGTAGATTTTCGACTGGATATATTAAGCGGCATTATTAAAAGTATGGTGTTTGCTTTTTTAGTGACGTGGGTCGCCGTTTTTCAAGGGGTTTCGTGTGTTCCTACAGCCGAAGGCATTAGCCAGGCCACAACGCGCTCAGTGGTCTATGCGTCTTTGTTAATTTTAGGGTTTGATTTTTTACTGACAGCGCTCATGATTGGAGGATGGTAAATGACAATGCAAAATAAGCGCTACGGGCTTGATTTAGCAGTTGGATTTTTAATGTTATTTGGTTTTTTAGCACTGCTTGTGATGGTATTTAAAGTCAGTGGTATACAAGCGTTAACACATACAAAAAGTTATCAGGTGACAGCGGACTTTGCGAATATTGGTGGTTTGAAAGTACGTGCACCGGTGACTGTTTCAGGGGTTAAGGTGGGCGAGGTCACAGATATTGCGCTTGAACCTGGTCGGTTGAATGCGAAAGTGACCATGAAACTTGCTAAAAACAAACCGATTCCTTATGAAGATGTCACGGCACGTATTTTAACAGAGGGTTTACTCGGCTCAAATTATGTCAGTATTGTACCGGGGTTTGAAGATGTACCTGATCATCCCTATTTACGTGCTGGAGATGTGATTGAAAAAACACAGGAAGCGGTGATTTTAGAAAATATTATTGGACAACTATTATTTAATGTTAAGACCTCTTAACGATGGAGAATAAATATGCGTAGGTTAAAGATTTTTTTAAGTATCTTTCTTTTGAGTCTTGTATCGACAGCATGGTCGGCTACGTCTCCTGTTCCTATGCTTGAGAAAACAGCAGATAATATTGTTGAGTCGCTTAATACAAATAAAGCACGCTTAAAAACGAACCCTAAAATTGTTCAACAAACAGTTCGTGATTACTTGCTGCCTCATATTGATATGAAAGGGATGGCGCGCTCAGTTTTGGGACGAGCTGCGTGGGTTCGGGCAACAGAAATGGAGAAGCAGCGTTTTACAAAGGCGTTTACAGAACTGGTTGTACGCACCTATTCTTCTCCTTTGGCAGAGTATTCAGATGAAAAAATTATGTTTTTACCTGAGCGTGCAGCACCTAGTGGGCGCTTTACACGTGTAAATAGTGTTATAATCCGTCCGAGTGGCCAAAAAATTCCATTAAGTTATAGTTTGGTTTTGAAAAAAGACACTTGGAAAATTTATGATTTTAGTGTGGAAGGGGTCAGCCTTTTGCAGAGTTTTAAAACGCAATTTGGGCAAATATTAAGAGTGTCGGACATGGGTGCCTTAATTACCGAGCTTGAAGCACAAAGTCGCTTAAAAGAGGCTGCTTAATGACTAACCCAGTTGTTTTTTTTCCAGCTGAAGTTTTGACATTTGATACGGTTTCGTCAGATCTAAAACGTCTTTCTGCTACGCTTAATACGCATTCTGAAGTTCCTTTTTTGTTTGACTTGGGGAAAGTGTCAGAGTGTGATAGCGCAGGACTTGCTTTTTTGATTGAAGCTAAGCGTTTGTGCGCATTAAAAAAAAATGATTTTCGAATTAAAAACATATCAAAAGCGATGGTTGATTTAGCCACTTTTTGTGGTATAAAACATTTACTTTTAGAGGAATTGGCGGATGGTTAGTCATGATGAAATTGAAGCACGTCTGGTTGCGGAAGAGGGTGTTTCTTTTGTACATGTATTAGGTGATGGATATCATTACGAATTAACGATTGTATCAAACCAATTTGAAGGTTTACGGCCAGTTGCGAGACAGCAGTGGGTTTATAGTAAACTTCAAGACTATATTACTTCGGGTGATTTGCATGCTTTAACCATGCAGACCTGGACAGAAGCGGAGTGGGAGGAAAAGCGTGAATAAATTGATTATCAATGGTGGTAAACCGCTTCATGGTGAAATTGTGATGTCAGGTGCTAAAAATGCTGCATTACCTATTATGGCAGCAACTTTGCTAGCAACGGAGCCTGTAACGGTCGCGAATGTGCCGCATCTAAATGACGTAACGACAATGATGGAATTGTTAGGGCAGTTGGGTGCACATCTTGTGGTTGATGAAAAAATGCATGTGTCGGTGAATGCAAATACGGTAGGTGAATTAGTAGCGCCGTATGATTTGGTTAAAACCATGCGCGCGTCTATTTTAGTGCTTGGTCCTTTGCTTGCGCGTTTTGGTCGGGTGGATGTTTCATTGCCAGGTGGGTGTGCGATTGGCACACGCCCCGTTGATTTGCATTTAAAAGCGTTAAAAGCGATGGGTGCTGAAATTGAAGTTTCAGGGGGTTACATTAAAGCACGCACTAAAAAAGGCCGCCTACAAGGTAAAAAATTAGTGTTTGATACGGTAACAGTTACAGGGACTGAAAATGTGTTGATGGCAGCAGTACTTGCTGAGGGAACAACACTCATTAAAAATGCAGCACGCGAACCTGAAGTGGTTGATTTAGCAGATTTTTTAAATAGCATGGGTGCTAAAATAACCGGTGCTGGAACGCATACGATTGAAGTGGAAGGTGTTGATGCTTTAACGGGTGGTAGCTATACCGTGTTGCCAGATAGAATCGAAGCTGGAACCTATTTAACAGCTGCGGCAATGACACGTGGTGAGGTAACGGTTAAGCGCGTTCGTCCTGATAATTTATTGTCGATGCTTTGTAAGTTTGAAGAAGCAGGTGCTTCTATTGCAATAGGGGATGACTGGGTTACGCTAGATATGAAAGGTGAGCGCCCAGATGCGGTAGATATTTCAACAGCACCGTATCCTGGTTTCCCAACAGATATGCAAGCACAGTTTATGGCTTTAAATACTGTGGCTAAAGGGACGGCTTCGGTGGTTGAAAATATTTTTGAAAACCGTTTTATGCATGTACAAGAATTACAACGAATGGGTGCTAAAATTCGTTTAAATGGCAATACTGCAATTGTGACAGGGACTGAGGAATTAATTGGTGCACCTGTGATGGCAACTGACTTACGCGCTTCTGCAAGTTTGGTGTTAGCCGGACTTGCGGCTAAAGGTGAAACCTTGGTTGAACGAATTTATCATGTTGATAGAGGTTACGAGCGTATTGAAGAAAAGTTTTCGGTATTAGGGGCTGATATCAAACGTTGTTTAGGAAGATAATGATAATGGAAGTAGAATGACGACACGAACGGAGTTGTTGCGTTATTTAGAGACCCATCTTTTAGTGGATACATTTAAAGATTATGCGCCCAATGGATTGCAAGTTGAAGGGAGGGGGGATATCCGCCGGATTAGAACAGCGGTTACGGCTTCTTTAGATGTCATCAAACAAGCAAGTGCGGATAAAGCATGTGCGCTTTTGGTGCATCATGGTTATTTTTGGCGTGGAGAAGACCCAGCAATTTGTGGTATGAAACGGCAACGTATTTTGCATTTGCTAAAGCATAATATTAATTTACTAGCCTATCATTTGCCGATTGATTGCCATCTAGAGCTTGGTAATAACGCTTGTATGGCAAGGCGGTTGAATTTATCCAATATTCAAAGTTATACGGCAGGCGGGACACCTAACCTTTTATGGACAGGTAGCCTACCTAAGGCCATCACATCAGATACGTTTATCACTGAACTTGAAGCAATTTATAAACGTAAACCACAATGTATTTCGGGTACCAAAAAATCAATTCAGAATATTGCCTTTTGTACCGGTGGCGCACAAGATTTTATAGAAAACGCAAACGCTTTAGGGGTAGATGCATATATTAGTGGTGAAATTTCTGAGCGAACTTATTACCAAGCCAAAGAGCTTGGGTTGCATTATTTTGCGTGTGGACATCATGCAACAGAAAGGGATGGTATTAGGACTTTAGGGGAGCATTTGGCTAAGCGATTTGGTTTGGAACATGCTTTTATTGATAGCGATAATCCAGTGTAAGACATGATTTATGGAGCAATTACAAGGTGCTGTTGAACGAGTAACTTTTCATAGTGAAGCCACAGGGTTTTGTGTGCTGCGTACCAAAGTAAAAGGCAACCGGGATGTGGTGACGGTGATAGGAAGTGCGCCTTCTATTACCGCCGGCGAGTATATCGAATGTCGAGGTATTTGGATAAACGATAAAAAACATGGTTTGCAATTTAAGGCTGATTATCTAAAAGCCATTCAACCGACAACGCTTGAAGGAATTGAAAAATATTTAGGCTCAGGAATGGTGAAAGGCATTGGCCCACACTTTGCTAAAAAGCTGGTGGGTGCTTTTGGTGAAGCAGTATTTGATGTCATTGAAGCGACTCCTAATCGTTTATTAGAGCTTGATGGTATTGGGAAAAAAAGAAAAGAACGTGTTTTATCAGCCTGGGCTGAACAAAAGGCAATTCGGGGCATCATGGTTTTTTTACATGGGCATGGTGTGGGTACTGCACGTTCGGTTCGTATTTATAAGACCTATGGTGATAAAGCCGTTCAAATTGTTGAAGAAAATCCTTATCGTTTAGCGCGAGATATTCACGGCATTGGTTTTAAGACAGTGGATAAACTAGCTGAGAAGCTAGGGATTGCAAAAGATTCACTGATGCGTGCACAAGCAGGAGTGAATCATGTTTTGCAAGAGCTCTGTGATAATGGACATTGTGCGGCAGAACGTAGCAAATTAATTGAAGCGAGTGTTGCATTACTTGAAATTCCTAAAGAAGTGATTGAAAGTGCACTGGTAGAAGAAATCGATGAGGAAGCATTGGTTGCAGATACTATAAAGGATATGCCTTGTATTTATCCGATTTCGCTGTATACCGCAGAAACGAAAGCAGCAGCGCAACTTAAGCGTTTGAATACAGGTACACCACCCTGGGGTGAAGTTGATACCCAAAAAGTGATTCCATGGGTTGAAAAAACCACAGCATTAGAACTCTCAGATTCACAGCGTGAAGCGATAGAAGTGGTTTTAAAGTCAAAGCTTGCCATTATGACGGGAGGCCCGGGAGTAGGTAAAACAACCATTGTAAAAAGTTTGCTTGGGATTATTGAAGCAAAAGCATTGAGAATAGGCCTTTGTGCACCCACGGGGCGTGCTGCTAAACGCCTCACAGAAACAACCCGGATGGAAGCTAAAACCATTCATCGTTTGCTTGATTTTGATATGAAAACGTATGGTTTTAAGCATAATCAAAATAATTTATTGCCACTTGATGTGCTGATTATTGATGAAGCCTCGATGATTGATATTGTTTTACTGAATCATTTATTAAAAGCGATTCATCTGGATACAGCAGTCATTTTTGTGGGTGATATTGATCAGTTACCATCGGTTGGTTCAGGCGCTGTTTTATCTGACTTAATTAGTTCAGGTGTGATTGCGACCGTAAGACTTACGGAAATTTTCAGACAAGCAGCCCATTCTCATATTATTGTGAATGCGCATCGCGTGAACGAAGGACGGATGCCAAAATCATATGATTCACCTCAAAGTGATTTTTTTACGCTGTATACAGAAACACCCGAAGAGATTCATGCAAAATTAATTGAAGTGGTGACCCATCGATTATCTAAGCGCTATGGATATGATGCAATTCAGGATATTCAAGTCTTAACCCCCATGAACCGAGGGGGGCTCGGTGCGCGGAGTTTAAACGCGGCCTTACAAGAAAAACTAAATGGTCATGCGCTACCTAAAGTTGAGCGTTTTGGTTCAACCTATGCGCCGGGTGATAAAGTTATTCAGATGCGAAATAATTATGATAAAGATGTTTTTAACGGTGATATTGGTTTTATTGAAAGCATTGACATAGAAGAAGGCGAATTAAAAATAAAATTTGATGGCAGTTTAAAAACGTATAGTGTGAATGAGCTTGACGAAGTGAGTTTAGCGTATGCGATTAGCATTCATAAATCGCAAGGCTCAGAATTTCCGGTAGTGGTGATGCCGCTTGCAACACAGCACTTTACTTTGCTTGCCCGAAATTTATTGTATACGGGCATTACAAGAGGCAAGAGCCGCGTCGTATTAATTGGGCAGAAAAAAGCAATTGGTATGGCAGTGCATAATAATAAAGAAGCGAATCGGCTTACAAAACTTGCTGATCGACTGATATGAAGGGAGTGTATACATGGAGCAGGTGGAGCTTAATGAAGCGTTTATTGAAATAACGCCAACTAAACAGTTAGCAAGTATCACTGATTTTACGCCTGAACGTTTGAAACTTAGAAATATACCCATTGCCAATGAAGTTGCGAGTTTGAGAATGCTTTAAGCCCTGAGAATACTCCCTCTCCCTCAGCAGTAAACACGCTAAAAAACTGAGTTTATGGGCAGGGAGAGGGTTGGGGGAGAGGTCTTTATG
>JAHZKF010000011.1 GCA_022600575.1 Gammaproteobacteria bacterium | reverse complement strand
TCATACCGACTTAAAAGCAAAACGAGACTTGCCTTCTATATTAAATCTCGGGATAATCCCGAGGCGCAGGTCACTGCATTCAAGTTTTCAAATATTTTCACACAAATTAGGTGCTCCATGGAAAAACAACTTCTCGCTTTTATGATTAATCACTGGTCTTTGTGGCTCGCTTTTTTCGGCGTATTAGCACTCGTATTGATCAACGAGCATATCACACAAAAACAAGGCCCTAAAAATCTCTCACCTAGCGCTGCTGTTGACGCCATTAATCATAAAAAAGCAACTATTATTGACATGCGTGAAACTGAAGCCTTTCGCCAAAGTCATATTGTAGAGGCCAAAAACCTCCCCAAGGCACCCATAGAAAAACTTGAAAAATACAAAACCAAGCCGTTTATTTTAGTCTGCGCACGTGGTTTGCAATCTTCCCCCCTAGCGGTTAAATTACGCAAACAAGGCTTTACAGAAGTCATGGTGTTAACCGGCGGCATCACAGCCTGGAAGGCAGCAAACTTACCTTTAATCAAGGCTAAAAAAGACGCTAAGAAAGAAGCCAAAAAAGCATTAAAAACTAAAAAATAGGATAAATAAGCATCATGGATAATCAAGAAAATGTAAAAAATGCACCACAAAACGCCGAAGCACAATTTGTCATTCAACGTGTTTATGTTAAAAACTTATCGTTTGAAACCACCAATACACCGGCTATTTTTCAAGAAGAATGGACACCTGACCTAACACTTGATCTAAACACAACCCATAATGCCCTAGATGATAATGGCGCATTCGAAGTTGTTTTAACCGTAACGGCAACCGTGAAAAACAAAGAAACCACTGCTTTTTTAATTGAAGTACAGCAAGCAGGTATTTTCACTATTTCAGGTGCTGAAGACGCACAACTTGATCACCTTCTAGGAAGCTTTTGCCCAAGTCTTTTATTTCCTTATGCACGTGAAGCTATTACAACTGAAGCCGTTCGCGGCAGCTTCCCACAGCTTGTACTCGCTCCAATTAATTTTGATGCGATTTACATGCAACAAAAGCAAGAAGCAGCACAAACAACTGAAGAAACAACACACTAAACGATGACAAACTCAACGTTTGCTGTTTTAGGGGCTGGATCATGGGGTACGGCCGTTGCCATGCACTTAGGTATGAGCGGGCAGCGAGTACTTTTATGGGGACGTGATGTAGATCACGTCCAAGCCATGATAAAAGCACGAGAAAATACGCGTTATCTCCCAGGAAATCCCTTTCCTGAGTCACTAACTCCCGAACCGGACCTTAACACCTGTTTTACCAAAGCAACCCATTTAATCATTGCAGTTCCCTCTCACGCTTTTGGAACATTACTGAAAAAACTGCCTGCAGACACAAAAAGTCTTGCCTGGATTACCAAAGGACTCGACGTAGAAAAAAATCAATGCTTAAGTGAGTTAGTTGTAGCACGATGGGGCAAAGATTTTCCCATGGCTATCATTTCAGGTCCCTCTTTTGCAAAAGAAGTTGCAAAGGGCCTACCCACAGCTTTAGTCATTGCAGGGAATCAATTAGGTTATATGCAAGTCCTACATGACGCACTGCATTATCATCACTTACGCGCCTACTTTAGTCATGACCTTATTGGCGTGCAATGTGCAGGAGCCGTTAAGAACGTTTTGGCGATTGCTTGTGGCATTAGCGATGGCCTTAACTACGGTGCCAACGCCAAAGCTGCTTTAATTACGCGTGGCCTTGCTGAAATGGCTCGCCTCGGTACAGCCCTTGGTGGCACAGCCGAAACCTTCACGGGTTTAACAGGGCTTGGAGACTTAGTCTTAACCTGTACGGATAATCAATCCCGAAACCGTCGATTTGGATTGCTCGTTGGCCAAGGAGAAGCTATTCCTGCAGCAGAAAAAGCCATTGGTCAGGTGGTTGAGGGCAAACACAATGCAAGCCAGGTGTGCGCGCTTGCCAAAGAAAATGGCCTTGAGTTACCCATTTGTCACGAAGTTAATGAACTATTGCAAGGTAAAATAAGTGCCGAAGACGCCGTTCAAAACTTATTGAACCGGCCCGCCAAAGAAGAATAAACGCTTCTCTCATCAATCTCTTTCTTTTCGTTTGAAATAGATTGATTGCTTTTTTACATACGTTAATTAGAATAAAAACAACTTTATTAAAGTGAGTGGATGATGAATACGTTAAACAAAAAAAATAATCCAAAACGGCGTGCTACCGTATTCTTTTTTTTACTCTTCATCATTATTGTTGCCAGTCTTTTATTCTTTTTTAATCAATACCAACTACCCCCCAATAAAACTGCCTCAAAGGATATAAACACCTCATCTGTTGCAAAAAATATAAAATGGCGTAAGGGCATGGTCGTTACTGTAAAAAATAACATCATCAGGCTACAGGCCAATGGTATCCCTAATCATAAACGAGATGCACAATACATCCTACCACAGGCAGGTGTCATTGTTCCGGATAAATCCACTGCAATTATTGCAGACGATCCAACCAAAGAACAAGATTATGATTTTAAGATCACAACAAAACCAAAACTCGCTTCAACAATAACTAAAGCACCCCTTGGTTCTATTGGCTTAATGATATCTGGCGCAGTTCTATTTAATCCTTATGAAGGTGATGACAAAACACTTGCTATGGCAAACAACTTTTATTTACTAGACGACAATGGAAATAAAGTATGGTTTGTAGACTCATGTAGTGGCCACCCTACACCAACGGAAGGTGAGTATCATTATCATGCGCTATCAAATTGTGTGGCATCTAAAGTTGATGAAGCCAATGGTCCGTCTCACATTATAGGTATCGCATTAGATGGCTTCTTTATCTATGGAGCCAATGATATAAATGGAAATAAAGTTCCCGTTTCATCACTGGATGAATGCAATGGTATAACCAGCCCAACGCCAGAATTCCCCGATGGCATGTATCATTATGTCTTACCTGGCACGAGCGATGAAACATCATCCATTCGCTGTTTTAAGGGGGAAGTAGATATCACTCAAATTATGGAAATGCCTCCAATGGGGCCACCCCAAAAAAACTAAGGGCCAACTAAACCTAACGCCATTGCTCTGAAAATATAGTTGAGCATATCATTACCAGGATGGTTTAAGCATCCAGCCACCGTCCACGATAAGCTCCGTTCCGGTGATAAAACTACTATCATTAGATGCTAAATAAAGTATTGCACTAGCGAGTTCATGTGGTTCTCCAGCGCGGCCAAGTGGCGCACTACGGGTTACTTCATTCCATAACTCAGGGTTATCATGCCAAATACGGC
The DNA here is from genome assembly GCA_022600575.1 of Gammaproteobacteria bacterium. Taxonomy (GTDB): domain Bacteria; phylum Pseudomonadota; class Gammaproteobacteria; order Legionellales; family Legionellaceae; genus JAALKW01. The sequence continues at coordinate 46,600 of JAHZKF010000011.1, read as the reverse complement.
GGTTCATGTCAGATTTTATCGTACCAGGACTCACTGTATTAACTCGTATACCATACTGAGCAAGTTTTAATGCCATTGTTTTGGTTGCAGCGACCAAGCCTGCTTTTGATACTGCATAAGATGTTGGAGCATTAGGAACATGAGCAGAAATGGATGAAATATTTATTATTCTGCCCTTAATATTTTTTTCAATCATATGTTGAGCACACGCCTGAGCTAAAAATATTGGACCTTTAAGGTTTGTATCGATAATTGAATCAAATTCATCCTCTGTACCCTTTAAGAAACTACCACGCGCAGCAATACCTGCATTGTTAACTAAAATATCAATTTTTCCAAATCTTGAGAGCGTCTCATCAACTAACTTTTTTCTTCCAGCCGATGTACTTATATCAGCTTTCACTAATAAAATAGAACCATCAGAATGTTCTAATGCTCGTTTAAGAGAATGGGCACTTTCTTCGTTCCGAAAATAATTAATAACGACGGAGTATCCTTTCTCAGTAAAGGCTTTAGAAATACCTGCCCCAATACCTCTTGAGCCTCCCGTAATAATAGCAACGTGATCTTTCATATTTAAGACTCCTTATTCAGTTACACTGAGCGTTCGATATGCATTCATCTCAGATCAATGACACAAGGGAAAATTGCTTTAAAGCTTCTCGAAAAAACAATATTTTGAAAATCCCTTCTCCCGCCACGGGAGAAGGTGCTGATAAGGCGGATGAGGGCTAAAACTTAATCTAAATAAAGAGCTTCTTCGCTCGGAATATCCAACAACTTATGATAACGAGCGAGGCTTCTATCAGACCAAGGCGTTTGTTCATCATCTAATAAATGTGTATCTAGACCTTCACTCAGCTGTTTTGCTGTATCAAGCATAATGGTTAAGCGTTCAGCATCAATACTTGGGTTACCCGAAGCTTCCATAAACAAACACAAACCACGCACACTAAAAGCGCCCATATTTTGTAAATCAAATACACCACTTGCTGTGGCTGTAGCTAAACTACAAATAATAGGACCCTGACCGCTCATATGCTGATGTCGATGAAATAACTGTCCTTCACCAAAACGCAAACCCGCTGCAAGAATGGTTTGCAATAGATCATACCCTGCTAACTGCCTATCATCTTTAGCCAACAGAAAAAGCATTAACGAAACAGGTCGCTCTTCTTTGACCTTCATCTCTTCTTTAGGAATATCATTTTGTACAACATCTTGAGATACAGTGGGTACTGGCTCACCAATACTGGGTTCGGTAGAAAACGACGAGATAGGTGTTGGCTTTTCTTCTAAGTCACAAGCAGGAGAATCTTCTGTCTTGAGTCGCCTAACCGCAATCACCTCATCTTGCTGAAGCTCAGATCGAGACACCTCAGCACGCTGCATACGATGTCTCACTTTTTCTCGATGCTTCGCTTTAACCATTTGCATCAAGGCAAACACAACCCCTATCAACAATAAAACATTCAGTATAAGACTCCAATTTGTCATCCGTAACTCCTTGTTTTATTAAGCAGCTTCTGTACGCGGTACGTAACTTTTCAACTGCCCTGAGAATTGACGTAAAAGTTCAATACCTGACTCTTCAGCCTGCTTACACCATTGTTGCAAAGCTTCAATTAATTCCTTTTGTGAAGTTGCCGTTTTTAACCAAATTTGTTGTAAAGATTGTCTGTAATCATAAACAATTCGAAGCTCATCATAACGCACAAGCAATGCTTCTAAACGAGAAGTTGCTCGAGGAGAAAGCAATGCTTCTCGTCTACGTAATAAAGTACCTGCTCGATGCAACAACGCTTTATCTGTTTTACTCACCATAGGTTGCCGTTTTTCAAGCTTAATCATTGGTCTCACCACACCTTTATAATAGTGCGACATCACCTGAAAACGATTCGCAACAACGGCACGTACCGTGTCTAAATCAACTTGTAACTTATGCTCATCTCGCGCAAGTCTCGGTGGTAATTTTTTGACTTTAGCAAGCCCTAAAAAAGACAAACAACGAATATAAAGCCAACCAATATCAAACTCCCACCACTTTACGGAAAACTTAGCAGAAGAGGCAAAGGTATGATGGTTGTTATGTAATTCTTCGCCACCAATCCAAAAGGCCCACGGGATAATATTTGTAGAGGCATCTTCACTTTCAAAATTTCGATAGCCCCAGAAATGTCCAACGCCATTAATGACACCTGCAGCCCAGAATGGAATCCAAAGCATTTGAAGACCCCAGATACTCACCCCCGGAATACCAAATAACAAGATATTAATAAAAAGCAGTGCAACAACACCCTTACCAGAGAAACGTTTATAAACATGTCGCTCAAGCCAATCATCTGGGGTTCCATGAGAGTATTTTTCAACCAAGGCTTGATCTTTTGAAGCTGCTCGGTATAACTCAACGCCATCCCACAGCACATGCTTAATACCAAGCACAACAGGACTGTGTGGATCACCCTCGGTTTCAACAGAAGCATGATGTTTACGATGAATAGCAACCCACTCAGAAGTCACCATTCCTGTGGTCATCCACAACCAAAACCGAAAAAAATGACTTACAATTGGATGCAAAGTCAATGCACGATGCGCTTGGCACCTATGCAAATAGATGGTTACACCCGCGATTGTGATTTGAGTCACTATCAGTGCTGCTATGATATAACCCCAAAATGACAGGTTTAAAAGACCAAACATCATGAACCTCCCTACTTTTAAATACCAAGCTCTGAAAAACCAGAAGCGTACAGAGCGAACATTATACACTATTTCTTTGCATTCAGGTCGTTTTTAACAGATAATTCGTGGCACAGTTCTTCTTTTACTGGCCCTTAATACAATGTCTCGTTCATTAAAACATTTTTTTCAGCAATTGCCTCCTTTTATTTTACTCGGTATCGCAATTGCTTTAGCCGTCGGCATTTTTGTGGTGTTCTCTTATGTCCTCGTCTGGGGATTACTCATCGGCGGCATTCTATGGGGAGTCAGTGCCATCTTCCAATATTTTCGGTCACTTTCTGCTTCGGATAATGAGCCTAAAACCTCAAAAGGACGTATTATAGATCATGAAAAATAATAACACGCCATCAAATAAAAAACAGGCAGGCATACTAAGAACTATATGGCTTATTCTTGGTTCTTGTGCATTAACTATCGATATGTGTACACGCTGCATTATCAGGAGTCTTCTTGGGAAAGTAACAAGGCCTTGGGTAAATGGCCGTATGGATAACTGGAGTGAGAAGATGCTCAAGCTCTGGCGTATTACGTGTACCGTACACAATCCTCAAAAAATTCATCCAAAGGAAGGACAGGCAACCATTCTCATGTGTAACCATAGCAGTCTTTTTGATATTCCTATCTGTTATCGCGCTTTTTCTGATATTTCGCTCCGTATGCTCGCCAAAAAAGAAATGACCAAGCTGCCTATTATGGGGCGCGCTATGAAAATGTCAGAGTTTCCTTTTATCGATCGTAAAAACAGACGTCAAGCCATCAAAGATTTAGAAGTCATTCACGATATGCTAGAAAGTGGTATTGTCATGTGGATAGCGCCTGAAGGCACCCGCTCACCCGACAAACAGGTAGGACCCTTTAAAAAAGGCGGCTTTATTACAGCCATTCAGACCAAAGCGACAATTATTCCGATTGGTGTTCGAGGTGCCTTTGATGTGCTGCCATCTCGCACACGACAATGTTACCTCCACCAAAAAGCTGAAGTGCACATTGGTGAACCCATTGATGCCTCACAGTTTACCCTAGACAATAAAGAAGAATTAGTTCATCAAACACGTGAAGCCATCAAAGCACTTGTTGGCGATACAAGCCCTAATTAAGCTTGTTTTTTTAGGGCTGAAAGTACTGCTGGTGGTACAAATCGAGAGACATCGCCATCCAAAGCTGTAATTTCACGCACCAAGGTTGATGAAATAAACATGCAATCCTCTGATGGTGTTAAAAATACGGTCTCAATCGTTTTATCTAACTTTCGGTTCATCCCTGCTAACTGAAATTCATGTTCAAAATCAGAAGCCGCACGCAAGCCCCGCACAATCGTGCCCCCCCCCTGTTTTTTTACAAATTCAATCAGTAACTCACCAAATCCCTGCACACGCACACCTGGCAAATCACCAACTGCTTGCTGAACACATGCAATACGTGTCTCAAGCGAAAAAAAAGGTTGTTTCGGCTGATTACTTGCCACAGCAACGATCAACTCAGGAAAGAGCTTTGAAGCTCTTATAATCAAATCAACATGTCCATTTGTAATGGGATCAAATGTTCCTGGATAAATTGCTTTTTGCATCATTTCTCACTCTTAAATCACATTGAACCTGTGCGAAGTCTAGCGTATTGTTAATAGAATGTAATCACATGCAAGATTTCTTATTATGATGACTCAGCTTATCAAAACATACACTTTAGGCCTTGTGTTGCTACTCACAGCCTGTACCGCACCCTCACCACCTGGTGTACAAACCGATACACCCAATACTAAAAAACCAACTGCTGCACGCATCAAGGCCGCCAAACACCTCTCTTCTTGGACTATTACAGGTGCTGTGGCTGCAAAAAGCAAACGAAAGGCTTGGACTGCTTCACTCGATTGGAAACAGTACAATCTCAATCGTTATCAACTACGACTCTTTGGCCCACTTGGTGGCGGAAGTGTTTTAGTTGAAAAAAACGGGCGTCTCATTACTTATCAAGATGGAGGCAAGCGCGTAACCACAACAAATATCGACCAATTATTTTATAAAGAAACAGGCGTTCGTGTACCACTTCATAATTTGTATTATTGGGTCCGGGGTGTCAAAGCACCAGGTGCCATACAATCAAGCCAATACAATGCCACAGGCCACCTTATTACACTGAAACAAGGTGGCTATACAATTCAATATGAAAACTATCAAACAGTTAAAGGAATAGACCTACCGACCAAGCTTCGCGTTGCAGGCCCTGGAGGACATTTAAAACTTGTCATAAAACACTGGGAAATCCATTGACAATCGTCACGAAAGCCTTCAGAATACCGGCACATTTTGCAACGCCAGACGTTGCATCATTTCGTTTTTGGGGTGTCGCCAAGTGGTTAAGGCACAGGGTTTTGATCCCTGCATACCTAGGTTCGAATCCTAGCACCCCAGCCATACACTTGCTATTATAATTTGTAACCAAAAATAAACTTCTTCAAAGGCCCCGTACATGTCTCACATGATGATCTTTTCCGGAAACGCATCTTCTGAACTTGCAAAAAAAGTTTCTTCTCACCTGAATATCACAATAGGCCGCGCTACTGTTGGTACTTTTAGTGATGGTGAAACCATGGTGGAAATACTCGAAAATGTACGGGGTAAAGACGTCTTCATTATTCAATCAACCTGTGCGCCTGCAAACGATAATTTAATGGAATTACTGGCTATGGCTGACGCGCTAAGACGCTCTTCTGCCGGCCGAATTACTGCTGTTGTTCCCTATTTTGGTTATGCAAGACAAGATCGCCGTGTTCGTTCGGCTCGCGTTCCTATCACCGCTAAAATCGTTGCAGACATGATGGCCTCTGTTGGTATTTGTCGCGTTTTAACGGTCGATTTACATGCAGACCAAATACAAGGCTTTTTTTATATGCCTGTTGATAATGTTTATTCAACGCCTGTTTTACTTGATGATATCAAAGCACGAAAACTCGACAATATTATGGTCGTCTCACCCGATGTAGGAGGCGTTGTTCGTGCCAGAGCCATGGCGAAATTACTTGATGACGCAGCCCTTTGCATTATTGATAAACGTCGGAGCGGCCCTAATAAGTCGGAAGTAATGCACCTTATTGGTAATCCATCGGGTCAAAACTGCATTATCATTGATGATATCGTAGACACAGCAGGAACACTCTGCTCTGCTGCTAAAGCACTCAAAGAAGCCGGTGCAAAAAGTGTCGAAGCTTACATAACGCACCCTGTTTTATCAGGACCTGCCGTCCAAAACCTCACGAACTCGCTGTTAGATAAAGTCATTGTTACCGACACCATTCCAAACACTGAGGCCGCTAAAAATTGTGACAAAATTAGGGTTGTGAGCCTTGCTGAAATGCTAGCACAAGCTATCAAGCGCGTTAATATTGAGCAGTCTGTTAGCTCCATGTTTAACAACAATCAATAGATTGATTGTACTTTAAATCAATACATGATTGATGCATCCTAAACAAAAAAGCCCCTAAAAGGGGCATTTGAAAAACATATTTTACTACACCATTAATCGCGTGTTCCAACGTACTTATCATCAAAATAACGACGCAGTTTTGTTCGAAGCGTTCCTCGACTAATTCCTAACATTAATGCTGCGCGTGACTGATTGTACTTGCAGTGCTCCATGACGGCACGAAATAGCGGGGTTTCCACTTCTTCAAGTACAAACTGATATAAATCAACTGGATCTTCACCTCTTAATTCAGAAAAATACTTCTGAACCGACTGTGTAACGCTCGAAGCCAAAGAGACTGCCATCTCTCCACTTTCTTGAGTAGTACTTATCATCTTATTCTAACTCCTTCTTAAAAACACAAACGTCCGTCCACACAGAGCTCGACATGAGCACGCCAATACACGGCTGCGCCATGGACGACAAAATAGAGGATTAAAAGCTTAACATCCCCGAATGAAATGGGTGACCATTCACCAACAAACGTCCAGAAGAAAGCTTGAGCTCTAATACATAATCAGCTCCCTTCGCTTGTAAAACCCCCACTTGAATCAAATCCGCCAGTTTCTGATCCGCGTGATGGACTGCTTGTTGATCGAGCGTTGCTGTCGTGACCGGTGTTGCAGTATCTTTCTTTTCTGCAACTTTAGGTTCAGCACTTGTAATAGATGGCGCAAGCGGCCTTTTATTCGAGACTTCCTTATTCTGTTTTTCAGCAGAAGCGACCGCTTCCGCTCGCGTTAACTGCTGTTTAAATGAACGAACTAACAATGTTTTCAAAAAAGGTGCTGGCACGCTGAAATGCCCCTCTCCTTCTATTTTTGGAAGCACTTGTAGCGGTGCATCCGTTTCAGATACAGGAAACACCACATGCATTGAACTATTAATAGCACCTTCAGGCACACGAAGCTTCAAGGCACTCTCAAACACAGCACCCTTTCCTACAAGTTTAGGTAAGTTAGGCAACAAAGATAGCAATAATTGTTGCGCTTGTCCGCCAGTTATATTCACTTGTTGCATCTGATTAACACGCTGATTTAAATCAACCAACACATCTGCATCCAAGTTTTTAATAGCCACATCAAGCTCACCCGGTCCATACGTTTTATCACGCGAAACCAAAGTTACAAATGCCGCTCGAAACGACGAATCAAACATTTTATCGTGAAGCATACTATTTGAACTAACTTCAAACTGTTTCAATTCCAGCTCAGTTTGCTTTTTAGCCACCACTTGCAGGACTGGTACTTTCAAATTGGCATCGCCTACAAACAGCCCATTCACGGCTTTATGTACGTCATATACACTGGTCACTTTATTCAAAATAACGCGAAACCGCTCTCCTATTAAACGAAGCCCATCTAACGTGAAATGGCCTTGCAAGCGCGTGTTCTCGGGTGAAAAACGTAAATCACTCTTCATACCAAGCCATTCAAATTGCTTTTGGTCACCTTTTGTAACCAAATGAAACGCTGGCAATTCCATTTCAAGATGTGTCTTATTCAAATACGTTACAAATAAATGAATGGCCAACCGAGGCTTAGTTGATTTAGATGAAAACATATTTGAAAAGTCTGAAACATATGCGTTTGGCAATGACAGCTGACCATGCGCTGCTCCCAATCCAAACCGAACATGACCATCTTCAAATACAACAGGACCATGGGCAACCATTAAAGGCATATCAAAAGAATAAATTTTAGGTGGCACAATTAAGGAGTGACCGTCGTCCTTCTTGACCACTTTTTCTGGCATTTGCATATGCCAGGTCAAATCAGCTGTCGATTTAAATAATCCTCGATGATAATCCACTAAATCAACAGAAAAACCATTGGCTTGATTCAGAGTACTAAGATTTTTCTTTAACGTGCGCTCAGTGACTAAGCCCATACTAAAATAACCACCCAGCACCACAACAACGAGTAAGACTACCATTCCTAGTGTTTTTTTCATGCGTCTATCTCCGTATCCCTCATCTCGTTCACACAAGCCAATCAGCCTTCTATTAAACCATGAGAACGTCGCAGTTAGAAGTCTTAAGCCTCTTTTTTCAGTGGGTTACAATACGTTTCTTTTACCATACACGCTAAAATTAGCGCGATTAACGAGCAAACAGGTAATAATCGTAATCCATATTGAAAATCAGCTAATACCAAATTCTCAACATTATAAGCACGCACACCTGAAATATTATCAATTAATCGACCAATCGTCGGCTGCAACGATGCACCAACAAAAATAGAAGTCATATTGGTAAACGCAATGGTTGTGCCTACCACCGCACGATGCTGTAGTTCAGTTGAAACAGCATATGCAATCGCAACCCCCACATTTGTAAACCCAAACAAAAAAAACAAAATTGCGGCCGTCGTTTTATCCATCGTTGGTGAAAATACAATCCATGACGACAGAATAATCCCAAACATCGCAGACAACATCATGATTGGTTTTCGGCGACCTAATCGGTCTGACAACCACCCTGCAAATGGCCCACCTATTGTCCAACCGATAAAAATAAGACCTACGATAAACGCAGCAGAATGAACATTCAAAGTACGGCCGTATTGTAAATAAGCCGTTCCTAATGACTCACCAATCACCGCTGTCGGAGCAAACAAAAAACCGGCGTACAGACCATTAATCCAAATTTGAGGTGTAGATAAAACCATACGCAAGCTATTCAAAATACTCAATTTTTTTTCTTTTTTAACCTCCGCGTCACACGCTTTCGCTTTAGGTTTGTCACGAACGTATTGATACAACAACACCGCTAACACAATAAAAACAAACGCAATCACAAGCATACTATGACGCCAGCCAATACAAGCAACTAAAAAAGCAACAGGTGCTTGACCGGAAGCCGCCCCAAGCATTCCAATCGCTTGTGTTAAGCCTGCAAGCAAACCAATCATACTCGGAGGAAACCAAGAAGCCGCTAACCGTAACGTTGAAATAAAAGCAAAAGCTGCTGTAAATCCAATCAGCATTCGTCCAACAGCGGCCATAACTAATCCATTTGCCAAACCAAAAATACAACAAGCAAAAGCTGTCAACAATGACATCACGGTTAAAGTCCAACGAACACTAATTCTATCAACCATTAAGCCCACAGGAATCTGCATAAAAATATAAGAAACATAAAACGAAGCAGATAAAATACCAAACTGCGCCTCATTCATACTGAAGTCACTTTGCAAATAACGGTGCATCACACTGACCGAAACACGCGCCATATAATCAGAAAAGTAAAAGGCGGCCGCCAGACCCCAGATGAGCCAAGCAAATCCTAGCTGTTTTTTATTTTGAAACCGACTTGTAAAAAAATGAGTACTCACGCACAAACATCCATTCATCATTGGCTGGACTAAAAGTGCGTATAGACTGAGCTATTTATCCTAAAAATGCAAGCTCTTATCACTTAAGTGAGAGACAAACGACCAGACCCTACTTTTTATGCCTCTTTCTTATTTCTTAGAAAAGAAATGACGAAAACGAGATGACTCTTGAGATTCGGGCGAATCTTGGTCTTGCTGTCTCACTATTCCAAGTCTCTCTTTTAGCGTCATAGGAGCTTCGCTCCCTTTTGATCTTTCCGTCGAAAAAATCTTAGTTTTTTTAAATTTTTCATAAAAACCCAAGGGTATACCCTCTGCCTTAAAAACATTAGCCGTACTGTTAAAAGTGCTTGCTTTAAGTGTAGGTTTCATTTTTAAATCACGGTTAATAATATTTGCTGTAGCATCCGCTGCGTGTTGTAAATTGGGATGATTAATCAACGCGCCCAACGCTTTATTACGTGTAATCCTTAAGAGTTGCTGTGCTTTTTGATCTCCTGTATTCGCCCATATCGCATCTTCGAACGCTTTATTTACACCAGTCATCAATGTCGCGAGCGTATCAAGCTTATCTTTAGGATAAGCTTCAAGGCTCGTCACCCACGCCTCACCTTGACCCTGCATTCCCTTCAAAAAACCTGGAAGCAGCACAGATGCCCTCCCCATACCAATGCTAATACCTGGCACTGTTGAATCTGCAGCAAAAGGATTGGTCGCGACATAAAGTGCCATAATAATATTTTGATAAACCGCACCTTCAGTCTCATCCGTCAATAATTCATGTAATTTTATGCGCTTGTCTATCAATGCCGAATCCTCATACGGCTCCATCGCAAGAACAGATAACAACATAGGCCATAAATCATTTTTTTGTACAGATGAAAGATCGTCCTGATGTGAAACAACTGAATTAACAAGCGTCGCTACGTTTTCATGCGTTGCTAGTATCCTAAAAGCCTCCCTCATTCCGGTATTTAATGCGGTAGAATAATGGGTGTCTTTTAGTGCAAGCGTCGCATCAAAAAGATTTTGCAAAGCCTGATATTTTTCGCTTGAGCCAAAAACGCTTTCAAAACTTGCATGCCACTTAGCCCGCTCATCAACATCTCGACTAAGTGGTGACTCAAAAATTTGACCAATAAGCTCTTCTTTAAAAGCCAGAGAGCTCCCTGGATGGCTAAGCAGTAACTTGAAAGCACCTGGTAGATGTGATCTTAATTCGGTGTTCGTTCTAGCCTCGTCAAATAACTGTTCGACTGCTTTCCTAATATCATGCTGAGACACTAAGGTTTCAATATCTAACGCTGTCAAATACGAAGCATGTTCATCGGAATGATTACAATCCATTATTTTTTCTAACAATGCTGCATGCGGATGTGCTGAAACCCTTAAATCGACATCACTCATAGAACCTTCACTGTCCGTCGTGCCCTCTTCATAAGAAGAAAGAGATGCTGTTTCAGCCTCTTCTTTTTCAGCTTTATCAACCGCAAAAACACAATCCTTCACGATAGCTTGCCATTGTGAATCAACTTGCTCTAAGGTTTGAACCACCTCAGTTAGAGACAATTCACGTAAAGGACTCGGAATCTTAATGCTGTCGAGTTGCTTTCTAAACCGCACCGTCCTCGCATCGCTCCCTATTTGCTCCAAATAGCTGTTTTTCTTTTGAATAAAATCTGCTCTTTTTTTCTCAATTATTTGCTGACGTAACGCCTCTGACTCTCCTCGAAGCATGGTTTCAAAGCGACCAATGGCTTTTTCAGATGCCTCAATCCCTGAACGGCCATCGGCCGCTGCAGCTTGCGTACGCAACGCTTCTAAAGACTGATTAAGCTCCGTAATTTTGTGTTCCGCCATAACGCCTTCATGATAAAGACCGGCCATTTTTTCCAGTTCAAAAATAACGTTTAGACAAGCATCAAGCCGTGGCACAAATGCTACTTTCCTTACGTCAATCACCTCTTGATATTCTGCTTTTGCTCTTGAATATATATTATAGTCAGAGGCAATAGCCTGATTAATATCCTGATAAGCTGCAACGCGCGCATCTAAATCATTAAGCCGTTCAGCGGCTAGAACATTCTCTTTTTGCCTTGCATAAACGCTTTTAACTTGTTTTGATGCTTTTTGAAACACTCGGTAAGCCTTTGTTAATTCATCCCTCGCGTTAAAATCGATTCTAAGTTCTGTGCGTGGTACAATTAATTGCTCAATTTCATCAGCCATATCCTGATAAATACGCGTATGAGCCTGAAGTTCTACTTCATCTAGAGCCAGAACGTTCATATGTTGTTTAAAAAACCGCTTACAACCCGCAATTTCTTGCTCCATAATAAATAAAAGGCTATCGTGAATTGACTTATTATTTGAGAGTGAATGCGTTAACTGTGCATTCATTCGATTTAATGTCATGACATCATCTGTACGCTGCTTTTGTAATCGACCAAACTTTAAAATCGCTTTTCGATAGGCTTCTATGGCTTGAACAGCTCCTTCCACAGCTGCTTTTTTTTCAGGATCTTTTGACGCATCTAATAAACATTGCTTTAGTGCATTTCCACCACTGCCACGCCCGCTCAAAATAGCCGCTTCGTAATCTTGCATCTCACTCAGCATGTCATCTTCAGTCACTAACTTCAGCGCATCTATAAACCGTTCACGATGTCCATCTAACGCATCTGTTTTTAAAGAAGCTCTTTCATTTTGACTCAACAAATCAATAATACTTGCTTGCAGCACCTCGACCTGTTGTCGGTAAATTGGACCTGGCATTTTGAACCTCCACTCAGTAAATCAAAATAAAATCTATTTGATTATAATTTGATCTATATTTTAAGTGTAGCAGGTTCTCTAAATACTGCTCAAACAGAGGGATACGCAACATCGTGAGGCAAAACACGTCTGTCTGCACGAAAATAAGTAAGCGGTGAACAAGCAAACAAATCAATTAACTTTTCCATATAAATACAAGCATAACGATCAACTTGCTGCGCAAAATAACTTTCTTCAGCACCTGCACGAAACACTTGTCCCCAGGTGGCATTATAAAACTGCCGCTCTTCCGTTAATAACTCAGAAATATGCGTATCAAGCACATTGATTTTATCTTGTATCTCGCGAATTTTATCATCATATTTATCTGTTTTTTCATCTAACCTAGATGTTAATAACTTAACATGTTGTTTCTCTAGTGTACGTTTTTTCTTCATCTGCTCAAAAATATTTTTCTCAACTTCAGCCGCTTTTTTTTGTGCTTTAATCTCAGTTCCAAGTTCTTCAACGACCAACGCCGTGCGCCAGTTACATGCCTTTTTTAAACGAAGCAGATCACCATAAATATGATCTCCTATATAAAGAATTTCATCTCCTCCAAGGCCTAATGCATCCGTTAATTGCACCGCATTCCCCCCTTGATACACACCTGGTAGTAGAGGGCCTGTTAAATTACTCATCGCACCTGTTTTTGTATCAATACTTAAAAACCGCAACGTATCATAAAAAAAACGAGGCTTAACCGATTGGGCAATCACATATTCAAAAAAGTTTTCCCACGTTTGTCCCTTGGGTAAAAAAGGATTAATCGCATAATCTAACAATATTTTTGTATAGGTATACTCAGAATTCGTAATAATTAATATTTTTTTACCATATCGAATAAAACGCGCCATAGCCTCAACCAAGCCTGCATCTTTAATCACAAAATGAGACAGATTTTTAGCTATTTTTTGTTTCAAACTACCATCTGCATGCACCTCATCAACCACCATGAGCACATCATCTGCAATCATCCGATAGTTGGGTAATGCACCCTCATCTGCATCTTTCAAATCAACTAACTGCCGGTATAACACACAAAATGCAATCGAGAATGAGGTATCAATCACACGATAATTTGAGTTATTCAAATCAATATAAGTGCTCCCATAAAAGCGCTGCTGCGTCTTAAAGTCAATGGGTTTTGTACCATGATAACTCTGTCGAATTGCCGCATACCGATTAAGCTTTAAGATATTACCGTGCTCACTATCAATCACTAAACCACGAATGGCATCTTGCATGTTAAATTTAAACTGACGAATTTGCTCAGGATATTGTTTGGTTTTAATTAAAGCTTCAACCACCAACTCAAACACCAATGCCTCAAAGTGCTCTGTTTTATATCGAATCAAGGTATGATCCATATCCAAGCCAATCACTTTGATTTTTTTTAAATTTAAAATACGATTAATAAATACATCCTGGCTCATAACCCCTCTTTAGCGCCTGTTTTAAGCGCATTCAAAACCAATTGTTGTATCACGCTAGGTTGTGCAAGCGTTGATAAGTCTCCAAAATCCTTCGTTTGGCCACTTGCAATTTGTCGCAGTAAGCGCCGCATAATTTTTCCTGAGCGCGTTTTAGGTAAATCATTTGCCCACTGAATGGTTTCAAGTGTTGCAATCGGCCCAATGACAGCTCGCACATGTGCAACCAACCCTTTTTTTAAATCATCACTCGCATCCACGCCTCCTTGTAACGTTACAAAAGCATGAATCGACTCTCCTTTTATCGCATCAGGCACGCCTACCACAGCCGCTTCTGATACTTCAGGGGATGAAACCAGCGCACTTTCAAGCTCTTCTGTACCTAATCTATGTCCTGACACTTTAATCACGTCATCTGAACGGCCCTTAATCCAAAAATCACCCGATACATCACATGTTGCCAAATCACCGGTTAAGTAAGCACCAGGTACATCACTCAAATAAGTATTAATAAATCGAGCCTTATCGCCATAAACTGTTTTCATCATGCCAGGCCAAGGCTTTTTAATCACCAAACGTCCATCAACAATATCCGGCACCACTCCAAAAAAAGGCTTCCCTGCACTACCTGCTTTAAGCGCCATCGCACCTGGTAACGGTGTAATCAAAATGCCGCCCGTTTCTGTCTGCCACCACGTATTTACAATTGGGCAACGGTTCTCACCCACCACTTTGTGGTACCACACCCAAACATCTGGGTTAATTGGCTCTCCCACCGCCCCCAAAAGCCGTAGACTTTTACGCGAAGTTGATTGCACAAACGCATCTCCCTCACCTCTTAAACTTCTCAGTGCCGTAGGTGCTGTGTAAAAAACACTCACCTGATGTTTATCTATGATTTCCCAAAATCGTGCAGGTGTTGGGTAATTAGGAATGCCTTCATACAACAATACACTCGCACCATTAGTAAGCGGCCCGTAAACACCATAAGAGTGCCCAGTAATCCAACCTACATCAGCTGTACACCAATAGATATCATCTTGTTGATGATCAAACACCAAGGCATAGGTCATTGCGGCGTACACTAAATAGCCACCAGTTGCATGTAAAATGCCCTTTGGCTTTCCTGTTGAACCTGAGGTGTATAAAATAAATAAGGGGGAACTCGCATCCATCCACATCGGCTCACAATCAACAGATGCAGCAGCCAATGCCTTGTGGTACCACACATCCCGAGATGGCTGCCATGCAATATCAGCCCCCGTTCGCTCAACCACTAAAACACGTTCCACCATTGGTGAAGTTGCTAATGCTTTATCTACCTGAGTTTTAAAATCAATCTTTTTATCACCCCGATAACTACCATCAGCTGTAATCAGTAATTTACATTGTGCATCACTCAAACGATTACTCAACGCTTCTGCCGAAAAACCGCCAAACACCACTGAGTGAATCGCCCCAATCCGCGCACAAGCAAGCATCGCAACAAATGCTTCAGGCACCATTGGCAAATAAATGCCAACTCTATCACCAGCTAAAACACCTTCAGACTTTAAAACATTAGCCAACCGACACACTTGTTCGTGTAATTCTAAATACGTTAAACGTCGCTGCTCCTCTGGCTGGTTCCCTTCCCAAATTAAAGCTGTTTGATGACCACGTGTCTCAAGATGCCTATCGACACAATTATAACAAGCATTGAGTTTTCCTCCGACAAACCATGAAATATCATGTGTCTTAAAGTCACCTTCAAAGGTTTTCTGCCAAGGTTTTTGCCACGACGTATACTGCCGCGCTTGTTCATCCCAAAAAGAACTGGGATCATCACATGAAGCACGGTACATTTTTTCATAAACTTCTGAGGTAATACGTGCTTTTTTTTCAAATGCTTTGGGAACGGGATATAGCGTTGATTCTGTCATGGCTGCCATGCCTTAAAAAAACATCCTTAACTGATGCTCTAGATTACGGCCGAAACCAGAATCTGTCAAAGCAAATCATCATCCCTAGAACTTATCAGCGCTCGCGGCATCCCAATACTTACGATAACCATCAGGTATTTTTTTCCCTAATAACTGCCCTGGTTCAAGGTATAAATAAGCCTCGCTAAACGGCTTCACCACAT
Source organism: Gammaproteobacteria bacterium (assembly GCA_022600575.1). Lineage (GTDB taxonomy): Bacteria > Pseudomonadota > Gammaproteobacteria > Legionellales > Legionellaceae > JAALKW01. The sequence goes on along the minus strand of JAHZKF010000011.1, from coordinate 30,692 downwards.
CATAATCCACTCGTCTAATCACGTGCGCAGGTGTTAATTCATCAGGCGACTCAAGTCCCATACTTCCCAATAATTCTAAAAAGCTTTTCATGGTGTTTTTGTGAAAGTTCATCACTCGATGTTTTTTCTGTTCAACCACAAGCCCTTTTTGCAAACGTTTATCTTGTGTTGCTATCCCTGTTGGGCAGGTGTTCGCATGACATTGCTTAGATTGCACACAACCAATTGCCATCATCATGGTCCGAGCCGCATTACATAAATCAGCCCCCATTGCTAAATGCGCAATAATATTAAATCCAGTTGTGATTTTTCCACTACAAATAATGCGCATTTTATCGCGCAGCCCTGTCCCCACTAAGGCGTTATGTACAAAAATAAGGGCTGACTCAAGCGGCTCACCCATACGATTGGTATATTCTAATGGTGCTGCTCCCGTACCCCCTTCAGCTCCATCCACTGTAATAAAATCAGGATAACAATCAAGCGCTATCATGGCTTTGCAAATCCCTAAGAACTCACTTTTTTGCCCCACACACAGTTTAAAACCAACCGGCTTACCTCCCGAGAGATCGCGCAACCGCGCCACAAACTCGATTAACCCCTTCGGTGAATTAAAGGCGGTGTGAGCAGCCGGAGAAATCACATCATGCCCCATTGAGACCTTACGTACACGTGCAATTTCAGGGGTTAATTTAACGGCAGGTAAAATACCTCCATGTGAAGGTTTAGCACCTTGTGAGAGTTTAATCTCAATCATTTTAACTTCAGGACGTTTCGCTTCTATTTGAAACTCAGCCTCATCAAAACGTCCTTCATCATCTCGACACCCAAAATAGGCCGTTCCGAGTTGAAAGATTAAATCACCTCCTTGTAAATGGTGCGTACTTAAGCCCCCTTCACCTGTATTATGGGCAAAACCGCCTAATTGAGCCCCTTGATTAAGAGCCATAATTGCATTTTCTGAGAGCGCACCAAAACTCATCGCCGAAATATTTAAACGCGATGCCTCATACGGCTGTTTACAATCAGCGCCCCCCACGAGAACACGCGCCCCTGATTCAAGTGCTACCTTAGGTGCAAGCGAGTGCTCAACCCACGTATATCCTACCTCTAAAATGTCTCGTTCAGTCCCAAAGGGCACTGTATCTCGAATGTTTTTAGCGCGCTGATAAATGAGCGACCGAATTTCTCGGTTAAATGGACGCTCTTCTTCATCATCAGCAATAAAATATTGTTGAATTTCTGGTCTAAAAAATTCAAGAATATAGCGCATATGTCCCATTACCGGAAAATTACGCAAAATCGTATGCTTGGTTTGTGTAATATCATAAAACCACAGACCAATCAGAGGCACGAGCATTAAAAAAAACCAACGAATATCGTGCCACATAGCAAACAGCAAGAAAACAACCAGCAACAATAAGCCTAAGCCAAGATACCATTGTCTTCGCATGATTATATCCTTATATTATGCAGCATATAGGGAAATTATTAGCATGATTTTAAAATCCTCACAAGCAACCTCCCCCCTAAAGGATTTTAAAAAAACTGGCGAATTTGTTCAATTTACTTCATGATGAATAGATAAAAATATATTTTTTTATAAACAAAGGAGCTGTTTCAATGAAAAAAAGATTCGCTGCCATCATTTGGCTTATGTTTCTACCCATTTTTTGTTTTGCTGATACACCTCCTGCGGCCGCCAATGACACCCCAGAAGCACTGACTACAACTAAACCTTTAGCGCCAGTAGAAGCCAAACAAGTGTCACCTTCTGATATTAATTGTCAGTATAAACTATCCAAAGACACCGATACCGTTGAACAAACCCTCATTTCTACCTGGGCAGAAAATGCAGCTGTTCAATCCTTTCAATTTAACCCTACAAATTTAAAAACAGAACTAGATGCACTCAAAAATTGCTATACTTCTCAAGGATGGAAAGCATTCAACGAAGCACTTAAAACCTCTGGTAATCTCGAGGCCATCCGCGAGAGTCAATTAACGGTCACAAGTCAAATAAACGGTACCGCTAAAATTAAAAATATTAAAGAAAAACAGTGGAAAGTCTCTATTCCGCTCAAAGTGACCTATCAAAATAAAGAAAAGCAGTTACTACAGGCCTTAAACGTTGAACTCTTAATCACACTCAGCAAATCAGGCTCATTTGGCATCATGCAAGTCATTGCCGTACCCAAACAAGCTTCTAGTTAAAATGTAAATAACCACTGACTGATGCATCCCTACCTTTTTAATGGATGTATCAATAATACATCCATTAAAACTTGTGTAGAAGAAACAGGCTTTATACAAAGCATCTAGACAATTTAACCCGCCTCTATTGCTTTCATTAAGCTAATAATAGAACCGTAAAAAACACCCAAGAAAAGGCATAAACATTCACAAGTATTTCTTTTTGTGACTTTGTTACAACCTCTCGGCTAAACTTCCAGAACAAAAGCCAAGCAGGCACACTTGCCAAAATAAACAATCCAACGATATCAGCCACCCGATGTATCGCTTGAGGCAACAGATTTTCCAAGCGAGTTATCAGAAAAATAACGTTTCCTTGTAACCACTCTAATATGAGCGGAATCAGCTCGTCATTCCAAATCCACATCCACGAAATCACCACAAGTGGTACCGTCACGCGAATCCAATATACGGCATACCATTTTTTAAAAAAGGCTGACATTTCATCTGCAAATAAAAGAAATATTGCAGAAAAAACCACGAAAAATAAGAGTAATCCCATCCCATTCACCTCTTCATTAAAGGCATGCCATTATGGCATCAATTTCAACCCGTGCGCCACGTGGTAATGCAGATGCCCCAATCGTCACTCGCGCTGGGTATGGTTCTGAAAAACGCTCTTTCATTGCTTGATTAACACAAGCAACATCCGCTAAATCAATTAAGTAGACCGTCAGTTTAACCACTTGCTTTAAATTACCACCAGCAGCACTACACACCGCTGCTAAATTATCAAACACTTGGTTCACTTGCGCTTCCATAGAACTGTCAGATAAAACCATGGTTTCAGGATGCAGTGGAATTTGTCCTGACACATGCAAAAGATCTCCAAAGCGTACCGCCTGACTATAAACCCCAATAGGTTCTGGTGCATGATCAGTATCAATTACTTCTCTCATTAATCCCCCTGTTTTTTCCGGTAAAGTCGTGTCACCTTATTATTGGCACGCAAACGACGCATCACGCGCGCAAGATGATCTCGCCCCAAAACACTAATTGAAAACGTCACAGCATTATGCCGCCCGTCACGAGGATCAACACTAATATTACCAATATTGGATTCAGCCTCTGAAATAGCCGTTGCAAGTATCCCCATCATACCTCGCTCATTCGCCACTTCAACGGTAATATCAACCCAAAACTCTCCTTGCACCTGATCGTCCCAACGCATTGAAACAAACTGCTCTGGGCTCGTACGACCTTTGTTCACCACAGCACAATCACTTGAGTGAACCAAAATGCCGTGTCCTTGTTGAAAACGACCGACAATATTATCACCCGGAATCGGTTGGCAACATTCAGCAAAATGAACCACCATGCCTTCTGTACCTTTAATCGCTAACGGATTATCATCATTCGATAGCTCAAGTACATTGCCCTCCTGGGTTAACACCAAACGTTTCGCAATGACCATTGGCATTTGATCGCCAATACCAACCGCATACAACAAATCATCTAACGTTTTGTAATTTAAATCTTCAAGCAAAGCTTCCATCGACTCTAAAGGAACCTCTTTATAATCTCGCGAGAGTTCTACGAAAGCTTGTTCTAAAAAACGCTGGCCCATCATGACTGATTCAGTATGTTTTTGTGTTTTCAATACATTACGAATATTACTGCGCGCTTTTCCTGTGACGACAAAATTAAGCCATGAAGGATTCGGGTGTGCATGCGCTGCTGTAATAATTTCAACTGTCTGTCCATTCGTTAATGGAATACTAAGCGGAACCAACCGTCGATTGACTTTCGCTGCAACACAACTGTTTCCAATATCAGAGTGGACCGCATAAGCAAAATCAACGGGGGTCGCACCTTTAGACAATTCCATAATATGGCCTTTAGGCGTAAAGACATACACTTCATCTGGGAACAAATCTATTTTAACGTTTTCAATAAATTCAAGTGAATCGCCTGTATTTTGTTGCATATCAAGCAAGCGCTGCACCCACTCACGTGCTCTTAATTGCGCTTCGTTCACTTCTGTTCCGGTGGATTTATAAATCCAATGGGCAGCAACCCCATTGTCAGCCACCTTATCCATTTCTTGCGTTCTAATTTGAACCTCAAGCGGCACACCAAACGGACCAAACAATGTGGTATGTAGTGACTGATAACCATTTACTTTTGGAATACCAATATAATCTTTAAAACGCTGAGGAACCGGTTTATATGTACGATGCAAAGCACCAACCACACGGTAACAAGCATCAATATCTTCAGTGATCACCCGAAATGCAAATACATCTACAATTTCAGAAAAAGCTGCTTTTTTTTGACGCATTTTCCGATATAAACTATATAAATGCTTTTGACGACCAAATACGTGTTCATAGGGAATAGAAAGTGCATCCAGTGCTTGCTGTAAATCTTGTTCAATGCGTTGTGTCAGCTCTCGACGATTACCACGTGCTTTTTCAACAGCTGATTTGATAGCGCGATAACGCATGGGATAAAGTGCTTTAAATCCCAAGTCTTCGAGGCCGGTATACATCGCATGCATGCCAAGGCGATTAGCGATAGGCGCATAAATTTCAAGAGTTTCAATGGCAATACGATGTCTTTTAGCAGCAGGCATGACACCAAGCGTTTGCATATTGTGTAATCTGTCAGCCAACTTCACCAAAATCACACGAATATCTTTCACCATCGCCAAAATCATTTTACGAAAGTTTTCGGCTTGCGCTTCTGCTCGTGATTCAAACTTAATTTTTGTGAGTTTAGTAACACCATCAACCAAGGCTGCGATTTCTTCGCCAAACACACGTGCCACAGCCTCATGACTCACAGAAGTATCTTCAATGACATCATGCAACAACGTCGCCATAATGGTTTGATAATCCAGGCGCATTTTGGCAAGAATCAACGCTGCTGCAACAGGATGTGTAATATAAGGCTCACCTGAGCGACGCATTTGTCCAGAATGTCCTTTTTCAGCAAGCATATACGCTTGATGACATTGTTCAACGTGCTTAGGTTCAAGGTAACGCACCAATTCATCGTGCAATTCCTTAAAGTGCTCCACGTCGACTCTCCCTATCATACCCACTAAAAAATCAATCTTCTTGCAAAATATCCGGTCCAACTAATCCTTCTGAAACTTCACGCAAAGCAACCACTGTTGGCTTATCATTTTCCCATTCAACCATAGGTTGTGCGCCATGAATGGCAATCTGTCGCGCACGTTTTGCAGCAACCATAACCAATTCAAATCGATTATCAACATTCTCAAGACAGTCTTCAACTGTTACACGTGCCATATTCCACCTCTTTAATTTTAATGCTAAAAATAAACCATTTTACTGCGAGGACAACAAAAATGAAAGCAACTTGTCTTGCTTTTGTATTTGACGCGTCGCTGTTAGACGATTTGCAACCACAATAGCGCGAAGTTCGGCCGCTGCATGATTAAAATTATCATTCACAATGAGGTAATCAAACTCATTATAATGACTTAATTCATCGCATGCACGCTGCATCCGCTCTTCAATCACTGCCGCATTGTCTCGTCGTCTTGCCTTGAGCCGCCGTTTTAACACATCAAGCGAAGGTGGAAGAATAAAAACCGTCATCGCTTCAGGAAAAAGGGTTTTAATTTGAGCAGCTCCTTGCCAATCAATATCCAGCACAATATCTTGGCCACGCGCTAAATTTTTTTCTATCTCAACCTTTGATGTACCATACAAATGCTCAAATACACGGGCATGCTCAATAAAGTCACCCGCTTTAGCCATGTCTAAAAATTCATCTTCTTCAATAAAAAAATAATGCTCTCCATGCACTTCACCTGAACGTTTGTCCCGGGTTGTATGCGAAACAGACACTAAAATATTATCTAAATTATCAGTTAACTTTTTGACTAAACTCGTTTTACCGCCACCTGAGGGTGCTGCAACAATAAAAAGACTTCCCCGACATTGTTCTACCACACAGGTCTCCCAAAAAAAATTACAAGTGTGCATCCACGCTATGAAACGTTTATACTTTGCGACCATCACACATTAATACCTAGGATTTTACCATGCGCCCGAGTAATCGTGAACCAAATCAGCCAAGAACCATCAAAATAACTCGAAAATATACCCAACATGCAGAAGGTTCTGTCTTAATTGAGTTTGGTAACACGCGTGTTTTATGCACAGCATCTGTGAACGAAAACGTTCCTCGTTTTCTAAAAGGTAAAAATCAAGGGTGGATAACAGCCGAGTACGGTATGTTACCTCGTGCAACACATGACCGAAGTGACCGCGAGGCAAGTAAAGGTAAACAGGGTGGTCGTACACTTGAAATCCAACGCTTAATTGGTCGCTCTCTTCGTATGTGTGTCGACTTAAAAACAATTGGTGAACGGACCATTACCCTTGATTGCGATGTTATTCAGGCGGATGGCGGCACACGAACGGCTGCTATCACCGGAGCCTGTATTGCACTTCGTGATGCACTCGATTGGCTTGTCACAAACAATAAATTAAAAAAAGCACCTAAATTTCAATTTATTGCCGCCATCTCTGTTGGTATTTACCGTGGCAACCCCGTGCTTGATTTAGACTATGCCGAAGATGTGATTGCCGAAACCGATATGAATGTTGTCATGAATGAAGCAGGGCAATTTATTGAAATCCAAGGCACAGCAGAAGACAGTAGCTTTAGCCGTGATGAATTAAACAACCTCCTTGGACTTGCAGAAGAAGGCATAAAAACGCTTATTACACATCAAAAAGAAGCGCTTCAAACAGCATGACAAGCAATTTGGAAACACGTATCCAGACCTGTCTGGATACGATTCACCACACAGCAAACACTTATACCCGCACACCAGATACAGTACACCTGCTTGCGGTTAGCAAAAATCAAACAGCGGACATGATTAAAGCAGCCTTTGAAGCAGGCCTTCATGATTTTGGCGAAAGCTACTGGCAAGAGGCACAAGACAAACAAAAAAAACTCGAAGATTTACCCATTACATGGCATTTTATTGGCCCTATACAGAGCAACAAAGCAAAATACCTTGCGTCTCACTTTAGCTGGGTACACAGTCTCTACCGCAAAGACATTGCTGACATACTACATACCAAAAGACCTCGCTCACTGCCTGCATTAAATATTTGTATTCAAGTTAATTTAGACGCTGAAGCAAGTAAGTCAGGCTGTACACTTGAAGAGATTGAGCCTCTTGCGCGACATATTCTAACTTATCCCAATTTAAAGCTTCGGGGCCTTATGGCCATTCCTAAAAAAGAGACGAATAGAGAAGCCTCTTATCACACTTTTCTAAAGCTAAAAAACGCACTTGATACGCTCAATAAACATTTAAATCTTTCACTCGATACCCTCTCAATGGGCATGAGTGATGATTTTGTGCCCGCCATTCGCGCTGGAAGCACCTGGGTTCGTATCGGTCGCGGTATTTTTGGTGCACCTGAGCTATAATAAAAAATATAATCAAGCCTTAACATTTAAGCCAGGTGATTTTATGAACATAAAATGGCGCTTAAAAGCCCTTCACATCGTCGTTTATATCGCAGGTTTTATCATAACCGCTACTTGTTTTGCAGAACAGCAACCTTTCTATTGCCCCAAAAATCATGGCTATGTTCGCATTGGCATGACAGAGGCCCAGGTATTGTCAGCCTGTGGAGAGCCCACCTCAAAAGTAAAATCAAAACATGCAGCAGTTGAACAAGTGCCTGTTACCCAGCTTATCTATAGTACTTTAAATCCTGATCCCGTTTACCGTGGCTACGAACTCATTTATAACACTTGGTCACTCCCCGTCGGTTCATATGGAAACAACCTTGAAGTTGATATTATCGATAATAAAATCAGTAATATTCGCTTCAATGGTAAAGATACAAATGCTTCAAGTGTTTGTAGCAATCGCTCTTTTGCCGTTGGCGACCTGGCCGATAAAGTTTTTTCTGCCTGTGGGAATCCTTCTCTTACCAATAAAAGTTTTATCAATCGCACCGTTAAAAGCAAGTCCAAACCCGAAACCTGGACTTATTACATTGATCAATATCAACCTACTTTTAAACTCATTTTTATGGATGGCAAGTTACGTGCTATTGAATAAGCCATGACAGATGGGTTCGCTCACTTTTTCCTGTTTTTTAACCACTGGCCATTTATGGGATGCTTATTGGCTTTTGGATTGATATTTGGAAATCGCACCCTTTTTTATCATACTCTCTGTATTGTCAGTCTCAGCATCATCCTCAATGTAACCCTCAAAGTAACATTCCAAATACCGCTCTCACCTACCTTACACAAAGCGGGTTTTGCTTTTCCGAGTGGACATATGCAATTAGCTGTTGTTTTGTATGGATGGATTGCCCTTCACCTTAAACATCGCACCTTACAAGCGCTCATTATAGGTCTACTCACAGGCATTGCTTTTGGTATCGTTCATTTTGGATATCACACCTGGTTTGATATATTGGGCGGCGTTTTTTTTGCAGGACTTATTTTAGGCTTATATCAAGCGCTCCTGCTACAAAAAGTCCGCTACTTCATTTGGATACATCTCTTTATGACAACACTTGCAATGAGTTATATCGATTACCGATATACCATTCCTATGCATGCATGGATAGCTTATGGGGCCCTACTAAGCCTTGTCATCGTTGACTGCCAAAAAGTCTGTGCCCAAACACGAAGCTGACAAAAAAAGTTTGAGCAAAGACGACTAATAAAAAAGCGCTTTAATATTAAACCTCCTATACTGGTATCTAAATCTGTCTTTTGGGCCCAGTTAATCCGTTTTTGTAAAAGCACACTCCGCTTTTTTAACTGCTCTAAGGTAACATCCGATACTAACGTCATACCAAGCCATTGATCAGCTAATAAAATAGCCTCGTCAACAACTGGTGTAATATGCCTTAACTTTGCAAATGCACGTAACGCCATGATATCTAACTTTTTTATTTGGCAAAAAGCAATAATATCCACAAGCCATATTAAACGAGACCAGCCATGTTTTGCTGCATGCAAACATAAATAGAGTGCATACGTTTTATCATCAAGTGAACTTTGCCAAGCATGATTCTTTTTCAAAATAAGTTCAGTGCAATATGTTTTCCAATGTAATTCTATTCGTTTAGAGAATCCCTTTCGTCGATAAGAGACATCTTTTCTTGTGCTCCACCAATAAAAGGATTGATAAAAAGATAATTTTTTTCTTGGAACGTTTGAATGGAACTGCAGCCGATTCAGTACCGCATCCGCTTTCAACAAACTTTTAGGAGGCACTAATAAATCTAAGTCATTTGAAAAACGGATGATTCGACGCCCCCAAAGTGTTTGATTTAAAGCAGGCCCCTTTAAAAAAACATGCGGGACCGCTGCAGCAACAAAGGCCTTATGCACGTCACGCTCAACAGTCATCAACTTTAACTGTTCACTTAAAATGGCTTTTGCTTTTTGGGATAAACGCTCCATTAAACTAGAAGGCACCTCTGCTTTAAAAGACGTAACCAGGACCTGATAAACCAATAACGAGACGCGCTCCTTCTGAAGTAATTTAAAGAAAGAGGTTTCGTTCAAAGGCGTTTGCAAGTAAGACAAACCATCGGATACCTCCATGCAACCCAAGGCATACTGGCAACACATACGAATCAAAAGCATTTCAGGCGAATACTCATCTGAGTTCCACATTAATTACACTTCCGCTGTGTTTGTGTGTTTTTGATTACCATGAACGCTTCCCTCTTGCTTGCTTCCTGCTTTGGTTAATACAATTCTTTGTGTGGCAAACGCACTCATTTCATCTTGATGAGAAATAATCACAATCGTCATTTTGCCATGCAGTGCGCGAAGTGCCATCTGAATTTTTTGAAGGTTTTTTGAATCCAGTGAGTTTGTACTTTCATCGAGCACTAAAAAATCAGGTTTCATTAAAAGCGCTCTTGCAAGGGCTATACGTTGTCGCTCACCACCGGACAACCTCACGCCCCTATCACCCAAAATAGTATCAAGGCCCTCATCTAAATCATGTACAAAATCAGCCGCAGCGATATCAAGCACATGCCACAGTTCTGTATCTGTTTGCTTTGAACTAAACCAGGTTAAATTATCACGCACGGATGCATTAAATAAAAAAACCTCTTGGGTGACATAGGCAACACGTCTTCGCCATGAGTTATTATTGCTTATCTGGAACGGTTTTGAATCAATCCAAATCTCGCCTTTTGTGGGCTGCAGCAACCCAACCATTAAATCAGCCAAGGTCGACTTTCCAACACCCGATGGGCCAATTAAAGCCGTGGTACTATTTTTTATAAGCGTAAACGATAAGTCATCAATCACAGCATGTTCAGGCTTTGACGGGTAACAAAAGCGCACCTTTTTAAATTCAATCTGCGATTCAAATATAATCTCTTCATCATCCGCTACACATGCCGCCTGCTCAGCTAAACAAGCACGCGATAAATCTTTAATCCCACAATAAGCGGGTAATTGATGCAAAATCCGCTGATATATTTGCTGGCCACTTGAGACCATCGGTAACAACCGTGAAAACACTATCAAGAGTAATAATAGCGCACCCAAAGGCACATGAAGGACCGTAATAGCCACATACAACAACAAACTAAAAAGCATCACAGAACTGCAACCATAGACTAATTTACTTTTTGCAGTCATCACTGTTACACGTTGATTCTCATATTCCAATGAGGCATTAACGGCAACAAGCTCATCCATAAATTGCGTTTCAAGCCCTGAACCTTTAATCATTTTAAAAGCTGCAAATTGTTCACTAATGGCTTGAAAAATCGTTTGATTTTGCTTTAAATGCGCACCGCCTGCCTTTGATGTTAAGCTGTGCAAAGGCAACATCAAGCCTAGCAACAATAAAGCACACCCTACCGCAAGCAAAGTCATTTTAAACGACAATAAACACGCAAGCCCTGTATACACGACGACAAGCAACACGTTATTCATTAAACTCAATAACTGATGATTACAAAGTGAGACCCCTTGCACCTGTGTTGTTAAAGCATAGAGCACATCTGACATTTTTCGCTTTAAAAAAAAGGGCCATGGGGTTTGTAATAATTGATGATGTAAATGAGTACGCAAGTGTCTTGTGTATTGTTGCTGAAGACTCGCACTGGTGACTTGCTCAAAATAAGCAAGCAAAGCTAAAAAACTAATAATGCCCGTATAAACGCATAACATACTCACTAGATTCATGGGTAAATGAATCATCTTAAAAAAAGCACTCATATACGTCATAACACCATGACTTGCACTAGGCCCCAGTGATAGTCCAATCAACTGAAGCAAAGGCAAAATAAGTAACAACCCAAGACCCGAAGTGAGGCTTCGGGTAAGCATTAAGATAAAAGTTAATCCTGTACGAATGCGATTAAATCGAAATAAATCACCTAACAAATCGCGCAGCAATTGAATGTTTTTTAGATTTAATCGCACTTTAATTGTCTGATAAAATCAAAAAATCTTGTTTTAACATTTCATCCAAAAACACGCTGACATCTGTCATTGCAACGTCTTCTTCTAAAGTATAGGTTTCTTTTAAGTAAGTAACCATGTCTTTAAGTGCCATTGGCTTTTCTTCTAATAGCGCCCAGAGTTCTGCACCCACAAGATTAAGCCCATGATAACCGCCATCTTTAGGGTCCATCATGACAATTTCGTTTTCAACTTGGGTGTATACAACGTCTTCATTAATCATGAATGGCTGTGTTATATCTAATGCTTGCATGTGTCCATACTCCTAAAGATAACCATGGGCTTCCATCATTTCGCCATGGTCATGAATAATTTGATTCACTTGATTTGATGTTAATGTATTCTCCCAATCTCCCACAATCCCTTTCCTAAAAAAAGACTTGGTTTTAGGCGGTTTTTCTTTAAATCCATTTTCTTGTTCCAAACGTTGCAAGCGTTCAATATCTGAATCATTTAAAGCACGTTCAATTGCTCCAGGTTCTGTTTTAAGATTCAAAAATTGTACGGCTTTTGTGAAGGTTTCAACCGAATTAAGTTTCATATCCTCATAACGTAACACCAAACAATTCATGTTTTTTGCATCCCGCCAACTTTTAACATGCATCGACCAAGACAACAATTGCTGACGCAATTGATCATGCTGCCGGTTATGCCCCTTACAAAAGGCAAAATCAGATGTTTTCATGGCTACAATAGCCTTATCAATCGAACAATTGAGATGATTCGAAAACGAAATGGCGACATCCAATGGGTTTCTAATAAAGTACAACACCCCCAAACAACCATCTGTTGGAATCAATGCGCTCCCGTCCAATAAATAAGTATAAGCATCATGAATTTTATGATACCCCACTTTCTTGGTTTGCTTGGCATGCCATGCATAAACAACAGGACGCAATGCATCTACATCATCATGTGATAAATGTGCACTATCAAAACCAAGGGCCTCATCCACCCAGCCTCGCGCACTCGCAATCGCTCCTGTTTGAATGCTATCTAAATCTAGCGCCTCACCTGAGGTATTGAGAATATGTGCAAGAAATATTCTGAACCATGTATTACCCGACTTTGGATAAGACGCTAACCAATAAATACCAGCCTGCTCAGACACTAGAAAGTCCTCGCGCTGATAAATCAGCTTCGATTAAATCCACTAGCTCATCCAAACGAAATCCTGCTCTTGGTCGTGTAATACGTACCACACTCGCTTGAGATGCTATAGCCCCTGTGTGCTTTAAATGCTTTTTTGTTTGCCCTAAGCCTTTTAAGTATTGATACCGATATGTATTATTTTTGAGTGGCAATACTTTTTTCATACCTTCGACTGCGTTAAATTCAAACGTATCTAAATTATGCGAGTTTAAAATATACACCACTTTCAAAGGTAAGCTCACTGAACAAAATTGTGCTTCAAGTGGCACTGAAAACTTTTCAAAATTAGGCCTGATTCGTCTAAATGTATTCGTTTGAATCTCTAGTTTTTTGCTCGAATCAGCCCATAATTTAATCTGGGGAAAACTCGGAATCACTTCGCCCATTGAATTAATCGCGCACACATCATCGGCTAAAATAGAATAACCTCGACGCATAAAAGCACCTGATAACGTAGACTTTCCTGCACCTGAGTGCCCAGAGAACGAAATGCAATGTGCCCCCATTTTAACTGCATTTGCATGCAATAAAAACAAATCACGTTGCATGAGTAGTGCCCCCATACAAGAGCCCAATAAGAACACACGAATACTGTCTTCATCGCTCGCCTCATCTGGATCGATTGTAATGTGATTTCCGTTGCTAATAAGATACCGAGCAACTTTTGGAACATTGAGCCAGAGTTCAGTTTCATTGGATTGATAAAAAGCACCGCCAGCCACAACACGGGATAAACCCGTCTCGCTTACTTCGCCGAATTCAATCACAACATGAGCAGGCCTATTACCTAAGTTGTCAGGGAGAGATAACAATTCGGGAATGACCAGCTCACTTTGAATAATCAACTGAAAAGCATGATAAAAAAACACGTTTCTCGGTCCTTGAGAAAATAATACCTCATTCTTTCATAAATCCTAATTTATTCAAGTACTCTGATGAACTATACAAATATTTTAAATTATTATATCGTCCTCATTAAAAGGATTTTTTGTGCTAACAACTCTCAGGAAAAAAACACTCACTTTTTATCATATCCCCTTTAAACGCAAAGGCTTATTTTTTATTAATTTTTGCTTGTGTGGCATAGCACGCCTGTGCATTAATTTATTCCCTCTAAAACGTCTCGCGCCTTACTTTGGCACACTCCATAAAAACACGATTTTTTCGACCATACTCACCCCTAAACAACGCCATCATGCCATTCAACTTAAACGCTCCATTAAATTAGCAGCAAAATACACCCCCTGGGATTCAAACTGCTTAACACAAGCCATGGTCGCAAAGTTTTGGTGTAAGCACCTTAATATTCCTTACATTTTATATATTGGCTTTGCAAAAGATATTGAAAAACCAGGTGGATATGCCTCTCATGCCTGGCTTACTGCAGGACCCGTTGCCATCACAGGAGATCACAGTTTTTCAAGTTTTCGTGTCATTTCAAGTTACGTATCTGCTCATACGGTCAGCAAGGAAGCCACAGCATGATTCACGGTATTTTTTATCGAAAGCCAACACAGCACCGCTCTGAAAAAACATTAAATCTCGAGCAACTTAAACTCAATCCATCTCACGAACAAATTAAAACTCACACGACTCACAATATTTGGCTTGCCGAAGTATTTGAAGACACCATTCCCATACTAGGACAGGACACACCACTCCAAATAACAGCCTGGGCACGGTTAGATAATCGAGAAGAACTCATCTCACAATTCCAATTAATGCCTCATGTATCTGATGCTGAACTTATTTTAAAAACCTATCAACAATATGATGAAGCTTGCACAGCGCACCTTTTTGGTGACTTTTGTTTTGCCATTTACAACACGCAAACCAATACTTTATTTTGCGCTCGCGACCAAATGGGGGTTAAGCCTTTTTATTATTATTTGGATGAGCATGTTTTTGTTTTTTCTACCTCACTTGCCTTGTTTCATGCATTAGATTGCGTGCCAGTTAAACCCAGCATGGCCTGGGCTAGTAAATTTTTAGTCACAAACCTGTCGATGGATTTTGAAAAAACTGCCTATGATAAAATATTTAAACTCCCGCCAGCATCTCAACTAAGCGTCACTCAAAATCAGTTTTCTAAAACAAAATATTTTGAATTTCACACTGAAAAAGTAAACTTAAGCTCACCTGAGGCTTATCTTACGCTTTATCAAGAACACCTAGAACGCGCCATCAAAACACGCGTTCAAACCAATCACCCATTAGGTACAGAAAGTAGTGGTGGACTCGATTCATCGACCGTCACAGCGTATGCCGCTAAATATTTTAACCGTTCACTTAATGATTTATATGTTTTTGGTTTTGCACATCTTGAAAATGAAGCACAAGAGATTCTGAGCCTTAGTCAACATTATCATTTATCTAATAATTATATTTGCTGCAACCCCGCAACCGAGCGCTTTGATGACAATCATACTCTGCGCACATTAGGAGCTCCTGTTGAGCATGGAAATGCCACATTTCATCAGGTTTTTTATAATTTAGCTGCCAAACATCAAATCAAAACCTTATTATCAGGCTTTGGTGGAGATGAGTTTGTCACGACTATTCATGGTGATTTATATCTATACGAATTACTAAAAGCTAAACAATATCGTCAGTTACACAAAAACCTTTTAGGTAATCCTTTAACACGCACCCTACGTTTTGCAAAGCTCCTCCATAAAAGAACACCTTCAGGTGGAAAAGTAAGCCCACACATGCGTCATGCGTTTCAATCACGCTGGCCTAATGTGATTGTTCCCGACAATTTAATCTCAGCTTATGCCATTAAAGAGAGTTATGACTTATCTGCTGAATTTGACCATAACTACGCAAACCTCGACCAATTTACCCTTGAAAAACGTTGGGCGCCATTTGTTGCAACGCGACTTGAAAATTGTACCCTTATGGCGGCTTCTTACGGCATTGAATATCGCTGGCCCCTACTCGACCCACGCTTAATTCAATGCTTTTTATCCATACCAAGCTCTGAAAAATATAAACGCGGTATGGGTCGCTATTTGCACCGAAAAGCCATTGCAGATGTTGTTCCGGATAATATCACCTGGAGACGTAGCAAATATATGGGTGAACGGGTTGCACCTCACGTTAAAACACCTTCTTTAAACAGTGAACTACATCCTGATTTAGTTGCTTTAATTGACTATCCTAAATTAAAAAAACAAGCAAAATACTTAACCGAAAATCATGCTAACTCAAAAAACAAAACCCAAAGCTTTTCAGCTGAAAAAAATATAACTGGCGTCAATCAACTCGATAATTGGCTAAAATATTATTTTCCCAATGGTTGTGACTGGGCAGATACACCTGTATGAAACACTTAATAAGAAAACTTAAAACCTATAAACAACCACGGTTTATATGGAGTTATCAATATTTTTGTCCAAGGCTTACAGGCCCACTACGACAGCATCGAAAACTCTTTTTTTTAAGTTGTAAGAACCCCTTACATTTAGTCTTAAATATCTATGCGTATTGCTATTGGGTTAGCATTGCAGCTTGGATTGTTAGTTACAAAGCGACTTTAAAAAATCATCAAACAACTCAAAAAAAGCCTCTTTTTCTTTTTTTTGAGTTACTTAAATTAAGCCTCATTCATAACATTGCACCACGCTACTACTTTAAATATGAGTTTTATAAACCACAAAATAAGAAGCAAGCATTCAATTATTTTTATAACAACCAACTTCCGTATTTTCATGACCATACAAATCAGCAGTTTCCTAACTACAAACAAGCTCGCAAGCTCATTGCTCACAAACAAAACTTTGCTCAAGCCTTAAAAAAAATAGGGCTCCCTCATGTCCCTGGCAAAATATACGACTCAAAAATCCTAGAAGAAAATCCTTCCATTTTATTATCTAAACAAACCGTATTTTGCAAACCACCGAGTGGATCACAAAGCCTAGATGCTTTTTTAATCACTTACAGCAAAACAACACAACAACATTGCATAACCCCCATCAAAAAAACCGAGATACAAGATGCAAAAAGCATTCACATTTATTTAAATCAAATCTTTAAAAAACATAAGGCACTTTTAGTGCAACCTTTTATTGAAGACCATCCTGAAATAAAAAAGTTATCTCACCAAAAAGCGACAACGACTGTTCGAATCATTACTGAAAAATCAAAAAACACAGACCCCAAACTTTTATATCTTCAACTCGAAATTCCCAAAGTAAAAAAAACCTCTCAAACTTATTTTATTTATCCACTCACGCTAGACACACTCGATATCGACCCTATTTTTAAAGAAAAAGCACAGATGCAAGATGAACCTTATCCTGTTATTCCAGATACCATCAAAAAAGAACTACACAAGGCCATTCACTACTGCATTAAGGCCCACCAATCATTACTTGATTTACGAAGCGTGTCATTTGATGTGATACTGACTCAAGATGGACCTGTTATGCTCGAAGCAAACTATAACTGGTCTATCGAGTTGCTATATCATGTGATTGATAACAAAACCTCACACCCTGCAAAAATATGGCTTCATCAAATGACTCAGTATCATCAAGAACAAATGGGAAAAGATTAAATTAGCTGTATATAAGCGACATCAAAAAACGTGGGTCGCAAGTCGTATTAAGTCACCCCCCGCATCTTTCCCCATAGCTGCCCTAAATACTCATGCCAAACCGCATGAAACCGGACCAAATTCCCTATGTTAGGTAAACAGTGCTGCCAAAATGGGTATGATCTTCCTTTAACTGTTGCATAATAAGCCGGGGCTGCAATCGGATGAAGCCCTTGTTTTTCAAACAATGCTTTAGCGCGTGGCATATGCATTGCAGAAGTCACCAAATAAAATGGTTTATCTCCCACTAAAGGCTTAATGAAACGTGCTTCAGCAGCGGTATTCACCGGATTCACTTCAAGCACGCGATGTGCTTTGGGTACGTTTAGCCAATCCGTAAACTCTCCATAACGCACAGCTGTTGCATGTTCTTTTTTACGGGTTCCTCCACCGGACAAAATCAATCGGGCTTCTGGCAACTCACGATATAAACGCACGCCTTCAAGCAAACGCTTTAAACTTGCACTGGTTAACGCCTCACTTGCAAAAATCTCAGCGTTTTCTGTAACACCTCCACCTAAAACCACCACCCAATGTACATTCGTATCAAGCTGTCTTACTCTCACCGATTGATTTTCAAGGCGCCCTATCATCCAGCCAGGCAACCACGGGGTACTGACCGCATAAAACCCGACCCACAGTAATAACAAAACAACCCCAGCACGCTTTTCGGTGCGACCGCGCCCTGGCCAAAGCAGATAAATAATCACGCACAGTAAAATAAAAAACACCCAAAAAAGTGGATTTAACATATATTCGACCAAGCCTCTCAGCATTGATGCCTGCATCCCGCTAATGGCCATATAATCTCCTTATTTAACGCACACGCCCCATCCAATAAAGGCCAATCAATGCAAATACTACTGTTGGTAAAACAGCAGCTAATTCAGGTGGCCAATTCAGCACATCTGCTAATGGTCCAAAAAAACGATTGGCCAAATGAAAACCAAACCCAACACTTGCTCCCGCAAGCAATTTTGCACCCATGGTCGATGAGCGTAAGGGCCCAAATACAAACGGTATTGCAAGCACCATCATCACAACGGTTGTAAACGGCTGGACTAACCGCTGCCAATAAGCAAGCTTATAATGAAAAAAGAGTCCTTTTCCATGCTTTGACTTGACGTAATTTTTGAGTGCTAAAAAATCTAGCTCATCCGGCTGTTTTCCACCCACTCGCAACGTCACCATATCCAACGGAATATCCCAAGGCATACTCTTTATTGTTTTAACGCGCGTCTTATCACCTTGAAAATGTGTTTCTTCAATACCATAAGCACGCCATTCTCCTGACGCCTGAGTCAATCGTTCTATTTGTCTCGCAAACTGTAACTGATGGCGCGCATCAAAATGAAACTGTTCGATATTTTGTAGGGTCTTATTAGATAATGCATCACCTATCACAATAAAGTCATTATCACTTTTAAGCCAAACCCCATGCAATGTTTGCATCGCCTGTCCATTATTGATGGCTTCCCATCGTTTTTCATTAGCAAGCGCTAAAAACCGAGGGGCAAAAACCTCTCCTAACAGGGCCACAAACACCACCACAATTATCGAAGCCTTAAGCACCGACCATGTAACACGTTTAATCGAAACACCTGCGGCTTGCATCACAATTAATTCATGATGACTCGCAAGGTTCCCAAGCCCCATAAGTGCTCCAAGCAAGCATGCGACCGGAAAAAACAGGTAAACTTCTCCTGGCATGGATAGCAGCATCACCGATAAAGCCTGTGTAATATGATATTGCCCTCGTCCCAAGTCATCTAGTTCATTCACAAATAAAATAAATAATTGCAGGCCAATTAAGATTAAAGTCACGAGCGCTATGGTGCTTAGTACTGTTTTTGCAATATAACGATCAAGCAATTTCATGAGAGCCTCACCCGATTTCGCCAAATCAATCCAAAACCAATCAAAATCATACTACCATGCAAGCATCCCATACCAAGCCACCATGGGAGTTTTCCACTCGCAATCGCATCTCGTGCAACAAACATAAAATCAGCGTATAGAATAAACAATAAAATAGCGGGTAATAATCGTGCGTATTTTCCTGCACGCGGGTTCACGCGACAGAGCGGTACACCAATTAATGTTAAAACAATCACCATTAAGGGAATTGAAAAGCGCCATACAAGCTCTGCCGCTTTTGCATGCTCATCTGCAGTGAAAGGCCACAGGTCCGCCGTTTTAAGTGCACGTAAGTCACCTTTTTTGGGCACAATAACAGGTTCTGGCAAAGGCGTTTCATAACGCTTAAAATCAACCACTCGGTAATCTGCATGTCCTGGTTGACCTTGATACGCATGTCCATTCGTTAACACCAGTTCATGTGAACCTGTTTTAGGATCACTTGTGATGTTCGCTTTATCTGCCCACAATACATCCCAACCTTTTTCTTTTTTATGTTTATCAAGGCGTGCTAAAAAAATACCCTCTGCCTCTGCATGTTCACGTTTCATCTTTTCAACATAAAATACGGCGTCTTCGCCCGGCAGGCTACCAAATTTTCCTGGCTCAAGCGTTTGAATCAATACTTGTATGCCGGTACTTCGTAATAATTTGGTCCGTTCCACCGCAATTGCAGGGTTTATCCAAAGTAAAATCACCAGCACAAACAGCGCAACGCCTGACGCCATCATTAAGCTATGCTTTAAGAGCCTTGGTGGCCCATAACCACAGGCGTGTAAAACGGTCATTTCACTGTCCGCATATAAGCGTCCATACGCAAGTAATAACGCCATATAAAACCCAAGTGGCATCAATAACCCCATAAGCATCGGTAGCTCAAGCGCTAATAATTTTAATATAAAAGTTGCCGGGATTTTACCGCTCGCAGCGCGTGCTATATACCGAACAAATTGATTGCTCATGAAAATAAGCAACAAAATGCCTGTCAATGCAAACAGCGTTGTAAATACTTCTTTAGCTAAATAACGAAAAATAAGCACGTTTTATTTGTCCCACACGCAAAATAAAAGAAGGCTGGCCAAGTGACGTAGGCCCCGCTAAAATAACAGTTTTTGCACATTAGAGGAAGTCAGTATGACGTATCGTCTCATTACAACCCCAGCATTGGATGCTGAACATTGCATCGTACTTGGCTGCTTTGAAAACGGTCCACTGCCTGTTAAAGCAAATGATAGTGGTTTAAAGCGCATCTCTAAAAACTTAACCACCAAAGGGGACACACTTTGGCATCAAACCGAAAAACAGAATACCTTGTTGGTGCACTGTGGCTCTGAAAAAGAGACAACATTAGAACAACTGAAACCCATTATTCAAAATATTCTAACAGCACTCAAACAACAAAAAATCACTGATGTGACCATATGTTTACCCCAAATAAAACACGTAACCCCCAACCAGCAAATTGAATATGTGCTACTGCAATTTGATGCTTTACGTTACGCGCCACCTCACCTTAAAAGCGAGCCAACTCCCAAGCTCACACTCGAGTCCATTCAATTTTATCTTGAATATGCAACAGATAAGGCGATTACCTCTGCAACTGCAATTGCAGCTGGTATCACATGGACCCGAAACTTCGCCAATTTACCTGCAAACCAATGCACACCGAGTTATATTGCGAAAGAAGCTGTGGCGTTTGCGAAACAGCATAAATCTTTAAGCACGCGCGTCCTTGAGCGCAAAGACATGCAAAAATTAGGCATGAATGCTTTTCTGTCCGTCAGCAATGGCAGTGATGAACCGCCTAAACTCGTTGAACTTCAATATACTGGCACGAGCAATGACAAAGCACCGATTGTATTGGTCGGCAAAGGCATTACCTTTGACTCAGGTGGTATTTCATTAAAGCCCGCTAAAGGCATGCATGAAATGAAATATGACATGGCAGGTGCTGCAAGTGTTTTAGGTGTGATTAAAGCATGTACACTCCTGAAACTACCACTTAATGTCACAGGGCTGCTCGCTTGTAGTGAGAACATGCCGGGTGGTAACGCAACTAAACCTGGAGATGTGATTACCAGCATGCTTGGTAAGACCATTGAAATCACCAACACAGATGCCGAAGGCCGGCTCGTACTATGTGACACCCTTACTTATGCTGAGCGCTTAAAACCTGAGTTGGTGATTGATATTGCAACGCTTACTGGTGCGGTTATTGTCTCGCTCGGACGCTGGGCCAGTGGCTTTATGACTGAAGATGAAAGACTCGCTGAACTCTTTGAAACAGCAGGACGTGAAAGTTGTGACATGGCCTGGCGCCTACCGCTTAATAGCTATTATCAAGAGGCCCTTGAAAGCCCTGTGGCCGACATGATTAATGCCTCACTTGATGGTGAAGCAGGCACCTTAACTGCCGCCTGCTTTTTATCTAATTTTACTAAAAAATTCCGTTGGGCTCATCTAGATATTGCAGGTACCGCTTGGAACTCGGGTAAAAAACACAATGCAACAGGAAGACCTGTGCCTTTACTCATGAACCTTTTACGACACCTTGCTCATGCGCATTGATTTTTATGTGATTGAAGATGAGCATTCTGACGCACCCAGGCGTGTTGCTGCACGCTTGCTCGAAAAAGCATATCAGCAAAATTTGCGCGCTTGGGTGTTATGCGCTAATCAAACAGAAGCTGAAAAGCTTGATAATTGGCTATGGACCTATAAAAAAACGAGCTTCTTGCCTCACAGCTTGGCTTCAAGTGTTCCTAAAGGCTTAAATCCACCGATTCAGATTACTGCAGATAATACAGCTCCCAAAGAGAATACGTTTGATTTACTGCTTAATTTAAGAGAAGACATACCCGTTCAACACACAACCTTCACACGCATCCTCGAACTCGTCCCACGTGACCAAAAGCAAGCCGGTCGGGCACGATATAAAGCCTATCGCGACCAAGGTTTCTCAATAAACAAGCACTCTATCTAGTTAAATCAAACCATTTAAGTTATAATTTATACAATATATAATTTTATTGGACTAAATGATGTATATGCTTCGATCTTTCACTACTTTAATTGGCGGCTTACTTACCATTGATTCGCTTCATTCTTACTACACCCGTGGTACCTTCATACCTAGCTTTTTTATAAATACCATGCTGTATTGGCTAACCCCCTCTATCCCTTATGGGCAACAATGGGTATTAGAGCGCATGCAAACTTTAGGATATAAAGTTTCCAAACTCAATTTTTTAACTTATGAAAAAGATCCACATGGACACTGCGGTGGCTTTGCTGAAATGGCAGCGCAAGCTTTCTTATGTGATGACATAGAAACCTTCAATCAACGCCTACGCACCATTGCCGACATTCCCATCTCTGACTATACAGATGATTTTGCAGGTCTTAGAGAAAAGAAAAAACGTCTTTTGGATGAAGGGAAATTAGACGAAGCAAAACAAATTGAACGCACTATATATGACATTCTTGCTTTTTTTGATGGTGTTGTCATAGGACAAAATTCCGCTGAGTTTTCACTCAAAGCGTTGTACCCCCTAAACGAGACACCCGAGTTGCAAGATTTTACACAAACAATGTCACTCACTTTACCTGTTGATTTAGATCCGCATACCTCTGAAACGCAACACAAAACACCAACCCATGTGGAAACCCTCGTTGGTTCCTATAACCAAGAAGAATTCTTATTTTATTTACAGTGTTTACAAAACAACCTCAGCGAAAATACCGCACTCAATTTATCCTGCAATAAGCATGCTATTAATTTAAACTTCGATACAGAAAAAGGAGCCTGGTTGCTCATTAATGCAAATGACTTACCCGGCGCTTACTACAAAAGTACCACTGCCGTAGCAGAAAAATTATTCGATGGCTTCACATTTCGAAATGGACCCAATCCAAGAGAAATTGGAGGGATCGTACTTGAAACATCTATTTTCACACAAGCACAACATGCATATACCGTGCATAATAACCTTCAAGGTATGAAACAAGACGCCCAATTTCAAACGCTACATGATGGCTCAAGGTGGTATCTAGAGTATGGAGAATACTCCCCCCTCCATTATGCACTAGATACTTCAAATGAGGCATGGATTCTAAAAGCATTAAAAGCAACGCCAAAGCTTGATATTAATCAAAGCATATACCCAAAAGAAAACGAGCATCTTTCAAGTCGACCCTTTTTCCGTGATGAAGACAAAGGCTCGCCTTTATTATCTTATACTATCAGCATACAAAATGTGGGAATGACTCGCATCTTACTCAAAGAAGGTGCAAGAGCAACACAAAAAATGATAAACACAGCCGCAGACAACGGAAATCCTTTGATTGTAGCGCTCTTTATTGAGCATGGCGTCCCCCCAACTGAAAAAGCACTTAAGGCAGCAGCTAGGTCAGGCTCCAAAGCAACGGTAGAACTTTTGATTCAACACGGTATCATGCCAACAGAAGAAACGCTTGAAGAAGCAGCCCGTGCAGGGCAAGCAAAAATAGTTGAACTTCTTTTAACCCAATATCACATTCAACCCACAGAAAAAACACTGGAAAACCAAAAAAATGAAAATATTATACAGTTAATACTAGACAATGGTGCCATACCAACCGAAAGCATGCTTGAACAAGCATGTGGGTACCCTCAACAAAAAGAGGTCATCACTTTTTGTCTTAAGCATCAAATAAAGCCAACGCCAAGAAGCATGGAAAACTCGGTTATCCCTAAAAATATCGAGACTATTGAACAACTCATGGCGCATGGTGGTCAACTCAATGAAAGCATGCTTCAAAGCGCATGCAGCTTCCAGCAAGATGAAATCGCCTCTTTTTTAATCAATCACAATATAAAACCCACCGTGACAATGCTCAAGGAGGCCATCGAACATTTTGACCGTACCTGTGAACATCTCAGTTTTAAACTCTCCATTGAGCGCATACCCCAAGAAAGCTACATCATAGCGCTCCTTATGGATAACGGTATTGAACTGACCGACACAATGCTTGAAACCATGAAAAACCTTGATGCAAAAAATATGCTTCAAACAATACAACAAAAAACTGAAGGCACATTTAGAGAAGCTTTTGACACACTACGAACCGAGCAACAAGCAATGCTAGAGGAAAGCGAGCTAGACAAAGCGTACCAAGACGCTATGAATAAGCAAGAAAAACCACCCAATGAAGATGATACAAAAGAAGAAGGAACAAGCCTTCCTCATCCCTAACAAATCATGTCGCGTCACTGAAAACCATCTCATAAGGATTGACAAAAAAGCATGATATGTTTAAATATTGCCCACCTTAATGATTGGATATTTTTTTATGCCTTCTTCATACGATTACTCAGCCATTCAAACCCACCAGACAGCACTCTTAAATGTACAAAAAAAATGGGACGAAAACCATTCGTCTGAGAACAAGGGGCTGGCGTTTATGATAGAAGAAAATGAATTATTACTTCGCGCGTTAAACCGTTTAAACCAATACTCGGGTCGATACAGTCAAACAGCATTCGATAATTTTTACACAAAAAATTTAGCCCCTCATAAAAAAGAAAATGGATGTTTTGATATCCATCAACTCACACAGGCCTTAAATGATAGCTTAAAAAATAACAAAGAAGATTTTAAAAAACTTCAAGAAAGCTACCAGTTTTGGGGAAATATCTATCTAGGAACCAGCATTATTGCATGGCTTGGTCTCATGCTTTTATCGGTCCTTTTAACAATTCAAATTCCAGCATGGCTGACATTAATTGGATCAATAACGATAAGCTATGAAGCCGTATTTCTTCCCTCTTTACTGGAACTTGACTCCCCTGCCCTAACCTTTTTCATTAGCTTATCCCTCATAGGTTACAGCATAGAAATGCTATCTATAGGCATGAACCCTCTCTTTTTAGCACTGATACTACCAGTCTTGTCTCTTGCAATTCCTTATAGCCGGTCTTTAAAACAAGAATCAAAAGAAGTTGATGATGACTTAGTCCAACCTCAAAACAATCCATACCTATTATCTAAATCAGATTTTTTTGCCCAGCCAGACATGAGCAGACCATCACTTGCAGACGAAGTACAAGCTGAATTTGAGCAGCTTAGTTTGTCAAAATAAAACCTTTCTTCTCCGCATACTTGGCCCGATTTATTCGGGTCATCCAGTGGTTTTAAATCTCAACTTACTTAACAACACGCTCTAATATGGTTTCATATTCGTTGAAAAAGGAGATGGAGCCGAAGACGCCTCCTCACTGTTTTCATCGCTTTCTTGTAGCTCTGATTTTGATGCTGGCAACAAATTATTTGCTAATCGTTGAATAAACGCATCGTATAAAGCAAGCGTTGGTAAGTAAATAGAAAGATTAAGTATATTTTCTTCTTCATCTTGGATTATTTCAACACAATCACCAGAAATATTATTTTCTGCTTTAAATGCATCCAGCTCTTTTAGAATAGCTGACATGAATTTTTTTAATGCTTGTCTTTCTTCAGCAGACAACGCATTAAGCTCACATTGCAAATCAATGGTCAGCGTCATCGAATCGCGATCATTCTCAACCACCAATAACCCTCTCGCTATCAAGTCTGCAATGATTTTTGCATCAAAACTATCTTCATCTACTTCAGGTTCAGCAGCATGAGAGGTTTCAACCTCTTCTACAAAATCAAGTGTATCGACTGGCTCTGTAGTCGCATCACTCATTAGCAATGTATCATCATCTAATTTAGTTGAGGCATCATCATCCTCATTAGCGCCTTCACCGCCACCTCCGCCGCCTCCGCCATGTCCGCCACAAATGCGTTTAGGTGCAATTTCTTTAAAACAAGTCTTACAGCGAGTGCGCATTACTTCAAGTTCGGCTTCTTTTTTTTCTGCTGCTTTATTAGATTCATCAATTTTAGTTAAGACTGAATCATTTTGAGGCTCATCTTTTTTCATCTGCGTTCACCCTAAAAAACAATTTAAACATAGTACAAATAATACTACTTGATCAAAAGTAAGTCAATTATTACTTAAGTTCCCATCCTAACTCCACTGTTAGATAGTTCAATGCAGGCCAGGAAATCCCATTACTGATACTATCCATACCCCAATCAAAATATGTGAAACGGTTACACCAACCAAGGTTCGTTGTTTAGCAAACATCGTTCCCCAAAACAATCCTGGGAAAATAACCACAAATGCATAACTAATTTTCGGAAGATGAAGGTGAAAAATTGTAAAAATAAGAGTCGTAAAAAGTATCGCTCTTAACTGAATAAATCGACCACTTAATGCTTGTTGTAACGAAGATTGCAAAAAACCTCTAGCAATAAACTCTTGAACAAAACTAAATAAAGCGTAAGTCACGACAATTAACAGGCTTACTGGCCATCTATGTCCTTTAAAATCCGGAAAATCAAAAAGCGCATATCCACTATTATCAGGAAGATATAATAAATAAAGCCACTTTACCAAGGTGACAATCGATATAAAAATGCCTGTCCATATAAGCGACTCTAATACATTTTTTCGCCAATTATCAAAGCTAAGACCGTAACTTTTTAACGGATATGGGCTCGTTTTAACATAAACTGCTCCGACTAATCCCATCCCTAATAAAATAGCCGAACTAATAAAAGTTGTCGTAAAAACCTCTTTGATATAATCCACAACAACACGCATCACGATAACATAGAGACTGGCTATAAAAACAATAGAAACAAAAAAGTTAAAAAAAGCTTCTTTATCTTGAAGCGCTTTAATTTTATCTTTGAGTTTTTTTACATGATCCTCATTACTCGCTCTTAGCATGGCCTGCTGTAATTTGAGCTGATTAAAAATCACTTTGTTATAAATAGTATCGTCAAGCGCTTGAATCGAATGAAGTGATATTTTCGCCAGTTTCACATCAGTCATCGCTTTAACACTTGCTGAACGAGGTTTCTCATCAATCAGTGCCATTAAACCAATAACCGCACCACGTGCTAGGCTCGAGATAGTTAAATGCTCTGCTTCTTTAAATATATTGACACGGCCCTCAACAATAAAATAAAAAAAATCATCACTATCATCACCTTCTTTTATAATCAAACTGCCCCGAGGGCAGTTGACCAAGGTCACAATACCACTAAGTTTCTGTATTTGTACGTCACTTAAGCCCTCTAATAAGGTGTTTTTTTCCCACATCAGAATAATCCTTTTCTAATTGATGCACGCCCAAAGCTTACTTAACTAAAACGATGAATCATATACGCAGCAATCGCTTGAATTCCCATGGCCTCCCCACCCTCAGGTTTCCCAGGTGTTGTTTTCAAATTCCAGGCCATCAAATCACAATGCATCCACGTCATGTCTTTTGTAACAAACCGTTCAAGAAATAAAGCCGCCGTAATCGCACCACCATATGAAGAGCTGGCCGAATTGGCTAAATCTGCAATATTTGACTCAAATAAACTCGTATATTTTTGATGAAGCGGCAGGCGCCAGACAGGATCTCGCATTTCACCTGAATACGCTGAAACACCTTCTGCAAATGCATCGTCATTACTAAACATGGCTGTAATGTCCGTACCCACCGCAATACGAGCAGCCCCTGTTAGCGTTGCAAAATCAATCAATAAATCAGGCTTATTCTCACATGCTTTCGTCAGCGCATCAGCAAGTACTAAGCGGCCTTCTGCATCTGTGTTATCAATCTCAACAGTTAAGCCATTTCGCATGGTAATCACATCGCCCGGACGATAAGATGAGGCACTCACTGCATTTTCAACCGCAGGAATAAAAAGCTCTAAATAAACAGGCAGTTTAATGCTCATTATCCAGTGCGCAAGACCAATCGCATTAGCCGCTCCGCCCATATCTTTTTTCATGAGACGCATGCCACGCGAAGGCTTTAAATCAAGCCCTCCTGAATCAAAACAAACCCCTTTTCCAACCAAACTCACCCGAGGATGCGTTTCATCACCCCAAGTAAGAGACGCCAAACGAGGGGCTTCTGCTGCTGCACGCCCAACAGCATGAATTGCTGGGAAGTTCGCCTCTAATAAAGTCTCTCCCACACACACTTCAAAATCGGCACCATGCAACTTTGCAATCTCTTCTACAGCTTTTGCAAGTGCGATAGGCCCCATCTGATTGGCCGGCGTATTAATCAAATCTCGGGTTTTAAAGACAGCCGATGTTTCAGCAAGCACCTTTGACATCATGTTTTGTTTTAAAACCAATATGCGCGGTTTTGTCTCTGTTTTTTTGTATGCATCAAACCGATATTGTGCAAGCGCCCAAAGTACTGCTGCACGCTCTGATAATAAGGCGTCTACTTGGTAACAACCTGAAGGAAGTTTTGTCACAACTTTTGCGATGGCATCAGCTTCTGAATGATCACCCAAGCCAACATACACTTTTACAATGTCACCCGCGTTATCTCCAACCGCTGCCCACTCACCTGATTTAGCCTCAAACTGTTGCAGTTTAACCACAGCTTTATCTTCCGTTTGAACCGCCTTAAGACTTGTCACCAATATCAGTGGAATACTATTCACAACACTTGCTTGATAAAATACATCTGCTTTCATCATTTCTCCAAAAGTTGGCCTCTAAATTGTCCGAATCGCATGCCGGTTATACCAAGACATACAAAATACAAAATACCAGCAGAAGCGACATATCCCAATAAATGCATTAATCGGTGACTCATTGTAAGACTCATCCAATCAACTAAATCACCTGCAATCCATATTAAGTAAGAACCAAGCACCATGTTTGCAAAACATAACTGCAGTAAAAATCGCCGCCATCCAGGAGAAGGTTGGTATGCACCTCGTCGCCACAACAAAATCAGTAAAGTAAACGCATTCGCATACCCCGCAATCGCTGATGCAAGGGTTAAGCCCGCATGTGCAAGTGGCCAAATCAATGCCGCACACAAGGCCGTATTCAAAAGCATACAAAAAGCACCCACCTTAACTGGTGTTTTAATATCTTGTTGCGCATAAAAACCAGGAGCCAATACTTTAACCATCATAAAAGCCGGAACCCCTAAACCAAGTGTCATTAAGCTTTGTTGGGTTTGCAAAACATCAAAAGCCTTAAATGCACGATAACCAAAAAAGCTCGACAAAAGCGGCATCCCAAAAAACATGAGGGCAATGGCTGCCGGCACACCGATTAACAACAACAATCGAAGCCCCCAATCAATGGAGCGCGAAAAATAGGCGGTATCTTCTTCAATATGTTTTCGAGACAAATGAGGTAAAATCACCGTTGCAATCGCAACACCAAATACACCGAGTGGAAAATCAATTAATCGGTCAGTATAAAAAAGCCACGTCACACTCCCAACCTGCAAAAACGACGCAAATACCGTATCAATGAGTAAATTGATTTGTGCAATAGACACACCAAACAACGCGGGTAACATAAGCTTTAAAACGCGTAAAACGCCCGGATCTCTAAACATGACACGCGGACGCATCAAAAACCGATGATGCATTAAAAACGGCACTTGAACTAACAACTGCAGGCAACCACCCATTAAAACACCCCATGCTAAGGCTGTCACTGGCACAGATACGTATGGGCTTAAATAAAAAGCTGCAGCAATCAAACTAACATTTAAAATAATCGGTGTTAATGCAGGCACACCAAAATAACCATAGGTATTGAGTACAGCTCCCGCCATCGCCGTTAATGAAATCAACATCAAATAAGGTAAGGTAATATGCAGCATATGTGTTGCTAACAGCGTACGAGAGGCATCTTCTCCAAACCCTGGTGCAAACACCGTAATAATACCTGGTGTAATTAACTCCCCAAGAATCACCACACCTAATAGTACGAGACCTAAATTACCGGCAATACGGGACAAAAACAAACGCACCTCATCCATCGAACGGTTGGTTTGATACTCACTAAGCACAGGCACAAACGCTTGAGAAAAGGCGCCCTCAGCAAACAAACGCCGCATAAAATTGGGAATGCGAAATGCGATAATAAAAGCATCCATCCCTGCCACCGCACCAAAACATTGCGCTAGAACCATGTCACGCACAAACCCCATAATGCGCGAAAAAAAAGTCAACAACGACACCACCGAAGTTGATCGCAACAAACCTTGTCTTTTTTGAGGGATGGCATCCGCAGAATCAATCGAGCCCATTTAAATTTAATCTCTTGCTATCACGCACCTATATTTGCTCTAATAATACCTGAATTCACTCACAACATCCCCTAAAAATCATATGAAACGTTTCGCATTCATGATTTCAGACAGAACACGCTTAAACCCACACTCGTATACTGATACTTTCCCACC
>JAHZKF010000010.1 GCA_022600575.1 Gammaproteobacteria bacterium | reverse complement strand
CGATCACAAATACGCTTATCGCGTTCTTTTTTATGACACTTTTTCAGGTGTGCACATTCTTGTGCTGTAAGTCGTCTGTCCATCCGACGTATTTGATCATATCCAACTTAAATTCGCAACTCCATTAGCGATAGGTATATAGCTAAGTTGATGGACTCACATTGGATAAAGGGCTATTTTTACATCCAAAGCAGTGATCCATAATTGCTAGACCTATTGTGGTTAATATCAGGATGCCTGCCAAAATTGGTGCATCGGATAATAGTGCTATTAAGCTGACAACTGCGAGCACGGCAGCAGCTGCTGATATGATAGAAAATCTTGAAGCAGCTTCATCTTTAGGTTTTTTGGAGCTGTTCTTCCTGTGAGAGAGTGGATCTTTTGAGGTGAAAAAGTGTAACCGAGGTGTGTCAGCTGAACTTAATGCGTATTGCATGGCATGATGGTCTTCAAAATATTGATCATGTTTTGCTCTGTCAGGTCGGTTAGAAAACTGAACTGTAAAGCTGCTTCCGTTTTGACGGTTTACCTTGAGCACGGGATAAATTGCTCTATATTCATCGTTTATGCGTGCGGATACTGAGTGTATGAGCGCGTCTAAGTCAGTAAGTGCTTTAGACGGGTTTTGGGTTTTTTCTATCTTGAGGGGTAAATAGTTGCAGTCAAATACTCGACGTACCCTTGTAACTTCGAGTGTATCTGCCATGTTTATGAGTTGGCGAATGTAATCGATGTATTGTCCTATTTCGGGGTCGTCTACCTCGTTGGTTATTTGTGTTGCTTGGCTTATGTATTCTGTAGGGTTATCTTTTTGTACGATGGCTAATCGTAGGATACCGGCTAACTTAGGGTTGACCTTATGCTGTATTAGAAAATTAAAAAGATTATCACTACTTTCTGCATCCCACTTATCTGGACCATCTGCTTGACGTCCTGAGTCATGAAAGAGTGCGGTGATTTCAATGAGTTTGATTAAATCTTCATAAGACAGCTGAAATGCTTGAGCAATACGAAGCATATTTTCTGTATAATCAGGGACATGTTCTTTATACAGTGTATCAATTTTTGAAATAAGGTCCATGCATCCTAGCGCATGCATGATACCATGTATTAGGCGATTGCTTGCTTGAATTTTTCCGCGTCCGTTGTTCTCATGAGGGAATGGCTTTCCGTAGTACTCCTGATAAGCTTCTGTTATGGCTAATTTCTTCAGTTTGTTATACAACATAAAGTACACCCAGAGAGTAATGAAAT
Organism: Gammaproteobacteria bacterium; assembly: GCA_022600575.1. Lineage (GTDB taxonomy): Bacteria > Pseudomonadota > Gammaproteobacteria > Legionellales > Legionellaceae > JAALKW01. Next base: position 66,086 of record JAHZKF010000010.1, on the reverse strand, counting down.
ATAATCAATAAATAATTAATTATAACACATTGAACAAATAAGTATATCTTTTTGTGTTTGTATTGTGACTTCTTAGAGGATATTCGGTAAAGTAGTCAGCATGCTTTGCTTAAGTTTTCCTGTTTTTAATTTATTATTTCTCATAGGTATTATTTTGCAAGTTTTGTTGGTTTTTTTACAAAAAAACATATGAATTGAAGAGATACAATAAGTTGTGATGAAGAAGAAATAAAATGATCAAAAGTGTGTGGTTTTTATTATTTTTTTGTTCGATGACAAGTTATGCATTACCTAAAGGGTTTGTGTATTTGCAAGATGTTGCACCTGACATTGTACAAGAGATGCGTTATGCGACCTATCATAATTTTGTAGGGCGCCCAATTAAAGGTTATGAGCAGGGGCAATGTATCTTGACAAAAGCTGCAGCGCGTCAACTGGCGCGGGTACAGCAAGTATTAGAGCAAGCCGGGTATGGTTTGAAAGTATACGACTGTTATCGACCTCAAATGGCAGTAGAAGATTTTATAGCATGGAGCCAAAAGCCCAATCAAAAAGCAATGAAAGCGGAATTTTATCCAAAGATTGATAAAAAAGATTTTTTTAAGCGAGGCTATGTTGCAGAATATTCAGGGCATAGTCGGGGTAGTACTGTGGATTTAACGGTGATTCAATTACCGCCTAAAAAACAAGATTCGTATCATGAAGGTCAAGTTTTAAGTGCTTGTTATGCGCCGTTTGGGGTTCGCTTTCGGGATAATAGCATTGATATGGGAACAGGTTTTGATTGTATTGATACACGATCTCATGTCATGAGTCCGCACATTTCAAAAACAGCACATCAAAATCGTATGATGTTAAAAGCTGTGATGAAAAAACATGGATTTAGGTCATATTGGAAAGAGTGGTGGCATTTTACTTTACGAAATGAACCTTACCCTGCGCAATACTTCAATTTCCCAGTGTGAGTAGGGTATTAGGTAATACCATCACCGTTTGCTTTTGCAGACCAAAATACAATATGTTTTGGTTTAACAAATTGTGACAAATGCTCAATAATGCGATGAACAGTACTTTCTTCGTCAAAGAATTCGATAATAAGCGGTAAATTAAGAGATACATCAATTAAACGGGATGCTTGTTCACCTGTTTCACCAAATCCTCGAACGGCACGAAACACACTAAATCCACGAATTTTGGCATCTTTTTTTAGATAGTCCATGATATCGTCTAGAGCATGTGATGCTTCGGTAAGATAAATGCGTGCAATGACAATATCCACAGTATTTAGGCTCATAACTGTCTCCCTCCCCATACTCCTAACCAAACCATGAATAAACAGAGTACGAGATTTAATACAATATTTAAAGTCGCCGTTGTCCATCCATTATTTTCGAGTAGATTGAGTGTTTCGATTGAAAAAGTTGAAAAGGTGGTAAATCCGCCTAAAAAACCGGTGAGCATGAGGGGTCTTAAATGATTAGCAATGCCTTCGAGTCGGTCTAAAATAAGGATGAATAATAAACCGATTAGAAAAGAACCGAGCGCATTAACAACGAGCGTGCCATAAGGAAAATCTCGACCGAGAAGCCAGGCAAATGTATTAGAAATACCAAAGCGAGAAACGCCGCCAAGTCCTGCACCGATAAAAATGAGCCATGTGTCCATACAGGCCTTTTTATTGTGAATAGTCTGTTCAGTATAATGATTTTAGAGGTACTTCGCATCTTGATTTAAAAGCTTTCGATAGAAGGCGGTTTTTCTTGTTCATCTTCGGAAGGTTGAACGCTTTCCAATAGATGTAACTTTTCTTTCATCTGTTCTGTGATGCTTTCAATGTCAGAGGCATGTATACCTGATTGCACGTCCTTTCGACCGGCTTCCAAGATTTTTTTCTTACCAAACAGGGAAAGACATTTACCCAGTAAGATTTTCATATAACCGGTTAAAATTTGCAGAGATGGATATTTGATAACCATGTCTTTTTGTAAGGTATCATACTGATTTATTTTTTCTGGTGTTGGTTCTAAGATGATATCAGGGGTTAATTGAGCGGTTTTAAGCAATAAATATTTTTCATTGATGCTTAATAAGCCGTAAGATTGAATGTTTTCTAAAATATGAATGCCTTCTTGGATTGCATCTAATTTTTCGGGATTGTTTAAATATTTTGATTGTGCTGTACAGAGTTTAACAAGCCCTTTTTCAATGTCTTGGGTTAACAAGTGATTGATTCGTACTTCAGGGTAGTTAGCGTCACGCCATTCGATAAGCCACGCTTTGTCGGGTGTGCGCTTAAGCTCGGTTAAATGCTGATTAACATAAGCATCTATTGTGTTCCAAATGAGATGGATATGGTGGTTCATACCACGTCCTTTAACCATTGCAGGTGCTGCATGTAAAGCACGTTCGAACTCATCTCGGTTCATGGGAATGTCGGTTTCAAATGATTTAAGTAAATTATAGTACGCCGAAGAAACACCTCCCCGGTCAATGGCATCTTTACAGGAAAAATTGATACCCTCGGGTTTAAGGGTTTTAATGATATAATTGGGTAATTCAAATTTGTTGAAGTGAAAATAAACAGCTTGTCGTTCAGCAGGAGATAATGGTGCATCAGGTTTAATACCTACCGCTTTAAAGCTGTTATCTATTCGTTCTTCTAATATTCTTTTTTCTTGCTCTGGATTAACTGAAAACAGTAAGTCTCTGATGTGCCGTGAGATGTGAAAATCTCGGATGGGGGTTGTTGCTTGATTATTTTCTAGGGCGATATTTAAAAACTCAGTACGTGTTTCAGCATAAGTGTATTCAGCTTTTGTTTTTTCAAGTTCGTGCTTATCCATTAAACCTTGATCGGATGGGATAGTGATAACAGCAATATTTGTATGAGGCGGATCTAAACCTTCTAGCGTTTCTAGTGCATTGGTGTATCCAGCTTCTATACTGCCTTCGATATCACTTCGGTCGCGTCCTAAATTATTAAAATAAATGTGTGTTATTTTTGTTTCAGGATGATACTTTTTTTGAACTTCTAAAAATCGTTTAAATAAAGGGCTTACGCGTGAGAATCCTTTGTGGCGTTGTGCCTGTGTGCCAAAGCGGTACTCAAGTACGGTTTGTGGATATCGATAATGTCGAATGGTTGCGATACTTGTTGTGTGTTGTGGTTTGAAGGTAAAACCGAAGGTCGCCTTAGCGCGACCGAGCATTGATCCCGCCTGAAGAGGGCTTGTTGCTTTGTTAACTCGCCGTTTGTCTGTCTTGTCTTTTAAGCTTCTTCCAACGTCACTTTCGATTTGTTCAGGAGCTGCAATGTCTCGATATGAAGCGTCTCGAATGGCTTCTTGCATGTTTTCTAAGCTTTTATTGTCATTACCATAGACAGAAAGAATTAAAGCATCTAAACGGCTTATTTGTTCTGTGGTTAGCTTTTCAAGTTCATCCTCAAGCACCGTAAAAAATTGGTGGTATGTATCAGCATAAGGCTGGGTCGGCGTATATGCATTAGCGTGTTTGATGTCCCTAATTTTATTTAAAACGAGGCTTAATTTTTCCGGAAAACCCTCAATATTTCCTGGTAAATTAAGGTGATTGAGGTAGGCATAACAATTTTTGTTATGTAAAGATTCGCTTCTACTTAGCTTCGACATAAAACCTCCATCAAGTATATTAATTATACATAAAGATAATTAAATGTAAATACTAACCTTTGGTATGTAATTTTAACTATTTGATTAAATGGTCTACAATTTAGGTGAGGTGGTTGTATGTATGTAGAATTACTTTATAAAGAAGAAGAAGATGGTTTTATTCGTGCATTACAATTTCGCGTTGTGGCAGAGCGTGTTTTTGATTCACCCTTGCATATACTGCCGAGTTTGATAACACTTTTAGTAAAAAAAAGCTTGAGTAGTTATGCGATTCACTTTGTTTTAAACGCTTATGGTCGGTTTGATTTAGAGATTAACAGCGAATACCCGGAGGTTAACAATAACTTACTGTCGATGAATCTTAGAAAAAAAGTGGGGCGTCTACATCGCTTATTTTATGAAATGCCGCTAGAGGCCGTTGAGCAAATAGATTACGATGATTTTGTTCATGAATTATCGATGTATGAGCCGCGTTACATGAGTTTGGATGACGCGGCATTGTTTGGTTATTCTGTGCAGTGGCACGGGCTATTAGAAACCTATCGATTTTTACATTCAGAAGAGATTGATGAAGATGAGTTCTACCATTACATCTTAAGCAGAACGGATGAAAGGTGGGTGTCTCCTGCGATGAATCAAAAACCTTGTCCATTTGATAGGCCCCTGTTTTTAGAAGAGCAGGTGATTTCAGGGTTTGAGCATTTCTTTCTTTGCTTAAATTATCGTCCGCTTGGTGATTCACCTTTTCATCTTATGATAGTGCCTTATCAACATGAGACTGATTTAACACATATATCGCCTGCATATTTGTTTGAGTTAGAGGCATTGCTGCGCGCCACATTAAATCTTTGGGATGGAGATAGGGATCAGCTGTTTATTTATATGCAAAAACATGCTCAATCTGGCATGACCGTGCCACACATGCATATTCATGTGCTGTGCCCCTCAAAAAACCAGCCGTTTAGAGAGGATATTATTCAGCAGTTACGCTATTTTGCCTCATTAATGGCAGGTCGAGAAGAAGAAGCGCATACATTAGCACGTAGTCCGTTATCATCAGATGTTATGAAGCAAAAAATTTGGCGATTTGAGTCGCCCATAAAAAAACACTTTGCAGCAGAACTTAGAGTTCAACAGCAACGATATGCACAACTGCATTTTAGTCGTGTGCCTTTATTAAAATCGGTTTACTTTAAGACGCGTGGCGCGCGTCTTAACGTGCATCGTCAAAAAAGGACGAAGCGTTCAAGATAGATGAATTAATCATCGATATGATGTGTTAAACTCCTCATTATTTTCCCTCTATGTGCCGTTCTTTATGTGCGGTATCCAGTCAAATAGGTCGTTTAACTCAAAGTGGGTGCGTATGAATCAAAAACAATCATTGGCTTCTATGTTGCCTTTGTTTTTAGTGCTTTTAATTGATGGAATGGGCTTAGGGTTATTATTCCCTATCTTAAATACAATTATTATTGAACCTTCTGCCGCTTTTTTAGCGTTTGATACTAGTTTTGGGGTGCGTAACTTTTATTATGGCCTGACCATTGGCATTTTTATGATTTGTTGGTTTTTTGGTGCGGCGATACTGGGTGATTTATCAGATAGTATTGGTCGAAAAAAGTCACTTATGATTTGTTTAATGGGTGCATTCTTAGGTTACTTTTTGTCAGCTGTTGCGATTTTTATGCATAGCTTTAGTTTGTTGATTGCGGGGCGAATCATTGCAGGATTTACGGCAGGTAGTCAACCGATTGCACAGGCTGCTATTGTGGATATTAGCAGTGATGAAGATAAGGCGCGTAATATAGGGTTTATTTTATTGGCTGTTTCACTGGGATTTGTTCTAGGTCCAATTTGCGGAGGACTGTTTTCTAATCCGAATTTAGTACCATGGTTTTCTCTTGAAACCCCGATGTATTTTGCGGCACTGCTCTCTTTAGTGAATGCGTTTTTGTTATATTTCATGTTTAACGAAACGTTAGTTAAAACACCGGAAAAAATAAATATTAATTGGCAGCACGCAATGCAGGTTTTGATAGCAGCTTTTAAACATCCATCGATTAAGCAATATTCGGTTGTGTTATTGGTGATGATTTTTGGGTGGTCAAATTACTTTTCCTTTATTTCACCTTACTTATCAAGTACATATCATTATTCGGTGATGCGAAACTCATTGTTTCTTGCTGTATTGGGATTAGGATTTAGTTTGGGATGTGGTTATTTGGTTGGTTTTTTTATTAAATGGTTTGAATACAAGCGGATTGTTGTGGTGGGATTGTTGATAACGGCCGCTTTGGTTTTTTTGATTCTTTTGATTCGCACCGAATGGTTAGTATGGGTTACGACACTCTTTATTGGTATGAGCCTTTCAGTTGCTTATTCGGTGTTGCTCACTATTTTTTCTGATCAAGTGGATGATAGTGAACAAGGTTGGGTGATGGGTGTGACGGGCTCAATTATGGCATTGTGTTTTGGTTTAACGTCTATTTTTACAGGGTTAATTGCACAAGCTGGTGCGTCATTGCCAATGTTACTTGCGAGCATGGGGCTTTTAGTGAGTGCATTGCTCTTGTTCTTTATTAAAGATAAGCCGCTAGGTATTGTTACTTCGCGTTAGCTCTCTTTAATATAAGCGCTTTGTGTTACAATACGCTTAATATTGATTAAATGTTGTATTGTTGGAGTGATGATGAGTGAAGTGATGCAGCATGTCCCATCGAAAACACCGCCTATGGCCTTAACAAAGGCAGCACAAAAACATGTGCTTAGTTATTTAGCAAAAAAGCCAGATAGCAAAGGCATTCGGTTTTCAGTGAAGAAAACAGGCTGTTCAGGTTTATCTTATGTAATTGATTATATTGACGCGCCTCATTCGGATGACATTACTTTACCGCTAGGTGAAGACTATATGATGTGTTTAGATAAAAAAAGTTATCCTTTTTTAAAAGGAACCGAAGTCGATTATGTGAAACAAGGCTTGAATTATCAGTTTGTGTTCCGTAACCCTAACCAAACAGGACAGTGTGGGTGTGGTGAGAGTTTTACGGTAAATTAACACTTATAAGAGCAAAAGGACCGAAAAAATTCTGCATATCATTAAATCAATGTTTACAGTCTTTGAAGCATCTGGTATGATTAAGCTCACGAAATTTGACTTGCCTAGATATGGGCCAGGTTCTTTAGTGTCAAAATTTTTAATTTTTATGATTGGAGAAAGAAATGAGTGTGGTATCAGAGGAAGTTCGACTTCAACAGGACGGATTGGCAGAACATGTAACAAGTGCTGTTAAGGCTTATCTTGCAACAACAAATAGCAAAGATGCTAATTTAAACTTGTATCAATTGATTGTTGAAGAAGTAGAAGCGCCATTGTTCCGTACTGTAATGGAAATGACACGTTATAATCAATCACGTGCAGCTCGTGTATTGGGCGTTAGCCGTGGAACATTACGTACCAAGTTAAAGCGTTACTTTGATGAAGAATTCATTGGTACGCGTGAAGAATAAGCATTTTTAGTGGTATTTTGGTCGACAAATGCACGTGATTTCGGTATTATCGCGGGCGAAGTCGGTCAGGCAATCGCTCTTTGCTTTTAGCAAAGGGAGGAAAGTCCGGGCTCCAAAGAGCAGAGTGCCAGGTAACACCTGGGAGGCGTGAGCCTACGGAAAGTGCCACAGAAAATATACCGCCTACTTTAAAGCCCCTCGGGGCTTTAAATGTTTTAGGTAAGGGTGAAATGGTGCGGTAAGAGCGCACCGCGCGTCTGGCAACAGGCGTGGCAGGGAAAACCCCACTCGGAGCAAGACCAAATAGAGACTGAGTACTCGTAAGAGTACGACGCACGGCTCGTGTGCAGTCTGGGTAGGTTGCTTGAGGCAAACGGTGACGTTTGTCCCAGATGAATGATTGTCCGCGACAGAACCCGGCTTATCGACCGACTTCTTATTTTTTAAGATGTTTAATAATTGCACAAGCCGCCAGTTGTTCTGCTTTACGGCGAGTTGTGCCGCGGCTTTCTTTAGATAAACCCAACGACTCAACAGTACAAGATACATGAAATTCTTGTGCGTGAGCAGCACCCTCGGTTTTGATAAGCGTGTAAGTCGCGAGTGGCATTTTTTTTGCGTGTAGGTATTCTTGTAATTCGGTTTTTGAGTCTTTTATAGATGCTTGATTTGCACTGTGTTGTTCAAGACGTGAATGATAAATATTTAAAACAAGTTTTTCTGTAATTTCAAATCCACCATCTAAAAAAACAGCACCCAAAATCGCTTCAAGGGTATCTGCGAGGATTGAGGTGCGTTTAGCGCCACCCGTTTTAATTTCGCCAGGCCCAAGTAAAAGGTATTCTCCTAAGTCTAATTCTTTTGCAATCACGGCAAGTGTCTCGCCTTTAACGAGTTCTGCACGTAAGGGGCTTAACTCACCCTCTTTAAGGTTTGGATAGCGTTTAAATAAAGCATTGGCAATAACCAAGTTTAAAATAGAATCACCTAAAAACTCGAGCCGCTCGTTATGAGGGGCACCAAAACTACGGTGGGTTAAAGCTTGCTTTAAAGTAGCCTCAGACTGAAAGGTATATCCAAGGCGTATGCTAAGTTGTTTGGTGTTTAAGGGGGGCATGACATGGACCTATGCATTTGTGAGCTTGGCGCCGCATCAGGAAGCTTCAAAGAGGCCCTATAAAGTGGCGAAAGTTTTAGCATGACAGCAGTAGTACCAGACAATTCCGTCTTTTGTTGTATGGCAGCTTGTTCAAGTAATTCTGATATGAGTTCGCTTTGGCCTGTGTTTCTGATGGGTTCTTTGTTCGCAGTAAATGCATCTCTTTGGGCGAGATCTTTTTGGTAGGGGTTAGCACCATGCCGGAGCAGCGCAACAATAGCTTGTATATGCTGGAAGCCAACGGCAATTGATAAGGCTGTTGCATTAAGGTGGCCAGGTGCACCAAAGTTAACTTTTGCACCAAGTAAGATGAGGAGTTCAATCATGTCCGCATTACCGGCTTGTGCTGCAATATATAAAGGGGTGCTATCGTCCCAATCATCTGATGTAGGCTCAGGAGATACGCCTTGTTCTACTATCAGTTCTCGAGCGCTTGATAAATCGTTGTCTCTTACTGCCCACAAGAGCTTATCATAGGGGGTTGGTGTTGGTGGGCGAAAATGAGCGCCAAATAGTGGTTCAAACATATGATATATACTCTTTAATGTAGCAAATGTCCGATGTTTTTCCATCGAATCGAGTGTTTTTTTCCATTCCAACTCATCCATACCAAAAATGCTTTTCCGCGTAAGTTTTCTTCAGGCAAGAATCCCCAGTACCGGCTGTCGGCACTGTCGTCTCGGTTGTCTCCAAGCATAAAGTAATGGCCTTTAGGGACGGTCATATCAAAATCAACTGCGGGTTCTTTAGGGTTGATATAAATATCATGTACGACACCGCCTAAGTCTTCTTGATAACGTGCAACAGCTTTTCCAGAACTTTCATCAACCGTATATTCGATAAACTTTTGGGGTATTAATTTGCCATTAATAGTCAGTTGTTTATTGTGATACGAAATGACATCACCAGGAACACCAATGAGGCGTTTAATGTAATCAAACGATGGGCCAGGAGGCCATCTAAACACAACAATATCACCTGTTTTAGGGTTGTTGATGGGGAGGATCTTGGTTTCGAGTACTGGTAAGTGTAAACCATAAGCAAATTTATTAACGGCCACAAAATCACCGACTTGAAGGGTGGGTTCGAGTGATCCTGAAGGAATACGAAACGGTTCGATGACAAACGAACGAAGTAATAACACAATGAGAAAGATAGGAAAAAAAGCGCGGGCATGCTCAATGACTTTGGGTTCTGCTTCTGAAGGCTCGCGTTGTTTTGCCCAAAACAACTTATCAATCAGCATTAAAAAGCCACTTAATGCGGTGAGTATCACGAGTAATAAAGCAAAGCTCATTTATTTAATCTCCCAAATTATTTTTTGTTTTTTTGTTCAGAGCGAAAAACAGCCATGAAAGCTTCTTGTGGAATTTCAACGTGTCCAATTTGCTTCATGCGTTTTTTACCTGCTTTTTGTTTTTCAAGCAATTTCTTTTTACGTGAAATATCGCCACCATAACATTTGGCTGTGACGTTTTTGCGAAGTGCTTTAACGGTTTGCCTTGCAATAATTTGATTGCTGATGGCCGCTTGAATGGCTACATCAAACATTTGACGTGGAATAATCTCACGCATACGATCAGTTAAGGCGCGTCCTTTTGCTTGTGCATTGTCTTTATGAACAATAAGGGCTAAAGCATCTACTTTTTCGCTGTTAATTAAAATATCCATACGCACTAAATTAGCAGCCTCAAAGCGTAAAAAATTATAATCAAGGGATGCGTAACCGCGACTGGCTGATTTAATGCGGTCAAAAAAGTCAGAGACCACTTCGCTCATAGGTAAATCATAGGTGACAGATATTTGTCTGCCACTGTAGGTCATGTTGACCTGCACACCACGACGTTCAACACATAAGCTAATAATAGGACCTAAATGTTTTTCGGGAACCAATATATTTGCACGGACAATGGGCTCGAGTAATTGGTCGATTTGTTGTGTGGGTGGTAGGCGTGAGGGGTTATCAATATGTAATGTTTCACCCTTGGTTGTGGTGATTTGGTAGACAACCGTTGGTGCTGTTGAAATCAAATCAAGGTTATATTCACGCTCGAGTCGTTCTTGAATGATTTCCATGTGCAACATACCGAGAAAGCCACAACGAAAACCAAATCCGAGGGCGTCAGATGATTCTGGCTCATAAAAGAGTGAGGCGTCGTTTAGGCTGAGTTTTGCGAGTGCATCACGAAATGCTTCAAAAGCATCGGCCTGAATGGGAAATAAACCTGCATACACTTGTGGTTTAACGCGTTGAAACCCGGGGAGTGGCTCTGCCGTAGGATTTTTTTCAAGTGTTAAGGTATCTCCAACTGGCGCCCCGTGAATGTCTTTAATACCTGCGACCACATAGCCTACTTCACCTGCATGAAGGATATCGGTTGGCGTGCGTTTTGGGGTAAAAATACCGATTTGATCAACTTCATAACTGCGACCCGTTGACATGACGCGCATTTTTTGGCCTTTTTTAAGGGTGCCATTGACAATACGAACCAGCGAGATAACGCCCAAGTAGGTATCAAACCAAGAATCGATAATTAAAGCTTCAAGCGGGGCTTCTACGTCACCTTCTGGCGGCGGAATCTCAGCAACCAGTGCTTCAAGCACATCTTCGATACCAATTCCTGTTTTAGCACTGGTATGAATGGCACCGGTTGCATCAATGCCAATGATGTCTTCAATTTCGGCACAAACTGCATCGGGGTCTGCTTGTGGGAGATCAATTTTATTGAGTACGGGTAACACTTCAAGAGATTGCTCGATTGCGGTGTAACAAACAGCTACTGTTTGTGCTTCAACGCCTTGGCCTGCATCAACCACTAAGAGCGCACCCTCACAAGCGGCAAGGCTCCGAGACACTTCATAGCTAAAATCAACATGACCAGGTGTGTCAATAAAGTTCAGTAAATACGTTTTACCATCTTTAGCGGTATAATTCAGTGAAACGCTTTGCGCTTTAATAGTAATGCCGCGTTCGCGCTCAATGTCCATAGAATCAAGGACTTGCGCGCTCATTTCACGTGCACTTAAGCCACCACAATGTTGGATGAAGCGGTCAGCAAGTGTCGATTTTCCGTGATCGATATGCGCGATGATCGAAAAGTTGCGGATTAAGGTTAGATCAGTCACTAATTATATACTCAATAACAAATGCCGTATTTTAGCCTAAATTTCGCATTGATACTATTATAATGCAGAAAGGTATTTTTACCGTTTTTATGAATTAGCTTACATTAAGGTTGATATAAGCCCGTATTAGAATGAGATTCATCGCCAACATACAACGCTGCATGGTCTGTCGTTAAAAGTGCTGCATTTAATTGTTCAATGGTGGCAGGGTCAAACGGCAATGAGCCAGGGTATGCATAATACTTTCCTTCTTTATAGATAATATTTTTTATCTTTATCCATTGAGGTTTAGCTAAATCATCATCAGCAAATTCATGATCTAATGTTTTTAAATTCGGTGTATTATTTAACATTACATAATATATGCCTGCTATGCACACAGGGTTTTCTTGTATTGAACTTTTTATGCTTAATAGTTTAAGTTGGCTTTTAGATATAGTTAATCCTATTTCTTCATACACTTCTCGCACTGCATTATCTTCAATGGAATGATCTATTAGAACAGCTTCGCCAGTTGAGGCATTGATTCTGCTAGCATTTTTAGCACGTAGACCGGTTAAATCTTCTTTAGGTAATCTAACCTCCATATAACCTTGCGGATGTCTTAATAAGCCTCGTTGATGGCCAACAGCAACACATATATCTCCCTCATCGTCTGTGCCAAGCACCATAATACAAGCACCAACTGCTGATCTCGGCCATTGAGATATGAAAAATCTACGGCTATGGACGGTTTGACTAGGGACCGCCATATCGCCATGAGGAACTTTAGCTGCATCTAGCAGGCTTGGTAGTAATGCTCTTGCTTGATTGGATTTTAACAGGGAGTAATCTGGGTTTTTGGTGGCATCATAGCGACCATAGGTATAACCAGCATAAAGCAGACTAGCACTACCTATAATATGTCTTGAAATAGTTTGAAATAATCGATAATTTTTCATTGATGCCTCTAAATTAACAAAAAAGTCTTTTTTATCGCGTATATGTCTAAAATAAAGAGATTGTCTAATATTTGTATTTATAAATAAAGCTTACGCTAGCTTTATTAATCGATGCAAAAAGCAAATAGTCACTTTTTTTTAAATGTTTTGAAAATTTTTTGATATCTATTATATGAATTTTTATTTGCTCATAAAAAATCCAGTTAATTCAAAATAAAATTTTATGGTATAATTTCGACCAAAAAAATATCAAGGAAATTGCAACATGCATACTGAATCCACCCCAGAGATAAAATCAATAAAGACATTTACAGAATTAATGCATGAATTTAAGACACTTCCTAAGCGAAGCCATAGACACTACAACCCCGCTACAATCTTCGATAACGTTGAACATAATTTTCCTCAATGGGTAACTAGCTGGGTTGATTTGCAGCAAGTAATGATATACGTCCCAGACGAACGACTCGAAATATTTTTTGAGATAATGCAAGGCAAACTCACTCAATACGTAAACAATCAAATGGTTTTTGATGCGATAAGCGCTAATCTTGAATCTAAAAAATATAAGACGTTAATAAAGCATTTAATCCTAAATATTAACTCTATACAGCAATGGAAAAAATGCTCTAATTATTATCCGGCCGATATGCTGCAAGATATGATGCAAACACAAGCCTCTCAACTAGTAACCTCAGCAGAGGAGGTTTATGAGGCCATTCATCTACTTCGTTATCCTTCTGTTTCAAAAGTTTCTACATTCTTAGATACTATGACAGATAAACTTCCTGGACTTATTTCTTCAAAGAAAGCATTTAATACGACAGCAAAGTGTATCCCACTTGAATGTTTCCCCCAATTCCTTCATATCATGCAAGCTCAACTCCCCCAATTCATTGATTCAGCGGAAACTTTGTTTGAATTAATCTATTGTTTGTCTAACAATAAAAAACTTAATATATTGCTTAATTTTATACAAAACAGACTTCTTAAATTGCTCACTTCAGTGGAAGATTTTCAAATGCTAGCTAAATGTCTTCCAAATGAAGAGTTAATTACTGTTTTTGATGCCTTGCAAGAAAAGCTACTTACATCCACTACTTCAGCAGAAAAATTAGGAATAATACTTAAAGTACTTCCCGATGAACGAGTCGACCTGTTTCTTAATCGTATAGAAAATAAGTTACATCTGCTTGTAGCTTCTGCGAAAGATATAGGAACAATAGGGGAATTGCTCTCAAATGAACGGTTTAAGCTATTCCTGACTCGTATACAAATGCTACTTCTCAAACACATAAAATCAGCGACAGATGTACAAAACGTAGTAACGTGTTTCTCAAATCAAGGACGTTTCTTTGAAGGCAGAGATGAACGACTTGATAGCTTTCTTAATGCCATAGAAGATACTCTCCCTGAACTAGCAAGCTGCTCCGTGGAAGCATTTCAGATGATAGCCTCATATCTCTCAGAAACTATGCTGAGCAAGTTTTCTAATGTAATGCAGGATAAACTTCCTGAGCAGATAACCTCAGTAGAAGCATTTGATAGCGTAGCAAGTAAATACTTTTTTACTGGCACCCATCCCACGTTTTTTAACCTTATGCAAATGAAACTCCTCGAGCTTATAAATTCAGCTGAAAATTTAGGTCGAGCAATCCAGAAGTTTCAAGACACACAAGGCATGACATTATTTATAAACATGAAACCCAAACTCCTTAATTTATTGGTCAACGAAGACGATGTCGTCATATTATTAGAATACACAGCCCATGTACCTGGTCTACATTTAGAAGTTGCAAAATATCTGCAGGATGCAAATCCTGAGCTTTTATCCGCTTTTAAAGCTTGGTATAGCGATGATAATGCACTAGAAAAGCTTTTCGATACTCAAATGACGATGAGCTAGCTCCTTAAATTATCGATGCCCTGAACAAAAGTCAGGGCACGTGGACAATAAAAAAATGTTATTTTTAAGCTGCACGTGATTCCTGTTCAACCTCTTGATCAATCACTTTCCAAGAACGCTTATATGCTTGTTTTAAATCATAAGTCGTTTGTAAATTAATCCAAAATTCTGCTGTCGTACCAAATAACTTCGCTAACCTTAAAGCAGTTTCTGGTGTAATAGAACGTTTTCCATTCAAAATAGATGTAATTCGATTTGCAGGCACATGTAATTTCATTGCAAACTGATTTGCAGACAAACCAAGAGCATCTAGTTCATCTTTTAATATTTCACCAGGATGTATCGCTCTCATTTTATTAACCATAATAACGCCCTCTCAGTGATAATCGACTATCTCAACATGGCATGGTTCATTGTTAATCCACTCAAAACAAATTCTCCATTGCATATTAATCCTAATACTATATTGTCCTTTCCTATCATCATTTAAAGCTTCAAATCGATTACTTGGTAAATGCATTAAATCTTCTAAACAAGTGGCATTATCCAAAACTTCAAGCCGCCTTTCTGCTTGTTTAATAAAACCATGCCATTTTTTGACACGTTCGCCAACATAAATTTGATGTGTTTCTTTATTTTTAAAGGACCGTATCATAAAAATAGTACATGCTACGTAATATGTAAAGAGTAACACATGCTTTCTATGCTTTTCAAGCGCTCCTCTATCTGAATTACCAAATTTAGGCTAAAATACGGCACTTGCTATTGAGATATAATTAGCGACTGATCTAACCTTAATCCACAACTTTTCTATTATCGCGCATATCGATCACGGAAAATCGACACTTGCTAACCGCTTCATCCAACATTGTGGTGGCTTAAGTGCACGTGAAATGAGCGCGCAAGTCCTTGATTCTATGGACATTGAGGGCGAACGCGGCATTACTATTAAAGCGTAAAGCGTTTCACTGAATTATACCGCTAAAGATGGTAAAACGTATTTACTGAACTTTTGGTGGTGTTCAATTTTAATTTGGTTTGAGTTTGTGTCTGATATGTTCTAACTTGTTTGCTATAAGTTATGACTGATAATGTATTTCTGCGAGGAAAGTATGTTTAAAAATAAGGTTATGAAAATGGGGATGTTCATCATTATTTTTATACTGATAGGTGTTTTTGTTGGTCGCTATTATCACAACTCAATTGATACGTTACTAGAAGGCATGCTTGAAAAAAATA
Source organism: Gammaproteobacteria bacterium (assembly GCA_022600575.1). Taxonomy (GTDB): domain Bacteria; phylum Pseudomonadota; class Gammaproteobacteria; order Legionellales; family Legionellaceae; genus JAALKW01. The sequence goes on along the minus strand of JAHZKF010000010.1, from coordinate 50,558 downwards.
TATATCATTGTCCGCCACCTAGTATTGTTGAAGCACATCGATTAGATACAGATGTGTTTGAGACAGAAAAGTCATGCGGAGAGAGTAAAGCGTGTAAAGCAGAAAAAATATATTGGCAAATGAATACGCATTTGTGGGAAGTATCCTCAAAAATATCTTTTATGCAAGCTATCATTGGGGAGGATCATAATCTGGTTTGTTATTATCGCTGGCCAAAATCTGATAGTAAGAAGGTGAATGGATGGTTAACGATTAAGTTATCTCCAAAAGCCACTCAAATGCCTAAACCTTATGGTGCCTTCTGGACTAAAAAATCAGAAGATAGGCTTCTGTGTAATGCAGGACTGCATGCTTGTGGTTTTTATATGGGTTCAAATTCAGATGGGAATGTCATCGTAAGGGAAATGAAGGATTCTTGAGCGTTGTTATATATACCAAAAATATTGCAAAATGTCTGAAATAAAGCGATTATCTGATTTTTGTATCTTTTAATGAAGCTTAGGGTAGAGAATGATGCGAATGTATGCTCGGATGGCAGTGTTTTTAAGTGTGTTTTTATGTGCAGGATTATTGCATGCAGATGCGGCATTACTGAAGAAAAAGTCAGCGCAGCTGTTTATACAAAAAATGGCAGACAAACACGGCTTTAAACGTGCCGATGTTGCAAAAGCACTTAAAGAATCTGAGTTTAAACCGCGTATTGTTGAATTGATGAACCAACCCTATGAGAAAAAAACATGGGATGTGTATCGTGCCATTTTTTTGACGCCTGAACGTTTGGATGGCGGAGTTAAATTTTGGCATGACAATCAAGAAAGCTTAGCGCGAGCCGAGAAAAAATTTGGGGTGCCGGCCTCTATGATTGTTGCCATATTAGGGGTTGAGACCCGTTATGGTGAAAAACAAGGAACTTATAGGGTGCTTGATGCCTTGAGCACACTTGCTTTTTATTATCCAAAGCGCAGTGCTTATTTTACACGTGAACTAGAAGAATATTTATTATTATGTAAAGAACATAAAGTACCGGTAACAGAATATGTAGGGTCTTATGCAGGTGCGATTGGGCAGCCGCAGTTTATGCCAAGTAGTTATCGCATGTATGCGGTCGATTTTAAGCAAAAAGATGCTGATAGTTATCCTGATTTGGTGCGTGAAAATAAAGATGTGATTGCAAGTATTGCAAATTATTTTAAACGCCATGGCTGGAAACCTGGCGAAGAAGTGGTTGAAGCGGCCGTTGTGAAAGGTAAGGCACATAACGCGCTAGAAACGAATAGCAGGCGCGCCAATTATGCTTATCAGCATTTGCTTAAGTCAGGCGTGAAACTTGCAGAGCCGTTGAAAAACCCACCTAGTAAGGCAGGGTTGATTGAGCTTCAGATTAAGGATGATGGTCGTGTTTATTGGCTTGCGTATCCTAACTTTTATGTGATTATGCGTTATAACACGAGTCCGCAGTATGCGCTTGTGGTGCATTTGCTTTCTCAGCAACTGCAAGAGCGTTTTAAGGCATCTGAAACGTGAGTACCTGTTTTATATTTTTTGATGCAGCAACTTATACGCCAGATGCTGATTTACCAAAGCTGTTTTGGGCGGTGCGCTTAGATGATGCCGGTGAGATAGATGTGGCGCTGTCAGAGCATACACCTGAGGAAATTCACGCGATGCAAGCGGGTGCACGAACAGTCGTTGTGTTGCCGACATCTGTTGCAAGCATTCATTTTTTAAACTTTCCCAAATTAAGCATGAGAAAAGTACGCGAAGCGATTCCTTATGCGCTAGAAGAAGTGCTTGCAGAGCCCGTTCAAGAAACACAAGTCGCTTTTGAGCGAGATACTGATAATGTTTTGCATTATCGAGCAGTTGCTTTGAATAAATTGCGTCTTAGAACGTGGATTACAGCTTTAGAAACGTTACAGTTTGAATTCGATGCGATTACTTTAGATTGGTTTGCATTAGCCCCTGGTGAGATGTGTGCGACGAATACGGATTTGTTGGTTCGTGGGCAAGGAGAAGAAGATACAATTAATGGTGCTTTAAGTCCTTTTATTGCAGCAGAATATATTAAGTCACATTTAAAGGATGATTTAACGAAGGTTTCGTTTGATGATAGCTTGCCTTTGTTATCTGATGTTTCTGAGACAGCTGGGTCTTACCGCTTATTTATTGCAACGCGCTTATTAAAAACGTCCTTTGTAAACGTATGTCAGGGTGATTTTCAACAAAAATCACAGGGCCGAGGGTATTTATATTGGTATGGATTGTGTGGTGGGTTACTGACAGCTTGGTTTTTAAGTGTACTGAGTATCAACGCTTTTTTATTACATCAATTGCATACAAAGCAAAAGGTGGTTGATGGTGAAATTAAAACGCTTTATCACGCTTTTTTTCCAGAGGCAACGCAAGTGATTAGTCCACGTTTTCGTATTGAACGATTACTTGAGACAAATGCTGCTGATGTTGCGTCACCTTTTTGGGCCTTATTAAATAAACTGGCGAAGGTGTTTTTACAACACCCATTAAAAATAGAGCATATTCAGTTTCGCGACCAAGGCATTTCGGTGAGTTTGATTGCGGACAGTTTTGCAGCACTTGAAGCGTTTGAGCAACAATTAAAAAAACAGCAAGTATCAGTGAAGCAAATAGAAGCTTCAACACGCGATGATCAAGTTGTTTCTACGTTGGAGCTTCAATTATGAAGGCATGGTTTTCTCATTTTTGGGATGGTTTGAATGAGCGTGAAAGGCGAGCTGCATGTGTGGGGGTTGTGGGGGTGTTGTTGTATTTGGCTTATGCGATATATTCCCCTTTAAAGCAAGCAGTGCTAGACAATACGACGGAACTAACAGAAAAAAAAGCAACGCTTGCTTGGATGAAGGTGGCTAAAGCACGTTTTAAACCGCAAAAAAAAGGACCCGAAGCACTTGATGGGTCAAAAGGGTTAACCGTTTTTTCTGAGGCGCTTAGCAAGGCTTCGTTTCATGAATATCCATATCAATTACAACAAATGCCAGATGGTGCATTGCAATTATCGTTTGATTCGGTTCCATATAATGATTTTTTAAAGTGGTTATGGTCGATGGGGCAGCGATATACAATAGTGATTAAAACGCTGAATGCAGAGCAAACAGACACGCAAGGTCTGGTTAGATTAACCATAATTGTTGTTTTATAATGGTTTTATTAAAAAAATTGTATTTTTTAAGAGATTTGAGTAGAAATGGTCCTAAAAAGTGTTAGAATACCCAGGTGTACATTGAGGATATAAAAATGACAGATAAAGTTAGTGGTACAGTAAAGTGGTTTAATGAAGGCAAAGGTTTTGGTTTCATTGAAAGTGATGGCACCGATTATTTCGTGCATTTCAGCGCCATTCAGGGCTCTGGCTTTAAAACCTTGACCGAAGGGGCAAGCGTTTTATTTAAAGCTGGAAAAGGACAGAAAGGACCACAGGCTGAAGAAGTCGAAGTGGTTTAATCGCGTCCGATTAATGATGAAGGTGTTTGTTCTCTTGAAAAAACACCTTCATTTTTTTTAGTTATTCTCCCGCACTACTTTGTACGCTTCCCCAAGTTTTAACTTTAGCATTTGATTTTAAATCACTAGGTAAGTTGTTTAATGCTTTTTGAGCTGCTTCATAGCTGCTATAAGTTCCATAAACACCTCGATAGTATTTTTCACCACCGCGGTTATATTTTATTTCAGCTCGTCTGGCATCTTTAGGTGCTTTTTGAAGTGTACTTGCAACGTCAGATGCTTTTGCATCATCATCTAACTGAATGGTATAGTTTTGAGGACTTTGACGACCAACCCAGGTTTTTTCGCGATCTTTAAAAGATGCTGGTGCGCTTTCAGTGCTGACATGATAGCTGTCAGGAACAGTAACAACGCTTTCGCGAGCGCCTGGTGTATAAGCACCGCCAGAGGTGTTATCGTAGCCATCAGGGTAAAGAGGGGCTGTGGCTGTGTGATCTGATTGACCAAAGCTGTAAGGTGAATAATAATTTGCTTCGCCATTTGGTTTCATCATGCCGCAGGCAGATAAACTTAAACTGCAGATTAAAAGTCCAATTGTATTGATTTTCATGATAGTGCCCTTTTTTTATTTTTCTATTGAGGTTATCTGCAATAGTTCAATAAACTTTAGTAAAAAAGCGAATTTATTTTAGGGAGTGTGTATGTGGACTGAACGTCGCTCAGGAAAAAGTCATCAGCGAGGGGAGCAGGATAGGCGTGGTCCTTATGAACGTGATAGGACACGAGTCATTCATTGTCCGGCGTTTCGGCGCTTGCAACGTAAAACGCAAATTTTAGGAACAGATGAAGGTGATTTTCATCGTACGCGTTTAACACATTCGCTAGAAGTTTCTTCAATTGGGTGTAGCGTGGTACGAAGACTTGCGACAAATTCGGCGAATCAAGCGTTTATGGATCTGTTGCCAGACGAAGATTTAATTAGCGTTATTTGTTTGTTACATGATATTGGACACCCACCGTTTGGTCATGGGGGTGAGGTGGCTCTAAATTATATGATGCGCGATCATGGCGGGTTTGAAGGCAATGGCCAAACGCTTCGTTTATTAACTAAACTTGAAAATAGTTATGGTGAGTTTGGTTTGGATTTAACGCGTCGTGCATTGCTTGGTATTTTAAAGTATCCAGTTAATCGTGCCCGTATTGTATCTACAGTGATGCCAGTAGTTCGCGAAAGAAACATGCAGAATGAAGCGATACGAGTGAATGATTGGCTTCCACCTAAAGCTTATTTTGAAAATGAAGTGCCAGAAGTAGATTGGTTACTCCAAGATTTACCTCTGTCAGATAAAACGTTATTTCAAGATGTGTTAAAAGAGCCTTCTGCACATGAGCATGGATGTTCAAAATATCATAGTTTAGATTGCTCTATTATGGATATTGCAGATGATATTGCTTATGGCGTACATGATTTAGAAGATGCGATTCAGCTTCGTTTGATTGGGCGTGCGACACTGGATACGCCAACATTTCGTGCTTTATTAGCTGATACAGCACTTGCTGAACGTCCTTTGCCTTTATTAGATGCTTTATTTGATGATGTTATTTTTGTTCGAAAGCAGGCCATTGGTGAAATGGTGAATTATTTTGTGACATCAACACGCATTGAAGTTGCAAACGAAGACTTTCAAACAGGTTTACTTAAATACAATGTATACCTATTGCCCGAAGCAAAAGCATTACTGGGTGCTTTAGTGGCTTGTATTTATGAACATGTGATTGATTCGCAAGAGTCTAGAACATTTGAATATGGTGGGCAGACGGTGGTATTACGTCTATTTGATGCCATGAGTTCAAATCCAATGGGGTTATTGAATGTTAAAAATCGTGCTCTATTTGCAGCAGCGACTGATGAAGCATCAGCACGGAGGGTGATTTGTGATGTTATTGCAAATATGACAGACGAATATGCGTATCGTATGCATGAGCGTTTATTTGGATTTAACACCCGAACGATTTTTGAACGTTTATAACAACCAAAAGATGGCGTCCCCAAGGGGAGTCGAACCCCTGTTACCGCCGTGAAAGGGCGGTGTCCTAGGCCTCTAGACGATGGGGACCTAGTGTGTTTCTATCGACATCAAATGTCGATATTGGTGGAGCTAGGCGGGATCGAACCGCCGACCTCTTGCATGCCATGCAAGCGCTCTCCCAGCTGAGCTATAACCCCGAGACAGCGAAGGCAATTCTAAAGGAGACGGGGTTTCTCTGTCAAGCAAATTTGTGATTTAAAGCAATTAATTTGCTTTTTAAATTTACACCTGCTTAACTGCGCATTTTTTGGTTCTGGAGTATGTGATGTATGAGATGACAATTCAGTCGTTACTTGAGCCTTTTAAGCAGCAAGAAACGTTTAAAAAGATATTACCTACATTAATGGTACAAGGTGTCGTATTTGTTTTAGCACTGCAGTTCAGTCGTATGATTCCGAGAGATTTTGATTCATGGATATCAGAAGCGGATGAAGCAGAAGACAGTATAGAAGTATTAGCAAGAGGGATGGGGTGTCTACTGTTGTTGGTCGCGTATGATTGGACGAGGCATTGGCTTTCTGAAAATGCTGAAATGACAGCGAATGTTTTTTCTAAAGAAATAAATGCTTTTTATGCGGGACAATGTGCGCAACTTGAAGCGTATCATGATGAATTATTGAAGAAAAATAAAAAAAATACGGAGCAATTGATTGTATCGGTTTCAAACATGACGTTGGATGTCTCTATTCTGGGACTTGCTTTTTATGATACCGAAGTCAGTGGTTTTTCTTATCATCTGGCATTGGCATATTGTATGCTGCGGGGCTTTTTAGCCGTCACGCATCCGAGAGAGCGTGTACAGGGTTTGCCAACTATATCTCCTGAAGCGCAAATTGAGATGACTCAAAATAATAGACAAGGTTTTTTCTCTGTGGCTCAACAAACAGTATTTACTTGCTCAAGTGTTAATGCAAGGGAACGTGCAGGGCTTGCAATGATGTTAGCGGCTATTTTTTCTGGGGTAACAGCACCTCACAATATGGGGTTATATGTTCAGGTGTGCGGGACTTTTGAGTTATTGCTTGAGCATGTATCTGATTTTAAAAAAACAAGTACTGAAATCTCAGAACGTTTCAGTCTATCGTAATGTAGAGGCTTTGTTTATGATGGTTGTAGCCCAGGCTTATTTGTGGTGTTAGCTTGGGGAGGACGTATGAGTATTACTTTCTTCAGGCTGGGTAAACCAAGTGTTTGTATTAAATAATGAAAAAGGAGTTGTTTTCTTTTTTCTTGTTGACAGTAAAGTGAGTTCTCTTTCTTTTTCTTGTTCTGAAAAATTGAAGGCGTCATTGATGATGTGTATTGATTCGCTTAAAATTTTCTGGTCATTTTTAAGTGGTCTATATGAGAAATTGGTTGTAATCAGCTCGCCTAACATAGCAACTTGGCAGATAAGGGATATAAGGGAAATAATGAGATAGATTTCGGCCATAAGCGGTGTAAGGTGGGGGGCAATAAACAACATGATTCCGAGCATCAGATCAAGGATAGAGGTGGCGAGAATAAAGAGTTGAAGCCACGGTTCAATCCATTCTTTTTTTGTTTCAATTTCTTCTAGTTTTTGTTGTACTTGGTTATTTTTAAACATGAGTTCTGCACTCAATTTTAACCATGCAAGTCTATGTTTTGTGTTTTGTTGCTCGATATGTGCCTGCAGTGTATGAAAGCATCGTTCGACTTCAGTTTCATCTGCATCTTTTGTTGAAGACCATGTGTCTTGAGCCTGATTAAATTGATCGTAGAGTTGCTTAAGCGTTGCTATATCTTCTTCTAACGTTTTGGATAAAGATAGTTTGAGTTGAGACCTTAAATTAGATACGTTTCCTTCCGACTTTGTAATAGGGGACTGAAGTAACTGAATCAGTTTAAAGCGATTTTTTTCTGTATTGGTAAAAGCATACGATGAGCCGGACACAAGATTTCTCAAGAAATAAACCTGTGCAAATGATACAGGAATATGATCTAATTGTAAATAGTATGACTTAAAGTTAAACAAATATACCTATAAGTATTATAGGTATTATGACTGTTTTTGTGGAACAAATCGTTTAGCAGAGCGTTTAAGCAACTGATGTAATAAATCGCGCAGTGGTTCTGCACGGTTTTCAAATAAATCGAGTGCTCGTTCTGTTTTTTCAAAATGAAGTTGGATAACTTGTTGTAATGTTTTTTCGGTGTAACAGCTTGCAAAGGTTGATTTATTATTTGCATGATCGGATGCGCGATTTTTCCCAAGACCCTCTGTTGGGCCATATGCATCCAGATAATCGTCTTGCATTTGAAACGCAAGGCCTAAGTGTGTCGCAAAGGCGCGAAGCGCATGTATGGTTTCAGGTGTTGGGTCGCTTGCAGCGAGCACCATATTGATGCAAGCCAGCATGAGTTGACTGGTTTTTAAATCATGAATTTGAGACAGCGTGGTTTCAGTTACACGTTTATTGGTTAGTTCAGATAAATCTAAACTTTGCCCACTAACCATGCCAGCAGGACCACATGCTTTAATGAGTTCATGTGTGACAGCAAGGACTTTAGGTGTGGGTAAAGTATGTGGAAGTTGGGTTAATAATACGTCAATGGCAAGGGTTTGTAAGCCGTCCCCAACCAGAATAGCAGTGGCTTCGTCAAAAGCACGATGACAACTTGGCTTTCCGCGGCGCATATCATCATTGTCCATGGCAGGAAGATCGTCATGAACCAATGAATAGGCGTGAATGAGTTCGATTGAGATAGCAATACTATCTAACGTTGCACGAGGGATATTCAGTAAATCACCAGAAAGATATACCAAACGGGGACGTAAGCGTTTTCCACCAGGAAAAAGCGTATAGAGCATGGCATCTTGGATGCGTTTTGCAGGGATAGATGCGGTTTGAATGCTATCACGTAAGCTTTGCTCGAAGTGTTGGATATCTTCAACTTTTCTAGCCATCCGTGCTGTCCTCTTTGGGCGAGTTTTGATTCATGAGTTGTTCAATCTTTTGTTCAGCCTCGGTCAGAAGGGTTTGGCAAGTACGTGTTAATTGAATCCCTTTTTCGAATTGCTTTAAGGCATCGTCGAGAGAGACATCTCCTTTTTCAAGTGCTGCGACCACTTGCTCGAGAGCCTGGATTGATTTTTCAAATTGAGCGGGTTTGGTCATAATGCTTTAAGTCATCAGGCAGATAAGCTGTTATTATACTGTTTTGTTTTTAACGTGCAATTCAAGATTCAATCATGACGGAATAAAGATGAAAGTTAAAACAAGATATGTTTGTAGTCAATGTGCGGCTGTTTCGTCGCAGTGGGCAGGTCAATGCATGCAATGTGGTGCTTGGAACGCTATCTCAGAAGAAGGAAGCGTGCCTCCAGGGTCTGGTCGGCAGCGAGTGAGTCATTATGCGAATCAACGCTCAAAAGTAACGCCCATTGATGAAGTGAATATCGAAGAAACAACACGTATGGACTTAGGTTTGTCTGAGCTCAATCGAGTGCTTGGTGGTGGGCTTGTTGATGGCTCAGTGGTTTTGGTGGGCGGAGACCCAGGCATTGGAAAATCGACAGTCCTTTTGCAAGCCATGGCGTATTTGTCACGTGACTATCCGGTTTTATATGTTACAGGTGAGGAGTCGTTACAACAGGTGGCAATGCGGGCTAAACGCCTACAATTGCCGACAGAAGGCTTGCAGCTTGTTGCGGAAACACAAGTTGAAACGATTTTAGCGCATGCAAAAACAGCACAACCACGTGTGATTGTGATTGACTCGGTGCAAACTATTTTTACAGAGGCTATTAATTCAGCACCTGGCGGAGTGAGTCAGGTCCGTGAAGCAACAGCATTATTGGTGCGATTTGCCAAGATGACACAGACCGCTGTATTTTTGGTGGGTCATGTGACGAAAGAAGGTGCCCTTGCTGGTCCGCGCGTGCTTGAGCATATGGTGGATTGCGTGCTTTATTTTGAAGGTCAGTCAGATAATCGATTTCGTGTGATTCGAGCGATTAAAAATCGTTTTGGTGCGGCCAATGAGCTAGGCGTGTTTGCAATGACCGATAAGGGTCTAAAAGAAGTTGCGAATCCATCAGCTATTTTTTTATCACGAACGCTTGAACCAACACCTGGCAATGTGGTGATGGTCACCTGGGAAGGAACGCGTCCCATGCTGGTTGATGTACAGGCTTTAGTGGATGAGTCACATGGTGGACAAGCACGTCGTGTTACAGCAGGACTGGAGCATAATCGCCTCGCTATTTTATTAGCTGTATTGCATCGTCATGGGGGAATTGTAACCTTTGATCAAGATGTCTTTATTAATGTAGTGGGTGGTATTAAAGTTGCTGAAACAGGTAGTGATTTGGCTTTAATTGCGGCCGTTGTATCGAGTTTGCGTAATCGTGTATTTGATAGTGATACTGTGATTTTTGGTGAAGTGGGGCTTGCAGGTGAAATTCGGCCTGTTCAGAGTGGTCAAGAACGTCTGCGCGAAGCTGCAAAGCATGGCTTTAAGCGTGCCATTGTGCCACAAGCCAATGCGCCTAAAAAAATTAAGGGGATAGAGGTTTTGCCTGTTAAATGTATTCAGGATGTGCTTCGTTTTATCTAAGTTGTGAGCAAGAAAATAGTCATAGGATGTTAATTTATGCCCAAAAAGAAAAGGTACGGTTTGATATTTTTTTGTGTGTTTTTGGCGGTTTTTAGTGAAGGCTATGCTTTTTCAAGTGACGTGTTGCATCCATCTGTAATTGATTCGAATATCAATGTGGCTGCTTTTCCTGAGATTAAATATGTAGAAGGGGTTTCATGGCGACCTTATAAAGTAACGTTTAAACAAGGAGAAGAAATAACGTTTGTTGTGAATGAAATAAAGGGGGAACCATTAAGTCAATTGGAGTTCCGAGTATTTTCTTTTTCTACATCTAGTCGTGTATGGACAGAAGTCATACCTTGGCATGATTGGCCCTTGCCCTCGTTTATATATACTGAATTAGCAACTTCTGCTATTCAAGTTGATGTACACAAAAAAAATGCTATTTTACCAGTACAAAAAATGTTCCTCGGTAACTTTTTCTTACAAAAAGAAGACGATGTTCGTGATCATTTTCTTGCTGAGATTATTGCGCATCACCGTAATCCAGAAACAATGCATGAGGTATTAGAAAAAGCAGTTGCGAAAGAGCTTAAATTAGGGATTTATCTTTTATATTGGTCCTATTTAAATTTGTCTTTAGAAGAAAAGCAGGATAGAGCTAAGCAGTTAGATATTGGGCGTATTAAGGGGCATTTAGTTGAAATTAATACGGATGATGATGTAAAGCTTATTGCAGATTTAAAAGAGAGTACGATCACAGATAATGTGGTTACACTGAAGGTCAGTTTGGCGTCACATGCCTATTTTAGTCATGTACTTGAGCAGGTTGAGGATTTACCGGAGCTGTTAAAAATAGCTGCTTTAACCACGTATTCTTTGTATAGCCATTATAATTATGCCCAAGTGAGTGAGCGATTTAAGCGCCCTTTTGGGGGGTTAAGAGATACGAGCTCAATGTGTAATCTTACCGCTGTTTTATTACAGCACTTACTGAGAGAGTTTGGTTTTGAGGTGACGGCTTTGTCTTTTGCTTTTTCAGATACGGTTGATGGCATATTTCAGGAAGTGGGTTCACACGCAATGAATGAAATATATTATGATGGTCAATATTATGTGCTTGATGCCACTACGAATAGAATTGGAAAGGCGACAGACAAAAGTATTGTTGAAACGAAAAATAACCCTAATTTTATTGTACTCCCACAAATATTTGATGCGGAAATCATATATCAGCATATGATAACGAATATTGTAGAAATGCCTGAAATAGCAATTGACAGGTTATAGGGTTAAAAAAATGAGTCATGTTTTTTAGCTGCTATAAGCGGGAACTTAAATGTGGTATGCTCTAGGGCTATTTTGTGATTTATTTTTGATAAGGAAAATGGGTTTCCTCTATGGTTGATTCTACTGAAGAAGTCACGCGCGTCAGTATTGAAGACGAGATTAAACAATCCTACCTTGATTACGCTATGAGCGTGATTGTTGGGCGTGCTTTGCCTGATGCGAGAGATGGTTTAAAGCCTGTTCATCGGCGTGTGTTATATGCCATGAGTGAGTTGAATAACGATTGGAATAAACCTTATAAAAAATCGGCACGTGTGGTCGGGGATGTGATTGGTAAATACCATCCACATGGTGATACAGCGGTGTATGACACCATTGTTCGGATGGCGCAGCCATTTTCAATGCGACAGGTTTTGGTTGATGGACAAGGAAACTTTGGTTCAATAGATGGTGATGCACCTGCAGCTATGCGATATACCGAAGTACGCATGTCAAAGATTGCCCATGCATTGATGGCGGACTTAGATCAAGAAACAGTTGATTTTGCACCTAATTATGATGAAACTGAATTTGCGCCTGTGGTCCTGCCTGCGCGTATTCCTAATTTATTGATTAATGGTTCATCCGGTATTGCAGTTGGGATGGCAACTAATATTCCGCCACATAACTTAACGGAAGTGATTAATGCATGTGTGGCTTTAATTGATTCACCTGAACTGACAATAGATGAGTTAATTGACATTATTCCAGGACCTGATTTTCCAACATCAGCCATTATTAATGGGCGTGCGGGTATTATAGAAGCATATCGGACAGGACGAGGCCGTATTCAGATTCGTGCGCGTACGGATGTTGAAACAGATGATAAAACAGGCCGTCAGGCATTGATTATTAACGAATTACCGTATCAGGTGAATAAAGCACGTTTGATTGAACGAATTGCTGACTTGGTGCGAGATAAACGCCTGGAAGGTATTTCAGGTTTACGCGACGAGTCAGATAAAGATGGCATGCGCGTTGTGATTGAGCTTAAACGAGGTGAAGTCCCTGAAGTTGTGCTGAATAATTTATATGCGCATACACCGATGCAGAATGTATTTGGTATTAACATGGTGGCTTTGATTGATAATCAGCCACGAGTGCTTAATTTAAGAGAAATATTAGATTGCTTCTTACGTCATCGTCGTGAAGTTGTGACGAGACGCTCATTGTTTAAACTTAAAAAGTCGCGTATACGCGCTCATGTTTTAGAAGGTTTAGCGGTTGCATTAGCTAATATTGATGACATGATTGCTTTAATTAAAGCATCTGCAACACCGCTTGAAGCGAAAGAAGGCCTAACGGCACGGTCCTGGGCGCCAGGATCAGTTCAAGCGATGTTAGATAAAATAGGTGATACAGCTTGCAGACCCGATGATTTACCTGAGGGACTTGGGTTTGTGGATGATGGCTATTATCTATCGCCTGATCAGGCACAAGCTATTTTAGAATTGCGCTTACATCGATTAACAGCTCTTGAGCAAGATAAATTATTACAAGAGTTTGATCAGTTATTGGATGTGATTCAAGCATTGCTTGAGATTTTAAATTCACCTGAGCGTTTAATGGAAGTGATTCGTGAAGAATTAGTTGAAATGAAAACGCAATTTGGGAATGAGCGTCGTACCGAAATTATGGCCTCACAAAATGATTTAACCATTGAAGACTTAATCACAGAAGAACAAGTTGTGGTGACGCTGTCACATCAGGGTTATGTGAAATATCAGCCATTGTCAGTGTATCAAGCACAAAGACGAGGTGGTAAAGGAAAAGCGGCAACTCATGTTAAAGAAGAGGATTTTGTCGAGCGTTTAGTGATTGCAAGCACGCATGACACGCTGCTTTGTTTTTCAAATTACGGCAAATTATATTGGGTTAAATCTTATCAATTACCACTTGCAAGCCGGACTTCACGTGGGAAACCAATTGTTAACGTTTTACCTTTGGCTGAAGGTGAAGTGATTCATGCAATGTTACCGGTTCGAGAATATACAGTAGGTTATTTTGTGTTTATGGCAACACAACGTGGAACGGTTAAAAAAGTGCCTCTCGAAGCATTTAGTCGACCACGAAGCAATGGCATTATCGCAGTTGACTTATTGGATGGTGATCAACTGATTGGGGTTGATATCACAAATGGCGCGAAGCATATTATGCTGTTTTCTGATGCGGGCAAGGTGATTCGGTTTGATGAAACCTTAATTCGTCCAATGGGGCGTACGGCTCGCGGTGTACGGGGTATACGACTAGGTGATAGTCAGTCCGTTATTTCGCTGGTGGTAGCAGAGACAGAAGGCACTATTTTAACAGCGACAGAATTTGGTTATGGTAAACGGACCGCAGTTGATGAATATCGGGTGACAGGTCGTGGTGGTCAAGGTGTCATTTCTATTCAAGTGAACGAACGGAATGGTCGTGTGGTTCGTGCATTACAAGTGAATGAAGCAGATGAAGCCATGCTGATTACAACAAAGGGGACTTTGGTGCGTGTTCGTGTGAATGAAATTTCTGTGATTGGCCGAAATACGCAAGGTGTGCGCTTAATGAACTTGGCTAACGGAGAGCAGGTGGTCGGCATGCAGCGTATTGAAGAATTACAAGATGATTTAGATGATGTAACTGCTGAAGCTGAGTGTGAAACAGATGATGATACGGATGCATCGGTTGCCGTCAGTACTGAGTAAATGGTTATGACAAGACATGGTTTTTATTTTGGTGCGGGACCTGCAACGTTACCAGAAAGTATTTTGCGTGACGCACAGAAAGAATTATTAGATTGGCAGCATACTGATTTATCGATTCTTGAGTTAGGCCACAGAACCGATGTTTTTATCAATTTGCTCGAAACAGCTCGGGCAGATTTACGTGAATTGTTACATATTCCGGCTAATTACCAGGTTCTGTTTTTAGGGGGTGCTACGCGCACGCAGTTTGGCATGGTCCCTATGAATTTAATGACACCAGATAAAAAGCGAGCAGGTTATATTTGCACAGGCCTTTGGTCTCGGCTTGCGTTTGAAGAGGCAAAACGTTTGAGTGATGCCTATCAAATAACAGATGGGCGGCCTGAAGAAAACACAGCCTATGTCTATTATACGCCTAATGAAACCGTTGATGGCGTGCGGTTTTCAGGTATTCCAGATGTGGGTGATGTGCCATTGGTTGCAGACATGACCTCGTGTTTATTGAGTGAACCGATTGATGTCGCACAATTTGGATTAATTTTTGCAGGTGCACAGAAAAACATTGGTCCTGCAGGCTTAACAATCGTGATTATTCGGGATGATTTATTACAAATCACGCCCGAGCATGTACTCCCTGCAATGTTAGATTATCGTGTACATGCGAAAAATCATTCGCTGTATGCGACGCCTCCGGTATTTCAGTGTGACATGGCTGCTAAAATGTTTAAGTGGGTTAAAGCAGAAGGCGGCGTTGAGGCTTTGTATCAAATCAATCAGGCTAAAGCGGCTAAATTATATGATTATATTGATACATCCAAACATTATGTATGTCAGGTGGAAGAACCATTGCGTTCTATCATGAATGTTTGTTTTTCGATGGTAGATAAAACCCGAGAAGCAGCATTTTTAGATGCGGCTGAAGCGCATGGTCTAAAAGGTCTTAAAGGACACAGGGTACAAGGTGGTCTGCGAGCAAGTTTATATAATGCGATGCCTATGGCAGGTGTTGATGCATTGATTGCTTTTATGGATGAGTTTGTTTAGTGATAAAAAGCAATCCTATTTTTACATCTATTCAAGGTGATATTGTACTGCCGGGTGATAAATCGATTTCGCATCGCGCCTTAATGTTTGCAGCCATTGCAAAGGGTGTGACAGAGATTAAACATTGTTTAAATTCGGATGATTGTGTTGCAACAGCACGTGCATTACGCCAAATGGGTGTGCGCATTGATTTTTTTGAAACTAAAACCATTGTGTATGGTGTGGGTTTAAGGGGATTTATTGCACCCAGCGCGCCACTTGATTGTGGTAATTCAGGTACCAGCATGCGACTTTTGTCAGGGCTTTTGGTCGGGCAATCGTTTGATAGCGTTTTGGTGGGAGATAAGAGCTTATCATCTCGGCCGATGGCACGTATTGTTACACCACTACGCCTTATGGGAGCTCATATTGATGCCATAGACGGGCATGCGCCGCTTAGAATTTCAGGAAAAAGTAACTTAAAGTCAATCTGTTATGAGACTCCTGTTGCAAGTGCTCAGGTCAAATCTTGTATTTTACTTGCAGGTTTATATGCATCAGGTCAAACAGAAGTGATTGAGGCTGTTACAACGCGAGATCATACCGAACGAATGCTATCGGTTTTTGATTTTCAGATGAATCATCAGCGATTTGTTGAAGTACCGGGTGATTTATCATCAGCAGCTTTTTTTATGGTGCTTGCGAGTTTGGTGCCCGGTTCTGAATTAATACTGCGTGGTGTGGGTATTAATCCAACGCGTATGGGTATGGTTGATATATTACAAACTATGGGTGCAGATATTATGCTTAATGCCCCCCGTTTTTATGGGGCAGAACCTGTGGCTGATATTCAAGTGCGTTATGCTAAGTTAAAAGGGATTGGTATTTCAAAAGAGTTGCTCGTGCGCGCGATTGATGAGTTTCCTATTTTATTAATTGCAGCCGCGATGGCAGAAGGACAAACCCGTATTTTAGGTGTGGGTGAGTTACGGCATAAAGAAAGTGATAGGGTTCAGGCAATGGCAGATGGACTCAACACTTTGGGTATTTCAGTTGTGGTTGATGGCGATGATGTGGTGATTGCAGGGGGCGAGGTGCAGGGGGGGATAGTAGATGCTTTTTCAGATCATCGTGTGGCTATGGCTTTTTTGATTGCGGGTGTGGTTGCAAAATCGCCAATACAAGTGTTAAATGCAGATGCAATTTCAACCTCATTTCCAACCTTTATTGATACAGCTAATCGATTGGGGTGTGTGATAGAAAAACAGGATATAGATTATGTCAGAAGGTAAAAACACAGTGCCCGTGATTACCTTAGATGGTCCCAGCGGTACAGGAAAAGGGACTTTATGTCATCGATTGGCGGATTATTTAGGATGGCATTTATTAGATAGTGGTGTGTTATATCGTGCACTTGGCTTTTTGGCAGAGAAAAATAATATTGGGCTGGATGCAAGTGAGGAGCTGGTTCAATTGGCAGAACACTTGCCCATTGAATTTGAGCATTATCATATTTTTTTAGAGGGTGAGCGAGTAGAGGGTCAATTACGCACTGAGGCCTGTGGTGCGCGAGCATCAAAGTTGGCAGCTATGCCTGAAATTCGTGCGGCATTGCTTGAACGTCAACGTGAGTTTGCAGTGTTACCAGGGCTTGTGACGGATGGTCGTGATATGGGGACAGTGGTTTTTCCAAATGCGGCATTAAAAATTTATTTAGATGCTTCGTCTGATGAGCGCTCCCGTCGACGATATTTACAGTTGAAGGATAGTGGAAAAAGTGTTAATCTCGCGCAGGTCGTCGATGAATTGAATAAACGTGATGCAAGAGACATGGCACGTCAGCATGCGCCGTTAAAGGCTGCAGATGATGCAATCATGGTTGATACAACAGATTTAACCGTTGAAGCTGTGTTTGAGCGTTTGGTTGAGCTTGTCGATGAGCGAGGATTTATGGGGAAAAGCGAGTAGCAAGCGCTTTTTATAATTTTATTTATTGAGTTTGATAACATGACAGAGAGTTTTAAAGATTTATTTGAACAGAGTATCATTGGGACCCAGTTTTATCCTGGTGCAATTATAGAAGCAACAGTCATCAGTGTAGATGATGATTTTGTGACGCTGAATGCCGGGTTGAAATCTGAAGGGATTATTTCAATTGATGAATTTAAAGATAAAGATGGCGAAGTTGAAGTGGCAGTGGGTGATGCCGTTGAAGTTGCGCTAGATTCAGTTGAAGATGGTCATGGTGAGACTTTACTTTCTCGTGAAAAAGCCAAGCGTCAAGAAGCATGGCGAAAACTCTCTAAATCCTATGAAAACAGTGAAACTGTTATTGGTCTGATTTCAGGTAAAGTTAAAGGTGGCTTTACAGTTGAAATCGGTTCTATTCGTGCTTTCTTACCTGGTTCGCTGGTTGATGTAAGACCTGTTCGTGACCCATCTTATTTAGAAGGTAAAGAGCTTGAGTTTAAAGTCATTAAAATGGACTTGAAACGTAACAATATTGTTGTTTCTCGTCGTGCGGTTGTTGAAGAAGAAAACAGTGCTGATAGACAAGCATTACTTGATTCTCTACATGATGGACAAGTGCTTGATGGTATCGTCAAAAACTTGACCGATTATGGTGCGTTTATTGACTTGGGTGGCGTTGATGGCCTGTTGCATATTACGGATATTTCTTGGAAACGAGTAAAACATCCAAGCGAAATATTGAGTGTTGCTCAAGATGTAAAAGTTAAAGTGTTAAGTTTTGACAGTGAGCGTAATCGTGTTTCTTTGGGCATGAAGCAGCTTGGTAATGATCCTTGGGTTGATTTAGTTGATCGTTATCCTGTTAGCACAAGACTTGAAGGAAAAGTAACTAACATTACTGATTATGGCTGTTTTGTTGAAATTGAAGAAGGTGTTGAAGGTTTGGTGCATATGTCTGAAATGGACTGGACCAATAAAAACATTCATCCAAGTAAAGTTGTTTCTGTAGGTGAAGAAGTGTCGGTTATTGTGCTTGAGATTGATCAAGATCGTCGACGAATTTCACTCGGTATGAAGCAATGTCAAAACAATCCATGGCAAACATTTGCTGAAACCCAAACTAAAGGGCAAAAAATCAGCGGGAAAATTCGCTCTATTACTGACTTTGGTATTTTCATTGGGTTAGATGGTGAGATTGATGGTTTGGTTCATCTTTCTGATATTTCATGGACTGTTCCTGGTGAAGAAGCTGTTAAAGACTTCAAAAAAGGACAAGAACTGGAAGCTGTTATTTTGGCGATTGACTCAGAGCGTGAGCGTATCTCGCTTGGATTGAAGCAGCTTGAAGGTGATAATTTCAGTAGTTATGTTGATGAATTTGGTAAAGGCACAGTTGTGACCGGTAAAGTGTCAGAAGTTGATGCTAAAATGGTGACCGTTGAGCTTGCTGAAGATGTATTTGGTACGATTCGGGCAAGTGATTTGTCTGAAGATAAAGTAGACGATGCATCAACCTTGGTTAAAGAAGGTGATGATGTTGAAGCTAAAATTGTAAATGTTGATCGGAAAAACAGAACAATCGCATTGTCTGTAAAAGCAAAAGATGCAGAAGATCAAGCAGAAGCAATTAAAAAATATTCTAAAACAGCGGAAGTATCAACCACTACTTTAGGTGATTTGTTAAAAGAAAAAATGGCAAATAGCAAAAAAGACGGTGAGTGATTCTTGATGCTGATTGGTTTTTTATTGTTTAAAAAAAGCGTAGTTTACTACGCTTTTTTTATATCAAAAAAGGATTAAATTAATGCGTTTTCTCATGCTGATATTCTATGTGTGTTTGATATTGTTGGGAGTGAGTTTTGCGGCTTTAAATGCGGGTAATCTTACATTAAACTTATATTTTAGAACATTAACCATGCCCGTTTCAGTTTTAATGATTGCGACCTTTTCAATAGGTGTTTTGATAGGGTTTGTCATTTTTTTAGGACGTTATTGGTGTAAAAGTATCAAGTATCGTAAAGTGAAACATCAGTTCCAATTAATGGAACGAGAAATTAAAAATTTGCGAGAAATTCCTTTAAAAGATTAACGCGAATGGAGCGCTTAACATGATTCACCTTTGGCCAATGCTTCTTCCTGCTGCAGCCTGTTCTGGTTGGTGGATTGCACGGCGTAATTATTCGGTGAAACAACCAGATGAAGCTAATCACTTATCGCGTGAATACGTGGTTGGATTGAACTATTTATTAAATGAACAGCCTGATAAAGCAGTAGATGTTTTTATTAAGCTGCTCGAAGTAGACAGTGAAACAGTTGAGACACATTTGGCATTGGGTAGTTTGTTTCGTCGTCGTGGTGAAGTAGATAGGGCTATTCGAATCCATCAAAACTTGATTGCACGGCCTCAGTTGCGGGTGATGCAACGTAAAGAAGCTTTAATGGCTTTGGCTCAAGACTATATGAGTGCCGGTGTTTTTGATAGAGCCGAGCGTATTTTTAAAGAAGTTGTTGCCTTGGGCGGCACACCTGATGCAAGTAGCTTACGCGGTTTGGTTGCGATTTATCAGCAAGAAAAAGCGTGGGAGAAAGCACTCGATATTCTAAAAAAACTTGAGCTTGTCACAGGAAATAGTATGGTTGCAGAGGCAGCACATTATTACTGTGAGATGGCAGAAAAGGAACGCTTGGAAGGCGCTGAAGATAAAGCTTATGCTTTGGCGAAGCAAGCGTTGCTTGTGGATAAGCAATCGGTTCGTGCGAGTTTGATGCTTGCTGATATTGATATGAACCAAGCACGTTATAAGCAGGCGATTCGCGCTTTAAAGCGTGTGCTTGCACAAGACTCATCTTTTTTTACTGAAGTGATTGAACCTTTATTAAAAGCGTGTACTGAGCTCAATATCATGGATGAATGTGTGAGTTATTTAGAAAACGCTTTGGCTGATCATCCTCGGGCATCCGTTATTTTTGCAATTGGGGAATATGTACGTGAGGAGAAAAGCTTAGAAGTAGGCATTGATTTTGTATCAGTTCAATTAAGTCGGCATCCTTCTATTCGAGGACTGAATCAATTGATTCAATGGCATTTGGAATCTTCGCATGGCATTGTGCGTGATAAGTTACAAATGCTTTATGATATTACGAGTAAATTTTTAGATAATAAACCCATTTATAGGTGTGGTCATTGTGGTTTTTCAGGGAAGTTATTGCACTGGTTATGTCCGAGCTGTAAGCAATGGGGGCGAACTAAACCTATTCATGGTTTAGAAGGGGATTAGTTTTAATGCAGGTCATTGTAGCGCTTGATATGAAAGATAAGGCAGAGGCATTAGCTTTTGCAGATGCATGTGTGCCTCAGTTGTGTGTTTTAAAAGTTGGTCTTGAAGCATTTACGCGATTTGGTCCATCGTTTGTTCGTGAGCTAGTAGCGCGTGGTTTTCGTGTTTTTTTAGATTTAAAGTTTTATGATATTCCAAATACTGTCGCATCAGCTTGCCGGGCTGCAGCAGAGTTAGGGGTTTGGATGATCAATGTCCATGCATCAGGTGGGCTTAAAATGATGCAAGCAGCGCGTGAAGCATTAGATGCTTTTGGTGATACGAAGCCTTATTTAATTGCAGTCACGATATTAACAAGCCTTGAAGCCTCTGAGAAGCAAGTGATTGATTTAGCAAAACTGTCAAAACAAGCAGGGCTTGATGGAGTGGTGTGCTCGGCATTAGAAGTTCCAGGATTAAAAGCTGTATGCGGAGAAGATTTTTTAACGGTGACGCCAGGTATTCGCTTGTCTGGTGATAGCAGCGATGATCAAAAACGTGTGGTAACTCCTTTAAAAGCGCGTGCATTGGGCAGTGATTATGCTGTGATTGGTCGTTCCATTACGCGTGCAAAAGATCCTATAGCCGTACTTAAGGTGGTTGTATCAGATGTTAAGTAATCACCAACTTTATTATTTGCAAACCATGGGTATTCATCCGTGGGTTTTACGCAAAGATGCATCACAACCGTTGCTTTTAGTATTGATTGAAGATATTAATTTAAGTCAAGATGAGCAAATGCTCTTAGACGCAATGTTCCAAAGTGTTGGATTAGATAGCACACAAATTGGTATAAAACCCTTTTCAAAAGATGTATTACAAAGTCATAAGGCGTCTGTTGTAATGGTGTTGGGTGATATTCAAGAGGATTGTGAAGGCGTGATAATTTTGCCATCGCTAGCTGATTTACTTGAATATCCCATAAAAAAAAGAAAAGCATATGAGGCCTTAGGATGTTGTATATCTAAAGTGTAGATGAGTGGTTACGGATACAGACAAGGGTGATGAAGAAGCAAACAGGGTTTACCTGGATAAGCGTACTGATAACGCTTGTTGTGCTGGGTGGTTTAGTGACAGAAGGTGCTCAGCATTGGCAAGCATGGCGTATGATACAAGGCACACGCGTGATGTTTTATGATTTAACGCGTGCACTTGCCTTTGCCAGAACAGAGGCATTTTTACGTGAAGAAACGTTGGTCTTATTACCTTCAGATATAAGTCATAATTGGGCATTAGGGATTCAGCTTCAATCAGAATATCATCCGCTTTTTAAAGTACATGCTTGGCAGTGGCATGTGCCTCAAGGTATAGCGCTAACTTGGCATGGTTTTCGAGGGCAAGATAAGTTGGTTGTGAGTCATGCGCCTGAAAGTTTAGCGATGAATGGTTATTTTTTGTTAGAGGTTCCTAAACGTGTCTCTGAGAAATGGGTTGTGAATCGCTTTGGTCGGATGCGAGTGCTTAGAAAACATGTTGCTTAAATTGAACACCATGTTATCATGACTGTTGCGATTTAATGGCCGTTCTATAAGGACAATTTATGTTCGATTACCATGATAAAATAGCTATGTTTGATGATGCCTTGTGGCAGGCGATGGAGTCTGAGCGCGAGCGGCAAGAAGATCATGTAGAACTGATTGCATCTGAGAATTATGTAAGTCCACGCGTGCTTCAAGCGCAAGGCTCGCAGCTGACTAATAAATATGCTGAAGGCTATCCCAATAAACGGTATTACGGCGGATGCGAGTATGTTGATCAAGTTGAAGCCTTAGCCATTGAACGTGCTAAAAAATTATTTGGTGCTGATTTTGCAAATGTTCAGCCGCACTCAGGCTCTCAGGCCAATGCTGCTGTGATGATGGCGCTTTTAAATCCTGGCGATAAAGTGCTTGGCATGGCGCTGCCTGATGGAGGGCATTTAACCCATGGTTCGCCTGTCAATTTTTCAGGAAAATTATATAATATCGTGTCTTATGGTTTAGATGATGAGACAGGATTAATTGATTATGCGGCCCTTGAAAAACAAGTGCTAGCAGAAAAACCTAAACTTATTATTGCTGGATTTTCAGCATATTCTCGTGTGGTTGATTGGGCACGGTTTCGTGTGCTTGCTGACGAGGTGGGCGCTTATTTAATGGCCGATATGGCACATGTGGCAGGTTTGGTTGCGGTTGATTTGTATCCTTCTCCCATACCTTATGCAGATGTTGTCACCAGCACAACGCATAAAACGTTACGTGGACCACGTGGCGGGTTGATTTTAGGTAAGGCGAATGAACAGATTCAGAAAAAAATAAACTCAGCTGTATTTCCTGGAACGCAAGGTGGCCCATTAATGCATGTCATTGCGGCAAAAGCGGTTGCATTTGAAGAGGCGTTACAGCCTGATTTTAAAGATTATCAATGCCAAGTGTTACTGAATGCAAAAGCCATGGCAGAAGTATTAATTGAGCGGGGCTATCCTTTGGTTTCAGGGGGAACTGATAATCACTTAATGCTTGTGAATTTAACAGATAAAGGGATTACAGGAAAAGAGGCTGAGCTTGCTTTGGGTTGTGCAAATTTGACCTTGAATAAAAATACAGTTCCTAATGAAACACGTTCACCTTTTGTAACCAGTGGTTTACGTTTAGGTACACCGGCGGTCACGACGCGTGGTTTTTGTGAGCCAGAAGTAAAACAGCTTTCTCATTGGATGGCTGATGTTTTGGATGATATTACAAATGAAGAAACCATTAAGCAAACACGCGAAAAAGTACTTGCTTTGTGCCAAGCGTTTCCTGTTTATCAGTAAGGTTTAACGGGGTTTAATCCAGATGTATTGTCCATTTTGTCATGCAGATGAAACAAAAGTGATTGATTCTCGCCTGGTGGCTGAGGGTGAGCAAGTGCGTAGAAGGCGCCAGTGTTTGGTGTGTCAGGAGCGTTTTACAACGTTTGAAACGCCTGAGTTAGTTATGCCAATGGTGGTTAAAAGAGACGGCCATAGAGAAACGTTTCGAGTTGATAATTTACGTGCAGGGATGTTACGTGCCCTGGAAAAGCGTCCAGTGAGTGCTGATGCACTTGAGGACGCTGTGGTATCTATTTTACAAAAAATAAGACGCCATGGTGAGCGTGAAATTGATTCGCGTAGGCTTGGGGATTGGGTGATGGAGCAGTTGTATGGGCTTGATCATGTTGCATATGTTCGTTTTGCATCTGTTTATAAACGATTTGAAGATGTGAGTGATTTTCGTGAAGCCATTGAACAAATGAATGATGAATCAGAGGCTTCTTGTGACGATAGATAAACAAACAATTAAAGGTAGGCGTCGTGCACGAAAAATTGCTTTACAAGCAATTTATCAGCGACTTATTTCAAAGACAGAGATGGTTGAAATTGAAGCACAGTTTCGAGCCATACATGGGGAAGATAAGGTTGATTTTGAGTACTTTTGTCGCTTATTTCATGGCGTGGAGAAGGCACAAGAAAGTTTAGATGAAGCACTTTTGCCCTTTTTAGATAGGCCAATTAAAAATCTTAATCCAATTGAATTGGCGGTTTTGCGTTTGGGTGCTTTTGAGTTGACAGAAGTATTAGAAACGCCATATCGAGTGATTTTGGATGAATCAGTTAATTTGTCTAAAACGTTTGGATCACAAGATGGCCATCGTTATGTGAATGGTGTTCTCAATAATTTAGCCAAAAAGGTTAGGGCTGTTGAAATTGATTCAAACTAACATACCTACGTGCCGCGGCTTGTCCGCGGTATTCAGGGTTTATAGTATTTAAGGGAGAGTACATGGCCCGAGTATCTTGGGGAAAGGTTTGGGAAGATCCTGCTTACTGCTTGGCTTTCGGCTTTGGTAGTGGGCTCTCACCTATTGCACCGGGTACTTGTGGTACCTTAATGGCAATTCCTATTTATTGTGTACTTGCTTTTTTATTGAATTCAAAAGTATATCTTATTCTTACTTTAGTGGCGTTTTTGGGTGGTATTTTTGTTTGTGAGAAAGTATCACGTGATTTGGGCGAGCATGATTATTCAGGTATTGTTTGGGATGAAATCGTCGGGTATTTATTAACGATGTTCATGGTGCCATTGCATTGGATATGGATTCTTTTAGGATTTGTTTTATTTCGGGTATTTGATATCTGGAAGCCTCATCCTATTCGATGGGTTGATAAGCGTGTTGGAGGCGGGCTTGGGATTATGCTTGATGATGTATTAGCAGCTGTACCCGCTTTTTTTATTCTGCAAATAATGAGTCATTTATACACACCTGGAGCCAGCTGATGAATGAAAACCATAAGGAATTGATTAGCATTACATTAACAGTTGCTGTGGTTTTACTGACTTTATTTATTATTCATCGCTTTATTCCTTCGATTGTTTGGGCTGGGGTGATTACGATTGCGACTTACCCATTATATCGACGTTGGCAGTATTTTTTTGGGAAGTATAAGAATACTTCTGCTTTTTTATTTACAACTTTACTTGTGGTGCTATTTATAGCGCCATTGAGCTGGCTTGTGAGCGTTGTAGTTAAAGATTTACAAATATTTTTAAATTATTTACAAGCCTTAAATCGCCATGGTGGAGAGGTTCCTTCTTTTCTGCAAGATATCCCTTTTATAGGAAAAGAGCTGATTGCTTATTGGGATAAAAATTTAGGTGAGCCAGGTCATATCAAACATTTAATTTCAAATATACATCTTTCATTAACACCTGTTAGTTATTATGCAAAACGGATTAGTTTAAGTGTTGCTCATCGTGGATTTCAAATAGGATTTACGATGTTAATTCTTTTCTTTTTTTATCGTGATGGTGAGTCGATTATTAAAGCCATTAACCAAGTCGGTGAAAACTGTTTGGGTGTGCGTTGGCATCGTTATGTTAAAAAATTACCTGGAGCATTACGTGGTACCGTGAATGGTACCATTGTTGTGGGTATGGGTGTTGGGATTTTAATGGGGTTGTGTTATGCCTGGCTCGAAGCACCAGGTCCTACACTTTTGGGTATTTTAACAGGTATTGCTGCCATGATTCCGTTTGTTGTGCCGGTCGTATTTGCAGCAGTTGCTATGATGCTTTGGTCACACGGGAGCTTACTTGCAGCAATTATTGTGGTGGTGTGGGGTACTATCGTTATGTTTACAGCAGACCATTTTGTGAAACCTGTATTGATAGGGGGAACCATCGAGTTGCCTTTTTTAGCGGTTTTATTCGGTATTTTAGGGGGACTTGAAACACTCGGATTACTTGGCTTATTCGTAGGACCTATTGTGATGGTGTTATTCATTACCCTATGGCATGAGTCAAAGGGTAATGAAGGATAAATGGTTTGGTTGTTGCAGGCTTTTGAAAGTTAAGGGGTAGGACCGCCTTTTTTTTGGGTATTATCGCGATCACGACCTTTATCCCACTCTTCGTACCCTTCTATAGCACTTCCAATAATAATGCCTGTTTTTTTTCTAAATTCTGTCCATGCTTTATTAATTTGTTTTTGCTGCTCTTCTTTTGAATTGACTTCCGGTGCTTTTGGATTGTTTTTAGCCATGCTTATCTCCGTACTATGAATGCTTTTAAAACGTATCATCCATTAGTGTAGACTAGTTTTTTAAAAGCACTTACAGTATGTATCTGCTTCTTCTATATCTTCAGAAGAAATACCCATGTTTTCATATAGTTCAGTTGGATTAGATGAGCAAAAACCAAGCATCCAACATTTGCAAATAAGATATAAAGCGCCCGAGCCTATCAGTATGAGACCTATTGCAGCTAGATATTCTTCTGTCATAGGTGGTATAGGGTCGGGTGTTGTATGAGTATCAAAAAACAGCATATTTAGGCTTCAGTAACTAATTCGCCATATAAATCATAGTCATCACTGTCAGTGATCATAACATTGGCAAATTCACCGAGTTGAATGTTTTTCTCAGGTGGTAGATAAACCAAACCATCAATTTCAGGGGCATCAGCCGTACTGCGAGCAATCACGCGATCGTTTTCAATGCTATCAATTAAAACAGTTTGTAGGCTGCCAATTTTTTCGCGTAATTTGTCACGGCTAATATCTGCTTGCAGGCGCATAAATGCATCAAAACGCTCAGCCTTGATGGCATCAGGAACGGGTGCGGCAAGGTCGTTTGCACGTGCACCTTTAACCGGCGAATATTGAAAGCATCCCACTCTATCTAATTTGGCTTCTTCAAGAAAATCTAATAATGTTTCAAATTCTTCGTCTGTTTCGCCAGGAAAACCTACAATAAAAGTTGAACGAATCGTTATGTCAGGACAAATGCTACGCCATTTAGCGATACGTTCTAAAGTGTTTTCTGCATTGGCAGGTCTACGCATGGCTTTAAGGAGACGAGGGCTCGCATGTTGTAGTGGAATGTCTAAATAAGGCAGAAGATTGCCATCACGCATGAGTGGAATAACCTCATCGACGTGTGGATAAGGGTAAACGTAATGCAAGCGCACCCAAATACCAAGGTCACTTAAAGCGCGACATAAGTCATAAAATTTAAGTTTTCCGGTATCTAAACCATAAGCACTGGTGTCTTGTGCAATCACTAAAAGTTCACGAACGCCTGCATCTTTAAGACGTTTGGCATCGGCTAAAACATTCTGCATTGGATAACTTTGTAGTTTGCCTCGCATGCTTGGAATAATACAAAACGTACATTTATGGTTACAGCCTTCAGAAATTTTAAGATAGGCATAATGACGAGGCGTCAGTTTAATCCCTTCTGGTGGAATAAGTTGAGTGAAGGGGTCTTTTGGCGGGGGCAGGTGTCTGTGAACGGCACGTACGACTTCTTCATAGGCATGTGCACCACTGATATGTAATACATCAGGACAAGCTTTTTTTATGATGTCGGCTTTAGCGCCTAAGCAGCCTGTTACAATGACACGTCCATTTTCAGCCATGGCTTCTTTAATTGTATTTAAAGATTCTTCAACAGCTGAATCGATAAAGCCGCAGGTATTAATAATAACAATCCCTGCATCCTTAAAGGTTTGAACGAGTTCATAGCCTTGAGCACGTAGTTGCGTGATGATGCGTTCTGAATCGACTAAGGCTTTAGGACACCCAAGGCTTACAAATCCTACCCGATGGTTCATGTTTTGGTTACTCGTATAATTCGTTCAAAAAAAGAACGAATTATACGGGATTTAAAGGGGTGTTGTCGAGTTTTCGGCGGTTTCTTATTCTAAATCACTCTTGAAATATAGATTATAATTTCGCTTGTATTCATCACTGTCTTGATAGTCGAGTAGGACTAAATCGATTTCTCTAATCAGTTTCGCATCTTCAGGGTTAATTGCGACAGCAAAACCAAATCCGATGGGGAATGGGTTACCAATACTTTTAAATAATTTGGCAGAACGATTTTTCCAATACTGTACTTTAGGACGGCTCAATAAGGCGAGTGTAATACTATTGGTGCGTAGTGCATCAATCATTTCACTTTCTCTATTGAAGGTAACGATTTTAGGTTTTTTAATATCAATAAAACGAATTTTTTGTTGAAATACGCTGCCCTCTAAAAGCCCAATACGTTTTCCACTGAGTTGGCTTAAATTAAAAGGTGGGTTGATATTTGTTTTGTCATTGCCAAAAAATTGCGCTTTACTGACCATGTAGGGTGTTGAGAAACGCACGATGCGAGAGCGTTTGTAGGTGAGAATAATAGCACCTATAGCAACATCGGCTTTTTGCGCAACAAGCGTTGGCAGAAGCTTGTCAAAATCCATAGGGATGTATTCACAGCGGCGTTCAAGTCTCTTACAAACATATTCAATGGTTGCAATGTCGAAACCGTAAAAATGATTTGGGGTGCTTTGCATGACAAATGGAGGCGCGAAGGCGGCAATAGCGACACGAAGCGGTGGGCTCTCAGCATAGCTTGTGACCGATAGGCAAAAAAAAGAACAAAAAATAAGCCATTTTTTCATGATAGATTAAGCACTTAGAGAAAGTCTTAATTTAAGGTATAGCATAAAAATGAGGGATTAGAGTGGTTTGGTCAGTGCTTCGAGTCCGCCTTTTGCAAGGTCTATGAGTAACAGGGCTGTCAGGTGTGCACGTTCAACCAAACTATCAATGACCAAAAATTCTTCTGCACTATGAATATTCCCACCACGCACGCCAAGGGTATCAATTACAGCAAGGCCTTTTTCAGCAAGGTTATTGCCGTCACAGCAACCGCCTGTATCTTGCCAATCAAAGGTTAAGCCTTGCATTTTACCGAGTGTTTGCAGGCGTTTAAAAAGCGCTTGACTGGCAGGGTTAACTTTTTTGACCGGTCGGCCAAAGGTTCCATGTAGGCTTAATTCGTAATCTTCATGTACCAATTACTTGATGATTTGTTGAAATTGCTGAGATACCCAAGCTTCGTCATCGAGGTGATTGGTTCGAATATCTATTTTAGCAACAGCAGTACCAGGTACAATATTAAGGGCTTCGCCTCCTGCTATTTTGCCTATATTAAAAGTGATATGTCGGTTATTTTGATTTAAAGTATCAATTAGAATGAGTGCTTTGGCGAGATAAACAATAGCATTTTTTCCTTGATTAAAGTCGCGCCCTGCGTGTGCGGTTTTGCCATGTGCGACGAGTGTAAACTTCCCACTGCCTTTACGACTTTTTGCAAATCCACCATCTGTATTAACAGCAGGTTCATAAACGAGAGCTGCTTGGTACAGGTGTCTAATCTTTTTTAAAAAGGCTGCAGATGCAGGGGAGCCAATTTCCTCATCAGCATTGATAACGACATCCCAGCCAATGCTTTGTGCAGCTTCTGTTTGTTCAAATACTTCAAGTGCATGCAGTATCACAATTAAGCCGCCTTTCATGTCGGCAACGCCTGGGCCGTTTAAAATGCCAGGTTTGGTTTCTGTGATGGTTTGGAAAGGATGGTCTTTATCAAATACAGTGTCCATATGGCCGCTTAATAAAACGCGGCGAGTGAGGTGTGGGCGTTTACGAAGATAAAGTAAGTTGCCTACATGTTGAAATACTTCATCTCCGGAAAGATTAATACTTGAGACCGGGGGCAGGGTATGTGTTTCAGCCTCGTCTATAAGAGGCATAAAAGCATTTTTTAAGGCGTCGTGCATATGTGCAAGGCCTTCTAGATTCAAGCTTCCTGAATTGATGGCACAAAAGGCATGAAGCTGTTCAAGCATGGTTTTTTCATGTGTATGCAACGTTTCTTTGAGCGTTTTTGCCCAGTCTTCTATTGAGTGAGTCATACCGCACAATGAATGCGTGATTTTAATTTACTCTACCACTACAGGAGGAAACTTGTCAGCATAATTTATAGGCCGCAGGCTGAGTGCTTTGTGAACAGCCGTTGCAAGATGATTAAAAGCGTTGGTCAGGTCTGGATTTTTGGTAAGAGCTGAAGGCGTGCCTTTATCACAATCTTGTCTGATTTGTGCATTGAGTGGTAATTGACCGAGTAGTGTCGCACCATGTGTTTCAGCTAATGCTTTAGCACCACCTGCTCCAAATAAAGTGCTGTGATGTCCGCATTGAGTACAAATATGTTCTGCCATGTTTTCAATAAGGCCTAACACATGAATATTGGTTTTTTGAAACATCAGTAAAGCTTTTTCAGCGTCAGCTGTTGCGACTGTTTGGGGAGTTGTGACAATAACAGCCGCTGTCAGTGGGATTTTTTGAACCAGGCTTAACTGAATATCACCGGTTCCTGGTGGTAGGTCGATTAATAAATAATCTAACTCATCCCATTTTGTTGCATCAAGTAATTGAATCATCGACTTAGCAAGCATAGGCCCGCGCCAAATAAGCGGCATGGCTTGCTCGGTTAAATAGCCAATAGACATGGCCTGAATGCCATGTGCTTGAATTGGGAGATATTTATCTCCTTCACATTGAACATTACCTGCGTCGCCCAATAATTGGGGAATACTGGGGCCATAAATATCGGCATCTAAAATGCCCACACGAAACCCTGCTTTGCTGAGTGCTGCTGCAAGGTTTACGGTAACCGTTGATTTACCAACGCCTCCTTTGCCAGAGCCAATGGCAATGGTATTTTTAATGCCACGGAGTTGCTTGCCTGGTAATTGAGTGAGATGTGATTTAACGTTCATAATATGTACTAACAGATAGAAAAATATGGCGCATTATAACATGTTTTTTCCTGTTTCTATGTGTGATTTTTTTAATAAAAAAAATGGCTCAAATAGTCTATGTCTCTTTCATTAAAAGAGGTTCATAAGGTGTAGTGGACTTGCTTTTAGACTCCCATGCCCATTCAATCCAATCAGCGTCTTCAAGGTAATATACCCCACAATGAATTGGAAGATGGGTGTGTTCAGCCATGTATTTTGCATAGTGATTGAGTTGGGTGTAATGGTTACGGTGTTGTTCGGGAGTATTTTGTCCAGTTTTAAAATCAATGATCCAATAAATACCATTATCTTCAAATAAACGGTCAATGACACGTGTATTCACACGGTTGTTTTCAAAAACAAGCAAGGCATATTCACAGTGTTCGTTTACGTGTTCTTGAATAATCCATTGACCGCGTGGATGATTAAATAGGGTTGTAACCCAGGTTTTAATTTGTTGCTGTGCTGCTTCAAAGTCAACTTTAGGCAAATCAAGTGCTTCAAGGGCTGGTGTAGTCAGGTTCCAGGGAATCTCTTCAAGCGTTTTGGGATGATGGGTACACATCCATTCGAGTAGTTCATGTGTGATAATACCAAGGGCACGTGCAGGGGTTAACTCAGGTAAAACGGAAGGTGGATTAGGTTTTATTGCTGGTGTCGTTAATTTTGTTTCTGTATAAAAATCATCAGGAAGATAAGTACGTTTTGGGTATTCAGAGGTGATACTTTCAGTCAGTTGCTCTGTTACCATCGGTTCAAATGGATAGTTTTTAAGGCTTGCGCGAAATGTATTTTGGATGATGCTTGTGCTGTTATCAAATAAATATAATCGTTTTTTAGCACGAGTTGCTGCAACATAAAGTAGGCGTTGTTGCTCGTACTTATTTTTTTCTGCGTCGAGCTCACCTAAGTAATCATATAGGTCGCTGCGATCGTTG
Organism: Gammaproteobacteria bacterium; assembly: GCA_022600575.1. GTDB lineage: Bacteria > Pseudomonadota > Gammaproteobacteria > Legionellales > Legionellaceae > JAALKW01. Next base: position 19,030 of record JAHZKF010000010.1, on the reverse strand, counting down.
TGGGCTGCATTTAAAGGGGAGATTAAAATTAAATCGTCCGAGGCTTCAGAAGGTAGTGTCAGCCAGCGTAATAAAGGTTTGTCAGGTGCGGGTGCGCGTCTGCCAAGGCCTGGTAAAATGACTGAGTCAAACTCAAGGCCTTTTGATTTGTGAATGGTCATGAGCTGAAGACGGGCTGATTGCACTTTTTTGGCATAGAGCTGATTGAACTCTTGTTCAAATAAAGCAAGTTCTGAAAGTAGACCATCTTGTTCGAACTGTTCCAGCTTATCCCAGAAAGGTTCGAGCATTGCTATTTCGTCAGAGGTTAAAATAGCATTTAGGTGAAGTGCTTTGAGTGTGTTTTGTATCCACGTGGTAAGCGGGTCTTGATGGCGATTTGTAAGTGCTTTTTTTAAGATGTTATAGACAAAATTAATTCGTATTTGTCCTGTTTGGCTTAATTGTTGGATGCAATGAGGGTCATCGAGTGCAATGGGTATGGCAGCATGCGGGGCATGGTTTGCAATCAGGTGTAAGTCAGGTAGCGTTAAACCACACCAAGGGCTTCTCAAAAGAGACAGCCAGGCTAAACGGTGCGTCGGCATTAAAAGTGCTTTGGTCATTGACCAGATATCTTTGACATGAGGGAGGCTACTGATTAAGTCGGTATCAAGGCCTTGGTAAGTTAGGTGACGTGCATCAAGTGCTTTGGTGATTGTCGGTAATTGTCCGCGCGCGCGCACCAAAATGGCAATGGTTTCTTCTGGGTGTGTTGCAAGAAGTTGTTCGCTTAATTCGGCAATGGCGGTTGCTTCTGCTTGTGTATGTTCATATTCAAATGCTTTGATGTGGGTATTGTCACAGGCATTATCTAAGTCTCTCGTTGGGTTTGCAGAATGAAATGAAACAGCCCCTGATTTAAGATCATCAAATGCTGGAAAAAGGTTAGAAAAATGCTGATTAACCCAGTTGACCAAGGGGGCGTTTGAGCGAAAATTAGAGTCAAGGTAAAGTGGTTTTAGTTTAACCGTGCCAATGCCTTGTTGTTGTGCTTTGAGAAAAAGTCCAACTTCGGCGGCACGAAAGCGATAAATCGATTGCATTGGATCGCCGACCACAAACAGGGTACGTCCATCGCCCGGTTCAAAACCACGTGTAATACGTGTGATCAAATCAAATTGTTGAATGGAAGTATCTTGAAACTCATCGACTAAAAGATGTTGTATGTTGTAATCAAGATATAAAGCTAAATCAGTGGGTGCTTCTTCTGCGCCGAGTGCATCGAGTGCTTGGTGTGTGACACCTGTAAAATCAGTGGATTGGGTCGCCTGAAAAATAAGATGCAGATGTCCTGCAAGCAAGGGAAGTAAGGTGAGAAGGGCTTGTAAGGGCTCCCACTGTTCAATTGGATATGTGGGCTTTGGAAGTGCGCGTACACGTAATAAGGCATCAAGAAAGCCAGGGGTTTCTTTGAGTGCTTCTAAAAGTGCTTTGCTTTCGGCTTTTAATGTTTTGTACTCTTGAGGTGCACAGCTATCGCGTTTTAATCCAACGTGATGATCGAACGATTTTCTAAATTTTTTTTGCGTGGTCAGTAAGAGTGAGGCAAGGGCACTTGCATGCTGACTATCAAAGGCATCAAGTGTGCACCAAAATTTAAGGGGGCTTCGAGGAGAGTCTGGATAATTTTCAAGATGTGCTACTTTAGATGCAAGTTGCATCAGGGGAGCAGTATATTCGGCAGGTAGCGCTTGTTTAAATTGATGAATGGCATGCTGCTCAATTTTTTTTAGTGCTGCTTCTAAGTGCGTTTTATCTTGAAGGCGTGCCTGATAAATGGGAGTGAGCCATTGGTCGCGTTTTGCTAATTGTTCAGTTAAAAGCGAGAGTAATGTATCTGTCCGATTATCTAAGTGTTCAAGTAACACCGTAATGGCTTTTTGATAGTCGGGTGTCGCCAAGGCATGATTGATACATGCGCGGGCTGCTTTCCAATATAGTTTGTTAGGTGTATCGGTGACCGTGGCATAAGGGACATGTTTGTCTTGCAGTGGCATCGCCTGGGTTAAGCTTTGGCAGAGTGAGTCAAGTGTGGTAACCCTGAGACGGTTTGGATTATTTAAAAGTTGCCAATCCAGTGCTTTATCACGTGTAAGAACGGCTTGATTGGTTTGCAAGGTCTTTAAGATGCGTGCCTGCATCTCAAAAGCTGCTTTACGTGTAAAGGTTAAGGCGACAACTTGTTCAGGAGAGTCTACCGTTAAGAGCAGTCTTAAAAAGCGCTGGGTTAAAATCTCGGTTTTACCCGAGCCTGCGGGTGCTTGCACAATGGCGGACAGGCTTGGGTCGATGGCTTCCTTGCGCGCTTGCTCGTCACTTAGCATGCATCAAACATCAGTTCTTTGGCAGGTTCCCGTAAGTTGTATGATGACCCCATGCAATACCCGTAGGCACCCGTGTTTGCAATTAAAAGCACATCATTCTCATGTGTTTCAGGTAGCAGCCTGTCATAGCCTAAAGTGTCTGCAGACTCGCAGATAGGCCCCACAATATGAGCAAAGCCCGTTTTTTCTTCTGTTAAGCGGCTCAGATTGACAATTTCATGGTAAGCGCCATAAAGCATAGGGCGTATTAAAGAATTCATGCCTGTATCAATCCCAATAAACCGGACACGACCCTTGGTTTTACATTGGGTGACGTGAGCAAGAATGACCCCACTTTCAGCTACAAAGAAGCGCCCTGGTTCAAGCCAAAATGCAAACCTTGGGTCTTGGGATTTAACGGCTTTGAGGGATGCATCAAATGCGCTCATATCAAGTGGATGTTGACTTGGTTTATCAACAATACCTAAACCACCGCCTAAATTAATAACGCGTGCATCAGGGAATTGTTTGGCTTCGTCAATCAGCATTAAGGCTGTTTCTTGCCAGAGGTCGGGTGATAAAATACCGCTACCTGAATGTGCATGTAAGCCAACCACACGAATGTTATGTTGTTTTGTAAGTAACGCTGCACGAGCAACGGTTTCTCTTGGAATACCAAATTTGGATTCGTTACCGCCAGTACAAACATATTTATGGTGTCCTGCGCCACTGCCAGGGTCGATACGTAATAAAATATCGTGTCCAGTAAAGAGTTCGGGCCAATGGTCTAATGGATATAAACTATCAATTGTAATGTGACAGCCAATAGATAGGGCAAATTCGTATTCGGACTTAGGTGCAAAGTTAGGCGTAAATAGAATGCGATTTGGTTCAATTTTGGGGAAAATTTTTAAGATATGTTGTAGTTCTTCGATAGATACACATTCAAAGCCAATGCCTTTGGTTTCGAGTACTTTTAAAATGTTAGCGTTTGAGTTGGCCTTAATGGCATAAAATAACTGATCAACTGTCTTAAGTTGTTGTAATTTATCAGCTTGCGCTGCAATGGTTGGGGCATGATACACATAACAAGGTGTTTTTGTTTCAGCCATACAGAGCAGTGCCTCTCGAGATGTTTCCCACCAAGGTGCTTGTCTTGTCGAAGGTGTTCCGAATTGCTCTTGAAAGCTTTTAGAGTAGTAAAAGCTTTGTGGGTTATTTTCGATGAGTAGGGTATGTAATTGCTGTGAGAGCTTATTGGCTTGAGACTCATCAACCACAAAAGTTAAATTCAAATCATTTGAAGCAAGAGACATCAGATAAATTTGTTTGGCTTCAAAGACTTCAAGGGCAGGGCCTAGTTGAGGTAGTACGGTTCGAATATGATGGCCAACAAGGCTTACAGCACTACAAGGCTCGATAATTTTTGCGCGCCCAAGTTGGTTTAAATCAACCAATAAAGCATCGAGTGCTTTTCTTGGGCGTGAAAGGCCATTGCTATCAAGTGATACAGTGACATTAAACTCAGAAGATGAGAGTAAATCCACAGAAAACTCATGTTGTCTAAAAACGGCAAACACATCAGATAAAAAACCAACTTGTTGCCACATGGTGAGTGTGTCAATTGAGATAAGCGTGATACTGTGTTTGACCTGAATCGATTTTATGGGTGGCGCTGTATTATCACTGTCTTGTGTAATGCGAGTACCAGAGTGTTTAGGCATTTTTGTATATTTAACAAAAAGTGGAATGTTGGCTCGTCTGACAGGCGGTATACAGGGGGGGTGTAATACTTTAGCACCCATAGAGGCGATTTCTTGGGCTTCGTTATAGTTCAGTTGTTTGAGCAGGCGTGCGTGGGGTAGCTGATGGGGGTTGGCTGTATAAATACCTGGGACATCAGTCCAAATTTCGCAGGCATCTGCTTCAAGGCTTGCAGCGAGTAAGGCGGCTGATGTATCAGAGCCACCGCGCCCTAAAAGTACTGTTTCGCCCGCTTCGTTAGAGGCAATAAAACCTTGGGTGATAATGGCAGATGTGCCACTGTTTGCTAACTGATAGGCAAGGTCTGTATTTTTTTCTCCTGCACAATAAGCATTCAAATAATTGACGCTATCTCCTCCTAAAACAGGTGTGGTTTTGAGTGCTTCTCTTGCATCAAACCAAGTACAACTTACTTTATTTTGCTCTAAAAAAATATGCCCGAGTCGGGTAAGCATGAGTTCGCCTAAACTTAAAATCTGCGCACGTGTTTTAGCGGGTGCTTCGTTTAATAAAGCAATACCAGTGAGCCATTGTTTCAGCTGTTTAAAATCAGATTCGATGTGTTTTGGGTCTACATCAAGTGATTGAGCAAGTGAGGTATAAGCTTGTATGAGCTCATCATGTAAATGATGATGTTTATCATATAAGGCTGCGTCGGCCATTTGGTCGAGTTTATTGGACGCTTTTGAGTGCGCAGAGCACACAATAATGGGTTGTGCACCTTGCTTGATATGATTTTCGGTGATGGTTTTTATATGCTCCCAGGTTTCTCGAGAGGAAACACTGGTGCCGCCGAATTTGATGATGACTTGCCGCATGAATAAGGCCTTTAAAAAAAACTAAGAAACGATAGCATGTGGTGGGTTTTAGAGCAAGTCTGTTACGCTTATCTATACTGCAGGTATGGCTTTTGGGTAGTTTAAATTGAAATCAATATCATCTGTTTTGAGTGTGTTGTCAAAGTGACTTGCCTTGTTGTACCAAAGTGACGTGATATGGTTGCTTGCTGTGTATTGCTTGAGATTGCGGTCTGAATGTGTTGTAAAACCAAGTCCGGTGTTTAAAGCAGATTCAAGAGGAATATTATTGTCTGTCTTTGAGTTGAGTATTTTAACTTTACCGTGTTTATTTAAATTTAAAATATGCTGAACGTTGCGAACAGAGTTCATTTCACCTGTGGTTGTATTTAAAAACATACACACAGCAGGTTCAAGTGGTACACCGACAGGTGTATCTGTTACAAGTAGTTGTAATGATAAAATAGCACCTGTTAGTGCACCAACAACAGCACCTGCAAGAAAACCTGTGAACGCGATGGCAGCCCCTATAACACTTGCGATGAGATTAAAACATAGGTTAATGCTTTGAGCTATTTGGTTACATATGATGTCAAGGTAGCTCGCAAGAAGCGCTAATCCGGGTATTTTAGATAATGTTAAACAACAGTAATAAGCAAGATTTGCAATAAAGCTCTCAATTAAAACACCTATAGACGCAATGAGTCCTGCAACGATAAGACCGAGGGATGCCCCCATCATACTAAAGGCAGCAAGGGATGTTCCGAGTGGCAAATAGGATTGATGAATGAGGTTGGTTTTGCTTGCAATAACGCTACTTAAGCTTGAAAATGAGCGATCGATTGTAAGATTGACACAAAAGCCTTCGTCATGCAGTTTCTTAGCAATTTGTGCCGCAATACCGCCACCAAAAGAATAACCATATAAGGTGATGTTTTCAGCAGGTATGCCTTTATCTAATAACGTTTTGACTTCTTCATACCCAGGTTTAAATAGCGGATTGATTTGATTAATATTTTGATGGTTTTTGTCGACACGCGAATAATTTTTAAAAATATGGTTTGTATTAGGACTTGCTTCAAGCATGCTTTGTACACACTCAGGTTTGAGTCCAGCTTGATTATTTCCTGCAAGGTAAATTTGATATTGTGTTGTATTGGCCTTGGTTGCTTCTAGTGTTTGTATATCCTGTTTTTGAATGAGTTTAAAAGCATGGGTTGAAGAAGCATATTCTTCGAGTGTATGGGGGCGTGCTTCTAGGGGTAAAATAGCAGCTCGCATGAAGTGCGAGCTTATTGTGTTGGATAAGCCGTTGGGGCTCATGCCCCATCGTTCTTTCAGTAATGCGAGAGATTCTGATGCGTGTTCAGAAAACTGAATGATTGGCTTTTGAGGCGCAGACATAGGCGTTATGCTGGCTCAACATGTGAAAGACCATGGTCAATGTCATCATCTTGTAGTGGACCATCATGATCTGCTTTATTGTACCAAATTGAGTGTACATTTCCGCCAAAACCTTGTTTTTTGGTTCGGCGGTTTGGATTGTCTGAAAGGCCAAGTCCTGTGTTTAATGATGCTTTAGGCTGAATAACCATATCATTTTTGCTATTGATGATGGTCACTTGACCATGCTTTTTATGGCTCAAAATATGTTGAACATTGCCAACAGAATCCATCTCACCCGTGGTGGTGTTCAGGAATGCGCGTAGTCCAAACTCAAGCGGCATGTTTGCAGGTTTGTCAGTGACGAGTAACTGAAGAGATAAGAAAGCACCAACCACAGCCCCTACAATGCTACCTGAAACAAGACCAACCAAACCAACCAGTCCACCAACGGTACTTGCAACCACATCAAAGCAAGTGTTGATGCATCCAGCAAGGCCACTGAACAGGTCATTTAGGCCGTTTGCAAGAAAGGTAAAGCCTGGAATCATGGATAGAACTAAACTGGTATAGTAGCCAATGCTTGCAATGAGACTTGAAATTAAAACGCCAATGGATGCGATAAGGCCTGCAAGGGCTGTGCCAAGAGAGGCTCCTGTTACTGCAAGTGCAGCCATTGATGTGCCTAAAGGTAAAAGTTTGCCATATTTCTTTTTAAGGTCGGGCATGTTCTCTAACAAGGCCTCAAGAAAGGGAGGTGCGACAGCACTTAAGCTTGAGAATGAGCGGTCGATTGTCAGATTAACAGGGTAGCCTTCGGCATGAAGTCTGCTTGCAACTTGTGCTGCGACACCACCACCTAAAGATAAGCCATAAAGTGTAATATCTTCGGCAGATACACCACTCGTTAATAAGGTTTTGACCTGTTGATAACCTGCTGCAAACAACGGATTAATTTGTTTGATTTTTAGGTCGTTATCGACACCTGGGTAATTTTCAAAAATATAATTTTGACTGGGGTTTGCTTTAAGCATTGCTTTAACAAAGTCAGGATGTAATACATCTTGATTATTTCCGCCAAAAAAAACTTGATGCTTTTTAGAGTGCGTCGTAGTTGCTTTGAGGGTGTGCGCACCATTTTTTTCGGTTATTTTGATTTGATGTGTACGTTGTTGATAGTCTGCTTTGGTCGGGGCTTTATCTCGTTTTGGTTTGCCGAGTGCAGGTAAAATACCGAACTGGTCTTGGCCAATCTGGGATTGCATCATGTGCGAACCAATATAGTCAGATAGTGTATTAGAGGTCATGAACCATCTTTCTTGTAGTAAAGAAAGGGATTTTGATAAATCTTCAGGAAAAGAGATGTTATTTTTTTCGGTAGATGACATGTTTCTTACCTCTGATTTTGATAAAGATAATATTTGGGTGATATTGTACATTAAATAAACATAAAAAGTCAAAGGGGAACTTTTTGTAAGCTTGCTTTTGTGAGTACTTATTGTATGATGATGGGCCTTTACTGATGTCACAAAATACATTCTGGCGTTTTCAACGCATGGGCAGCCGCTTCAGAGCAGTATAGGGACAAGGAGACGCAGATGGGACGCATACCTAAGATTATTCAGCAATTTTCTCGTGTTATTTCTTTATTTTTCATATTGAATAATACGGTCATGGCAGGTGGTTTTTCGCTGTATACGGAAGGCAGCGTATCTGAATTAGGTGTGTTCGCTGCAGGGTCTGCTGCACAGGTACCTGATGCATCAATTGGATGGTATAACCCAGCAGGATTAGTCTTAATTCCTGAAGATGAAATTGTGTTTAGTGGCGTTGGGGTTCTTCCAAATACAACGTTAACTGGTACCAGTACTTATCGAACAGACGACTTGCCGCCTTACATACAATCGTTTGATACTTTAAATGGTGGACGAAATGCCGTGGTACCCGCATTACATTTGGCGCATCCTCTAGGTGAGCGCGCGGTGGCAGGCTTAAGTATTGTGTCACCTTATGGGCTTTCAACCAATTGGGGGAATGATTCGCCGCTGCGTTATGCGGGTACTTTGACAGAACTTTTAACGGTGCTTGTATCTCCTGAAATAGGCGGATTTTTAACTGATAATTTAGCGCTTGGTGTGGGGCTTGATTTAGAATGGGCGCGCGTTACATTCAATGCTATTGCAGGCTCTCCTGCAGGGCTACAACATTTACAATCCGAGGGTGTGCCTGTTACGCCTACATTTCTTGATTCGCGGAGTGAGAATACAGGAAACTCATTTGGAATAGGCTTTCATGCAGGTGTACTTGCTTTATTTAATGACGAACATACGCGTATAGGGCTTAACTTTCAGTCAGCAGTTGGGCATCAATTTGAGGGTACGAGTACATTATCAGGTCGCCTTGCAGACGAAGCCCTTGAGAATACAGCAGCGGTTTATCAGCTCGATACGCTAAGTAGTAATGATATCCGGTTGCCTAATATTACAACTTTGAGTATTTATCAGGATATGACCGAAAATTGGGTGTTGTTGGGGTCTGCGGTATATACGGGTTGGAGTGTTTTTAAAACTACACAGCTTGATAATGTCGCAGGGTTTGATACGGATACAAGCTTGCAAGCACCGATTACGGTGTTAACAGAGCAGCATTATCGAAATGCTTGGCGGTTTGCTTTGGGGACACTGTATAGTTTTAATGAGCGTTGGACGTTTCGTTTTGGAGGGGGATATGATCAAACCCCAACAGTTAATGCTGAACGTGATGCGCGCTTGCCTGATGTTGATAGGTGGGCTGTGGCCACAGGGTTGCATTATCAACCACGTCCGACCATAGGATTTGATTTGGCATATGTTTATCTTTGGGGAGCTGGAAGAGCACCTGTGCATAAAACGCAAGTATTTAACGCACTGTCAAATGTGACTGTTGATGCTTGGGGTAGTAATCACGCACAATTAGCAGGATTTCAAGCGGTTTGGAGACCGCTTGATTGATTCTTGCGAAGAAACTTGTCATTCCCGCTTTTGCAGGAATGACAAATATGAAGGGCGTTTTGTTCTTATTAGCCCTTACGCAAAGTGGTTTCAGCAGGGCCGTCAACGACCATAGTGTAGCCGTTTGCATGTAATTCTTTGGGTTGAATATCGCCATTGCTTAAATCAACAGTTACCATACCAATCTCAATAGGATTCGGTGTATCTGTGCCGACTTTAATTAGGGCAGGACACTTTCCATTTGTTACGTGACCAAAACAGGCCATTCTAACAGAAGCCCACATGACGCGTCCGTCTGAGTTTGCCTTGGTTGGGTGCTGTGAAGGAATGGTACCCGCAACAAATGCATTAGATTCAAGATCAGTTTGGTTATGTGTAATCAATACCTTGGGAGGAATAGCAAAAGCAAGACTAGAAGCAAGGCCGAGTGCGAGCGTTGTGCCGAATAAAATCGTTTTTTTCATGTACTTTCCTTCATGGTTATACCAATCAGCCACTATAAGTGAGTTTCTTCTGAGGAACAAGTACTTGTTCTGTTAAAATTTACTTCAATTCTCGACGTAGTACCTTTCCAACGTTGGTTTTAGGGAGATCATCATAAAAAGCTAAAATTTTGGGTACTTTATAGGCGGTAAGGTGTTGCCTGCAGTGCGCAATCACTTGTTCCTCAGTGAGGGAGGGGTCGCGTTTGACAATACATGCTTTAACCACCTCACCGCCTGAGTTATCTTCAACGCCAACCACACCGACTTCTAAAACTTGTGGCATAAGGCCTATGATTTGTTCAACTTCGTTTGGATAGACATTAAAGCCTGAGACTAAAATCATATCTTTTTTTCGATCGACCAAATAAACAAACCCCTGTTTGTTTAGTTTGGCAACATCGCCTGTACGAAGAAATCCATCAGGCCAGAAAACCAAGCTGGTTTCATCAGCGCGTTGCCAATATCCTGGCATTACTTGTGGGCCTTTAATACAGAGTTCGCCTGATTCACCAAGGGCAAGGTTGTTGCCGTTTTCATCGCGAATGGCAATATCAGTTGAAGGCAGAGGTAGTCCAATACTGCCATTATACGTTTTAAGGGTTAAAGGGTTGATAGTCACAGCTGGACTTGTTTCAGTGAGCCCGTAAGCTTCAAGAATATGCATATTTGTTTTGTCACACCATGCTTCAGCAACACTTTTTTGTAGAGCCATGCCACCTGAAAGTGCTAAACGTAGTTTTGAAAAATCAATACCAGTAAATTTAGGATGGTTGATTAAAGCATTGAATAAAGTATTGACGCCTGTAATGGCTGTAAACTGAGCATGTTTAATGGTCTTAATAAAGCCAGATATATCACGTGGGTTGGTAATTAAAATATTGGTAGCCCCGGCTTTAAAAAAGGTAAGGCAGTTGGCTGTAAGTGAAAAGATATGATAAAGCGGCAAGGCTGTTACGATAATATCTTCTTGACTGATACCAATAGGTGTAATCCAGGCAAAGGCTTGCATGACATTCGCAATTAAATTGCCGTGCGTTAGCATAGCCCCTTTAGACACGCCGGTGGTGCCACCGGTGTATTGAATAAAGGCCAAATTTTCATGACCAAGAGGTGGGGATGAAAAAGGTTTTTTCTTGCCCCGAGCAATTGCTTTTCGCCAGGTAACAGCTTTTTTGATGTGGTAAGGCGGAACTTGTTTTTTAAAGTGTTTTAAAGCGGTATTAATGGCCACACGTTTAACAGAAGACAATACGTCTCCTACCTCAGTGACAATTACGTGATTGAGTTTTGGCATATTAGGGAGCGCTTTTTCAACGGTGCTCGCGAAATTTGCGAGTACAATAATGGCTTCAGCGCGTGAGTCATTGATTTGATGGCTGATTTCATCTGCGGTATATAGCGGATTGGTATTAACGACGACATATCCTGCACGCAAAATCGCGAAGAGGGCGACAGGATATTGCAATACGTTAGGGAGCATGATTGCAACGCGTGCGCCTTGTGTTAAATTTAAGCTTTGAAGATACGCAGAAAAAGTGCGGCTTAATGCTTCGAGTTTAGCGTAAGTGAGCTTATGTCCGAAATTAATGTACGCAGTCCTTTCTTTATGTTGATGACAGACATCGTCAAAAAGGGCTGTGAGTGAGGGATAGGTGTTGATGTCAATGGTATGTGGGATACCATCAGGGTATTGTTCCAGCCACAATTTATCCACGTTGTTGACCTTTTGTTGAGAATAGCTGCGTGCTAGTATAAACAAAAAAAACGCGGATGGATATCAGTGGCATGACAGATAATATGTTGAAATTACAAGCATTTAAACTAAAGGGGCGTCTATATACCCTAACAGTACTTCAGGTGCTTGAAGCAGATACAAAAGGATTCAACCAACAACTTGAAGCTTTGGTGGCAAAAGCCCCGCGGCTTTTTGAGCAAGCGCCACTTGTATTGGACTGTACAAAAGTACCTGAGGCAACGGTTGATTTAGCAGCACTCTGTCAATGTGCACGTGGGCATGGTTTGTTTCCGATTGCAATTCAAGGGGGCAGCGCGCTTTTTCGTGAGCGTGCAGCGGCAATTGGACTTGCAACACTCCGATCGTCTTCAACGCGTGATAAGCAGGTATCTGAAGATGCGCCTGTTGTTGAACCTAAAGTGGCGTTACCGAACGGAAAAACCAAATTACTGACGACTCCTATACGTTCGGGGCAACAAGTGGTGAGTCAGGGAGATTTAATTGTGACCGCATCTGTTGGACATGGGGCCGAATTATTGGCTGAAGGAAATATCCATGTATATGGCACATTAAGAGGTCGCGTACTTGCGGGTATTTCAGGGAATCAATCGGCCCGTATTTTTTGTCAGTCGTTTGACCCTGAGTTGGTTGCGATTGCAGGTGTGTACCGTTTACCTGAGACGATGGAACCTTGTACTAAACCTTGTCAGGTGCTGCTTAAAGGTGAACGTATTGATATTGATTTATTGTGATTAAATAATGCTTGAAGCGGTCTTTATTTCAGATTTACATTTGCATCCGGACATGCCAGATATTTCAAAGCGATTTGAGGATTTTTTAGTATGGGTTTCTCACCGAACGCGTGCTTTATATATTTTGGGTGATTTTTTTCATGTCTGGGCAGGAGATGATACATCAAATGCTTGGAGTGATGCGATTGCCTCGCGCCTTGCTTTGCTTACAAAGCAAGGCATGCAAGTGTATTTTATGCGAGGCAATCGTGATTTTTTATTAGGTGAAACCTTTTTCAAGCGCGCAGGTCTTATCGTATTAGATGAACCTGCATTGATTGAGCTTGGTGGCGAACAAGTGATGTTGGTGCATGGTGATAGATATTGTATAGCCGATAAAGCGCATCAAAGATTTCGACGTTTCACGCGAAATAGATGGTTTCCGGCCTTGTTTATGATGCTTCCTAAATGGCTTCGAACACGCATTGTGATGGGGGTGCGTGTACACAGTGAGACAAACACACAAAAACAACCGGTGATGATGGATGTGGTGCCTGCGTCACTGACAAAGCATTTAAAGCAATGTGGAGCACATATTGTGGTCCATGGACATACCCATAAACCAGGACATACATCGCATCTACTGGAGGGTGAATTGTATCAACAATATGTTTTAAGTGATTGGGATGCATCTCCGCATGTACTGTGCTATGATGATACAATAGGATTTAATTTTAATCTTCTTGGGGAAGGTGATGGGTAGAACAACAAAGCAGACGAAAAAAACGACTAAATCAAGAAACGCATTGGTCAGTAAAATAAAAGACACAAGGCTTGAGGAAAGAAAGACAGAATTTCGTAGACAACGTGATGAAGCCAAAGCCTTTGAGAGAAGAATGCAGGCAGAGAGCGCTCAAAGGGAAGCTGCTGAAGCAGCACCTGCCGCGGCAAAACAAAAGGCAAGAAAAGAAGCTGCGATTAAGACATTTAAGGATCAATGTAGCACGCTTGTGACAGAAGGGGTTAAAGGGTTTGACCGTTTTGATACTTCTTTAAATGCTGTAATGGCACTGAGTAAGGCAGAGGCGATTGCTTTAAACGAAACAATACAACCTTGGACGCGATTGAAGCAAGGTATAGCAGGAACGCCTTGGCTTTTCGGGCAAATACTGGATGGTACGGCCAATTTAACGGATATGGCAGGAGACTGGTTGCAAGATGTAACTGGGATAGGTGGTGGCCGTGAGCATGGTGAGGTTGATTTGCCTGGAGGACCAGCAGACACGTTTTTACAGAACATGGAGGTTGATGTAAATGGTGAAATTGAGTGGCCTTCAGTGAGAGATATGCCAGGATATGAAGACGTCAATCCAGACCTGATTCCATATCTGGATGACATGCATAAACAAATCATCATTCTTTTGTTAGAAAAGAATGGATATAGGCTCAATGCAGATGGTGGTTATGAGCGTCAACCTGTGAATGCAGATGGCATAGCTGTGGGTCTTGCAGAAACCCTCGATGCTCGAAAATTACAAGAACTATATAGAGCAGGACCACCAGATATGGCACTGCAGGATTTTTATAAGCAAGCGATGCAGAGAGCGGATATATCGAGTGAATATGAACCACCAGAAGAAGACAATAGCTTCAGATTTGGTTTCTAAATAAGGGGTTGATGTGCGGGTTTTAGGGATTGAATCTTCTTGTGATGAAACAGGGGTGGCACTGTATTGTTCTACAGCAGGGCTTTTAGCGCATGTATTACATTCTCAGGTAGCCACACACCGTGAATTTGGTGGGGTGGTACCTGAGCTTGCTTCACGCGACCATGTAAAGCATATTGTTGTTTTGGTCGATGAGGTATTGAAACAAGCCAAACTTAAAAAAACAGATATTGATGCGGTTGCTTATACAACGGGGCCTGGTTTAGTGGGTGCTTTATTGGTTGGCGCCTCTTTTGCAAAAAGTCTGAGTTTTGCTTTAGGAATACCATCGCTTGCGGTGCATCATCTAGAAGCACATATTTTAGCAGCTAAGCTTGATACACCCAGTCTCGAATTTCCATTTACAGCTTTGTTAGTGTCTGGTGGGCATACGCAATTGATTGAGGCGCGTGCACTGGGTGACTATCATTTATTGGGTGAGACGTTAGATGATGCGGTGGGTGAAGCGTTTGATAAAACAGCTAAGCTTATGGGCTTTGAGTACCCTGGTGGGCCCTTACTTGCTGCATTAGCAGATAAAGTAGTAAAACCAGGTGAGCTGCCAGAGGTTGAACCGTTTCCACGCCCTATGCTGAATAGACCAGGATTCGATTTTAGTTTTAGTGGGTTAAAAACGCATGCCATGATGGCTTGGAAAAAAAGCGAACAAAAATTGCAAGATAGACAAGCTATTGCAAGAGCGTTTCAAGAGGCCGTGGTAGAAACCCTTTTGGTTAAAACAGAACGTGCACTTCAAGCTGCTGGTAGTCAGCGCTTGGTGGTTGCAGGTGGCGTTGGCGCAAACCGTGCCTTAAGAAAAGCATTAACCGCGCGTATTGAAGCAAATGGGGGGGAGGTGTATTTCCCACGTTTAGAGTATTGTACGGATAATGGTGCGATGGTTGCTTATGCTGGGTGTTTGCACTTAATGCAGGGTGCGCGTGACACAAGTCACGCGATTGAAGTACATGCACGCCTGCCTTTGATGAATGAAGATATCGATTAGCTTTTATTCCTTTGTCTTTTTAGATTTATTTCTTTTCTCTGAATTAAGTTCAATTTTTGATTCACTCCCATCAAGCAACCGTTTGATGTTGTCTTGATGTTGATAAAGCACTGCAAGTGAGAGTGCCAGTAAAGGTAGAAAAGCGGCTTGTTCATGGAATGCGAGCAGGGCATAAAAGGGGGCGAGGGTAACAGAAACAATCGATGCGAGTGATGAGTAACGGCTAAAGTAGGCCACTGTGAACCAAGTAATCATAGCAAGTAGTCCAAGCAGTGGGTGCAGGCCGAGTAATACACCAAGGGTTGTTGCAACGCCTTTTCCTCCTTTAAACTCAAAAAACATCGGATAGATATGGCCAAGTACTGCAGCAAGGCCTGCGAGCGCTTGAGCAAAAGGACCTAGTTGTAAAATAATGGCGAGCCATATTGCTAATAAACCTTTCAGAAAATCAGCGAATAACACTAAGGCTGCATATTTTTTGCCAGCTATGCGAAGCACATTGGTAGCCCCAGGGTTGTTTGAGCCTTCGGTACGTGGATCGGGTAATTTTGCAATACGACAAACAATAACAGCGGAGCATAAGGAGCCAAGTGCATAAGCCGTGGCTACACAAAAGAGAACAAGCAGTAAGGTGAGCATGATTTTTCCAATTTGAGTTGTCGATTAATTACAGAAGAGTATGGCAGGTGGTTATGGCAAGAACAAGCGTTGTAAGTCGTTGGTAAAGCGGCGTCCAAAAGAAGTGACTTGCCAATGGGTTTTGGTGCATTTTAAAAAGCCTTGTTGCTCTGCTGTTTTAAGTTGTGGCATCAGCGTTTCAAGCTGAAGCCCTGTGTGTTTTGTAAATAAGTCATAGGGTATGGCTTGTTCAAGGCGTGTTGTATTGAGCATAAACTCAAATAAAATATTGCTTTGATCAATTTGTTTTTTCTCAATGAGATATGTTTTATCAGGATTTAAATAATCTTTAGGTTGACGTTGTTTTCGCGTGCGATAAATGTGTTTAAAGTCAGGAGAGGTTAATTTGCCATGCGCACCAGCACCTATTCCATAATAATCACCAAATTGCCAATAATTAAGGTTATGTTGTGCTTGTTTATCAGGTTTTGAAAAGGCAGAAATTTCGTACTTTTCATAGTGATTTGCTTTTAGATAAGCATGTCCTGCTTGTTCTAAATCATCAATGATATCTTCATGTGGGAGTTCAGGTGGTTTTTTATAAAACACGGTATTGGGTTCAAGGGTTAGTTGATACCAAGAGAGGTGGTTAGGGTTGTAAGAAAGCGCTGTTTCTAAGTCTTGCATGCCTTCTGATATGGATTGCTGAGGTAAGCCATGCATGAGGTCTAGATTGAAGTTATTAAAGCCTGCATCACGTGCAGCAAGAATAGCGCGATGCGCTTCTTTATCATCATGAATACGTCCTAATGCTTTTAAGTGGTTAAGATTAAAGCTTTGTATGCCAAGTGATAAGCGGTTAATACCGAGTGCGCGATAAGCTTTAAAACGTTTTTGTTCGGCACTACCAGGATTTGCTTCAAGTGTTATTTCAATATTATCTGTGAAGGTTAAGCGTTTGTGTAAGCCTTCAAATAAAAGGGTGTAAGCGTGTTCTGATAAAAGGCTTGGGGTACCGCCGCCGATAAAAATAGAGGTGATGGGGCGCGGGGGAAATGCTTTGATATCAGTATCTAGATCTTCAAGTAAGGCGTTTACGTATTGTACTTCTGGGAGTACTTTTGGACTCTGGTGCGAGTTAAAATCGCAATAAGGACATTTTTGAATGCACCAAGGGATGTGAATATAAAGTGATAGTGGTAACATAAGACACGATTTTTATAAAAGCGTATTATATCGCGAGATGGGAGATAAATTAAATGAATAAACGCGTTCGAGTTGCAATTACAGGGGCTGCAGGACAAATTGGCTATGCTTTGTTATTTAGAATCGCATCAGGACAGTTATTTGGTGATGATACAGATATTGAATTGCACTTACTTGAATTACCGCAAGCCTTACCAGCGCTTAAGGGCGTTGCAATGGAACTCGAAGATTGCGCTTTTCCACGGTTAAAACATGTTGAGTGCACTTCAAGCTTAAAAGAAGCCATGATGGGTGTACATTGGGCCTTCTTGGTGGGGTCGGTGCCACGGAAACAAGGTATGGAACGCGCTGATTTATTACAAGTAAACGGTGAAATTTTTATTGAACAAGGCCGTGCCATTAATGATTATGCAAACAGCGATGTTCGTGTATTTGTCGTTGGAAATCCAGCGAATACCAATGCCTTAATTACAAAACATCATGCAAAAGATGTGCCTGATGAACGTTTTTATTCAATGATGACACTCGATGAACTTCGAGCACGGAATCAATTGGCTAAAAAAGCAGATGTCGATATTTCAGCAGTCACTCAAATGACGGTTTGGGGTAACCATTCAGCAACACAATTTCCTGATTTTTATAGTGCTAAAATTGATGGTTTGCCTGTCACTTCTGTGATTCAAGATGAAGTGTGGTTGAAAGAGACATTTGTTTCGACGATTCAACAACGTGGCGCTGCTGTATTAAAAGAGCGTGGTGCATCTTCTGCAGCATCTGCTGCAAATTCGGTTATCAGAGGGGTTCAGCATTTGATTACCGATACGCCTAAAGGCGAGACGTTTTCAATGGCGCTTTCTTCGCGTGGTGAATATGGCGTAGACGAAGGCTTGATGTTCTCGTTTCCTTGTCGTCGAGAATCTCACATGATTGAACGTGTTGGACATGCAGGCCCTGATGGAACACGTTTATATTCTGAAGAAGGCATTCGCGTGGTACATGATATCGAGTTGAATGCGTATAGCCAAGCGATGTTTGATGCAACACTTGCAGAACTTCGTGCAGAACGTGATGCGGTGAAAGACTTAGGACTTTTGAAAGATTAATTTTAGAAGTATTTTAATTGAACTAAACGACTTCATGATGAAGTAGTCTTAAGTCGTTTAGTTTTCTTAAGCTCATGATTTGAATGGTATAGGAATGATATAAAACAAGGAGATGTTTGGTGAAGCATAGATGGTTAAAAGTATTGAAAAAAATCGCTACTCTAATGTGTCTACTGGCTAGTGGCTCTTTATTTTCGGGATCAATGGGGCCGGTTGACGAAAGCACGAATGTTGTTATTCCGATGGAAACACATGGCTTTAGTGTTGGTGCAAAAGCACTCTATTTACAGCCTACATGGGATTACTTGAATGCACCGCTTTATACTATTAATAATGGGGTAGATACATTAATAAAGACGAACACGGCGTGGAATTGGGGTTTTATGGTGGAAGGTGCATATCGATTTGCCTCTGCTAGGGATATTAATCTCAATTGGTATCACATTAAGTCGAGTCATAGTCTTGTCGTGAATGGGTCGATTGGATCAGCCATTTTGGATGTTCTTTCTCCTGGGCCAACGTCAATTAAAAATAGTCCAACGTGGGATGCGGTTAACCTTGAATTTGGACAGGATGTCGATTACGGTAAATCACTGGATATACGATATCATGGGGGGGTTGAGTATGTTCACCTTATTTTTGGTCGAACAATTTATGCCGCTCCAGTTCCGCCTAACTCAGGGCTTCAAAGTACATATAGATCTTATGCATACAATGGTTTTGGTCCACGTGCGGGATTAGACGCAGCATATCACTTTGAACATGGCCTATTAGCTTATATCAAAGGTGCGACAGGGTTATACGCTGGAACGTCTAGATATTTCATGCAGCCAAACAATACTCCTCGTGAGCGTACAACTCGAATAGGGGAGTCTATGAATATTGTACCTGAGCTTGAAGCAAAACTTGGGGTGACTTATACCTATTCAAATATACATGGTGATTTAAGTCTCGATGGCGGGTGGTTGTGGATAAATTATTTTAATTCTATTATGGATGCGGATGATGACAAGGTGCATGTTGCAAACTTTGGATTCCAAGGGCCTTATTTAGGATTAAAATGGGCGGGTAATCTTGCTTGATTGAATCTGTTTTCTACTGCTTACGTGGCCCGATTTATTCCTGAGAGATCCTCACTTTTTTCAAGAGGATTATTTTGTT
>JAHZKF010000009.1 GCA_022600575.1 Gammaproteobacteria bacterium | reverse complement strand
TAAAATCGATAACAATTTGATTTATTTCTTGGTAGGCATCGTAATCAATTTGATATTGCTCATCAGCATAAGCATGTTCTAGTTGTTTTAACGTTTCATATAAGTTAAGCCAGCGTTCAAGCTTGGGCTGTTCTCTTTGCAATGTTTCTAGGTATCTAAAAAGTTCTTCATTTTGTGTGGTTGTTATGATTGGTGTTTTAGAAGTAGTGGTCGCGACAGGTTTTATCTGAACTTTTTTATTATGACTAAAGTTGGTTTGTTTTTTGTTGGTAGATTCAAACTCGGTAAGTAATTCTCGTAATAAATCAAAGCGATTATGAAATATTAGATTAAAAATTAAATTATGTTCACATAAAAAAATAATTTTTTGATACTCGAGTAAATTTTCTCTATTAACATCTTCCAGTGTTTTGACACCTTGTAAGCCTCTGACCCATTCATGGAATGCTGCGGTAATGGGTGAGTCAATATCATCACTTTGTAATAATTGTTTTTGAATTTCGTTTTGATATGACGCCGCAACTTCATCAAATTGTATGGGGGGTTGATTGACAGGTTGAATCATTGTAGCTTCCAAATCACCATAGGTTGATTAAATTATAGTAATTTTTCAGCTTTTTGCTTTTTTTTAGGGTTGTTAGTTTTTGTTTTGATCTTTATGGGAGGGAATAAAAAACGGGGCTTTAAGCCCCGTTTTTTAGAAATGAGTAGTGATTATTTATTAGGTGTTAGTCATGCCTGCAATGTCTCTTACGAGTTCATCAAGTTCTTCGCAGGCTTTACGATCGATATCGATTAGAGTATCAAGGTATTCGTTTTCGGCCGCTTGAAGGGCCTCGTATCGAGCTTGAAACAGTCTTAACTTATCCCCTTGCATTGTTGTAGGGCTGCCATCAGGGCTACTTTCGTTAGTTGTCGCTTCTCCTCTGTAGCGTAATGTAGTGGTATTAATAGCAGTTTGGATTGCTGTAAGAGAGGCTGTTTCTCTTTCTATAGTTATAATTTGTCTTGGATTGGGAGGATTTTTTTCTTTGGCTTCGGTGAGCTGCTCATCTAAATCCTCTAGCTCATTTATAGTATACGCAAGCGGTGTTTTTTTTCGTTTTTTAGATTCTACTACAGAGGAATCTTCTGCAAGTATTCTTTCAACTTCGGCTAAATTACGATCATCAATTGCATCAAAAATATTATCGCTCATGAGAAAGCTTCCTTTGTAATAATTGGTAGTCAAAAAACAAGGCGAGCAGTGTATCACTGGTTAGGTTAAAATTCAACCAACCAAAGCGGTTGGGTCATAACTTAACCAAAAGAATCAAGGTCCAAACCAAAGTCACAAAATGTGCACTATAATATCAGTTAGGTACTCATTAAATCTAAATTAGGATGGTTTTATGGGGTTGACTGATGTCTTTAAGGCAAGGCTAGACTCAATCAAGCGAAGCGGTCCGGAAAAAGGACCGTTCTTTATCACTGAATATCCAGAAGGATTTCAAGGGCGTCGGGCACAAGCGAGTTTAGAAGGCGCATCAGCGAAAGTGGATGAGATATATGGTCTTATCAGGTCAAGTTCACCACCGGCAGATCAAATTGCATCTGGAAACCATTCAAATTTTGCGAGTGCTTTGGTTTCAATTAAGTCAATTAAAGATAGCGTCATGATTTTTAAGATGGAAATGAGGGAATCCTTAGGAAGGGGAGAGCCAGCGGGTGCACCTGATCAGAGGGAAGCTTTAGATACTTTTATGGAGAATATTAAAGCAGTGAAATTGGACATTTCAATTGATGACCCGCTTTCATGTGAAGCGGCTAAAGCCTTGGCTGATGTATTGCAAATCACCCGGAAAAGTATTCCGGATGTTTTTGGTGACACTAAAACAGAGATCAATGAAATGCGGGATGGGTTGGTTGATAAAATTAAGGCCTATGATCCTGATTTATCACGCTTAAGACGCGATTCTGAGGCCTCGACAGACCCAGAATCGGACATCTCAAGTGGACCACCAAGCCCAACAAATTTTTAATCAAAATACTTTTCTGCATCAAGCGCTGCCATGCAACCAAAACCTGCAGAAGTCACTGCTTGACGGTAAACTGTGTCTGCAACATCACCACAAGCAAATACCCCCGGTATACTGGTAGCAGTTGCCATGCCTTCTAAGCCAGATTTGATTTGAATGTATCCGTCACGCATGTCGAGTTGGTCTTTGAATAGCTCAGTATTGGGTGTATGACCAATCGCAATAAATACCCCATCGACATCAATGGTTTGTTCTGCGTTGGTTTTAACATTTTCAATGCGAATGCCGGTGACTTTACGTTCGTCCCCTAAAACCTCAGATAATGTATGATCCCAAATAACATTAATATTGCCGGTTTCAGCTTTTTCAAAAAGTTTATCTTGTAATATTTTTTCGCTGCGAAGGGCATCACGTCGATGAACCAATGTGACGGATGCGGCAATATTTGATAAATAAAGAGCTTCTTCAACGGCTGTGTTGCCACCACCAATGACACAAACGTTTTTGTTACGGTAAAAAAAGCCGTCGCAGGTTGCGCACGCCGAAACACCACGGCCTTGATAAGCTGTTTCTGAAGGGAGTCCCAAATAACGAGCAGATGCCCCGGTTGCAATGATTAAGCCATCACAGGTATAGGTCTCGCTGTCACCTTTGAGGACAAAGGGTGTTTGTTTTAAGTCAGCGTCGACAATATGATCAATAATGATCTCTGTATTAAAACGCTCGGCATGTAATTTCATGCGATCCATTAAAGCTGGGCCTTGTAGGCCTTCAACATCTCCTGGCCAATTGTCGACGTCTGTTGTGGTGGTAAGCTGGCCACCTACTTCCATGCCAGTAATGAGTGTTGGGTTAAGATTTGCGCGTGCCGCATAAATCGCAGCAGTATAGCCTGCTGGGCCTGATCCAAGAATAATTAAGCGATGATGATTATTTGAGGTCATTTAAGCTGCCTTCCTATCGATTTATTATGTTAATATCGGGCATGGTATGATAAATCGTTGTATTTTAAAATACTTATGACTAAACAACAAAAAAAAGTAGTCTTTTCTTCTCCATGGGCAAAGCGATTGTGCGAAGGCGGATTTATTCTCGTCTCGGCTCTGTCTATCTTTGTTTTCTTAGCATTAATGACCTATAAAATCTCTGATCCCGGGTGGTTCCATTCTTCTGAGTCCGGTCTCATTGTATTAAATGCAGGTGGGCGTGTAGGTGCTTATATAGCAGATTTTTTATATACCATTTTTGGTTATGCAGCTTATGGTTTGCCAGTAGCATTAGCTTATTTAGCATGGGTAATAGTGTATGACCACCGGACGCTTGGGTTGATTAGCAAACCCATGCTAGCGCTTCGTACCACTGGGATAGCACTGCTTTTATTGGGTGGTTGTGGGTTGCTTGTTTTTTGTGTGGCAGGTAAAACCGTTGTATTACATCAGCCGGGCGGGATATTCGGGCAAATTGTAGCGATTACTTTTCATCAAGTATTTAATTCAGAGGGTACGTTTTTATTGTTGTTTGCGGCGACATTAATCGGTGTGACTTGGTTAACGGGTTTGTCCTGGGTTCGATTGATTCAAATGACAGGTCGCGGCGTTTGGCGGATTTTACAGGCGAGTATGGTCGGTATTCGGTCAGCTTTTCGAGTGAGCAAGATTGGCCTACAAGCTATTTTTCGGGGGAGTATGATTGGCCTTCGGGAATTGTCGAGGGTGAGCATGATTGTTACGCGTGCAATGCTTCGGCAGAGTGTGGTTTTGATGCGCGCAACACAGCGTTTTGCTCAAGAGGTGTTTGCACGTCTTGTTGCCATGCGAGAACGTCGTACTACATCATCTGCAGCACCTGCGGTAGAACCTCGTTTATCTCCAACATTGGTGCGGCCGAAGCCGGTCAGTAGAAAAGAACAAAAATTGGCAGTCAAAACAGCTCATGTGGATGTTACGCCACCTAAAGCACCGATGGCCCCTGCGTTTTCGGCAACGCCAATGCCAGACGCTGCTACAACAGGTACTTTGCCGGCTCTTAATTTATTAGCAAAGGTTGCAGCACATCAGAAACCAGTGGTTGGATATTCGCACCAAGCGCTTGAGGCACTTTCACATGAACTTGAGCAGCATTTATTGGACTTTGGAATTCAAGCGAATGTGGTGGCGGCACATCCAGGTCCTGTGATTACGCGTTTTGAGCTGCAGCTTGCAGCAGGGATTAAAGTGAACAAACTCTCAACGCTTGCAAAAGATTTAGCGCGCTCTTTATCGGTTACGAGTGTGCGCGTGGTTGAAATTATTCCAGGAAAAACGGTGGTTGGTCTTGAGCTGCCAAACCCTGAGCGTACGACTGTGGTGTTATCGGAGGTGTTGTCGTCTGAGATTTATCAACAGGCTCATTCGCCCTTAACGCTTGCATTGGGGGTTGATATTGCAGGGCATCCGATGGTGGTTGATTTGGCTAAAATGCCGCATTTGTTGGTTGCTGGTACAACAGGTTCGGGTAAATCGGTTGGTATTAATGCCATGATTTTAAGTTTGCTGTTTAAATCAACGCCTGAACAAGTTCGGTTGATTTTAATTGATCCTAAAATGTTAGAGTTGTCAGTGTATGACGGGATTCCTCATTTGTTAACGCCTGTTGTGACGGATATGAAAGAAGCTGCAAGTGCACTTCGCTGGTGTGTTGAAGAAATGGAGCGACGCTACCGTTTGATGGCGGCTCTTGGTGTGCGAAATTTAGCAGGTTTTAATACAAAACTTGAGGAAGCAGCAGCGCGCGGAGAAGCTTTAGCCGACCCACTCTGGAAACCAACCGATAGCATGTCTGAGAAAGCCCCCGAGTTAACGACTCTGCCTTATGTGGTGGTGGTGATTGATGAGCTTGCTGACATGATGATGGTGGTGGGTAAAAAAGTAGAGCAATTAATTGCACGTATTGCGCAAAAAGCACGGGCTGCAGGGATACACCTTATTTTAGCAACGCAGCGGCCATCAGTGGACGTATTGACGGGGTTAATTAAGTCAAATATTCCAACACGCATTTCTTTTCAAGTTTCATCTAAGATTGATTCACGCACTATTTTAGATCAGCAAGGTGCTGAGCAGTTATTAGGTCATGGAGATATGTTATTTCTTGCGCCAGGAACAGGCGCGCCGCTTCGTGTCCATGGTGCTTTTGTAGATGATCAAGAAGTGCATCGTGTGGCAGATGATTGGCGTGCCAAAGGAACCCCTCATTATATTGATGAAATTACAGAGGATATGAGTAATACAAACGAGTATGGTGGGGGAGACGCAGTAGAAGATGCCGATCCGTTGTATGATGAAGCGGTTGCGTTTGTAATGCAGACGCGAAAAGCGAGTACATCATCTGTACAGCGACGTTTTAAAATTGGCTATAATCGTGCTGCACGTTTGATTGATGAAATGGAACGTGTGGGCATGGTGGGGCCGCTTGAAGGTGGCGCTCGCGATGTTTTAGTGGCTTCCCGTGCAGAGGAGTAAGGTATGAACCTAAAAAAAGTGGCTTTTGTGCTGATATTTTGGGGAGCTACGACGCTTGCTTGGAGTGATTCTGCGAGTGATTTGTTGTGGGATAAGTTAACTCACATTTCATCTATGAGTGCGTCATTCACACAAAAAATTAACGCTAAAACACGCGAGATATCTAAAAGCGCTGGTACGATGGCATTTGAGCGGCCAGGGCACTTTAGGTGGCAAACCAAGACACCGATGAAACAGCTTTTGGTAGCAGATGGCGAGAAATTTTGGCTGTATGACGTTGATTTGGAACAAGTGACGGTGAGACCTCAAACTGAAGTGATGGGGGCGGCAGCCGGTTTATTTTTAGGGGATTCACGTGCGCGTTTTGTTCATGATTTTAAAGTAACGGAAGTGCATGAAGATAAAATGGATGTTTTTAAGTTACAGGCAACGGCCAAGCAAGCTAATATTCAACGTATGGCGCTTTGGTTTGAAGGCACACAACTTAAGCGTATGGATTTGTATGATCAATTAGGGCAGCGAACTGCCATACATTTTAAAAAAGTTAAAAATAATGTGGCATTATCGCCTAAATTATTTCGCTTTTCGCCTCCAGCGGGAGTTGACGTGGTGGAACAATGAAGCAAACTAAAAAGCGTAAGCTGTTTTCTTTGCGGTTAAAGCGCTGGATTAAACGTATATGGATTTTATTTGCGACCTTGATGGTATTGTTTGCTATTTCATTGACAGTATTTCGTGCATTAACCCCCTGGGCCGCACAATATAAAGGGGCGCTTGAAACACGTTTATCGGCTGTATTTGGCACTTCTGTTTCAATTCAAGAAATGAAAACCAGTTGGTATTGGTTTGAGCCGGTCTTGAAATTAGATGGTGTTAAGATTTCTGAAAAAGAGGGTGACGTCTTAAATGTAAAAGAATTGTTTGTAGGCATCAATTTGATGCGTTCGTTTTGGCATTGGCGAATTCAACCTGGCGTGTTATTTGTGGAAGATGCGACACTTAATTTTCATGAGCATAATGCCCATTGGCAGCTGGATGGAGTGGCTTTAAATACTGATTTAAAAACAGTACCTGAGGCGGGGTACAGCACGGTTTTAGATTGGTTGATAGCGCATCAAAAAATTGTGATGAAAAGAGTTGGTGTCACTTTACATTGGGACGATGGGCGAGTGACGTCAATTAAGCCCTTAACGGTTGTGGCCTCAAATAATGATGGACATTATCGCGTTAAAGGGCACGCAAGTTTGGCAGGAGAGCACCCAAGTGCACTGTCTTTATTGGCTGATTTGAATCTGCCAAGTGGTTTTTCTTCTGGTGTGAGAGGACAAATCTACCTGTCTGCTGAGAGAGTTGATTTTGCTGAATGGAAGACGTTTTTTTCAACCCTTGGCTATCAAGTGAATGAAGGGCGTGGTGAATTTCAATTGTGGCTTGACGTTCGTAATGCGCACCTTGCTGGTGCACAAGCCGTGATGCGTTTGCGGGATGTGGTGTGGAAGCAGGCACACGATAAACGGATTCGAAAGTTTGACCGCTTGAGTGCAAATATGGCTTGGGAAGAAACAAGGGATGGCTGGAAGTGGACTGCTGATCATGTGCGTTTTAAAGCGAATAAAACAACTTGGCCTGAAAATGCTTTGACGGTGACATATCGTTCTGATAATGATCAATATCGTGTGTTTATTAAAACGCTTTTATTAGAACCGACACGCACATTGCTTGAAGGGAGGGGAGAAGCTTTAAAACCTTGGTTTGATATGAAACCTCGAGGTCAATTAAATCATTCACAACTCGGTTTTCAAGCAGGAAAGTTAACGTATGTGTTATCACGCTTTACGCATCTTTCATGGGAAGAAAAAGGCAATATTCCGGGTGTTACACATCTTTCGGGTGCTTTGGCCTGGGAGCCTAAAGAAGGTCGTTTCGAGTTGGATAGCGAAAATATAACGATATCAGCAAAGAATAAACCGCCCCTTAATGTTGATTTATTGAATGTCTCAATGGTTTGGAAAGCATTGAGTCATGGATGGCGGATAAGCTTGGATAGAGGGATATTAAAACAAGAGCATGGTTTGTTTAGTGCACGAGGCACATTGGATGATTTTTCATCTGATTCACGAGGCACAATACATGGCAACCTTTCGTTTGCAACGCATGATTCAACGTTTTGGTGGCCATATCTTCCTGAAAAAAGTTTAAAACCTAAATTAAAAGCATGGCTCGAACACGATGTGACGCGGATTGATCAGTTTTCTGGTCGAGTCCAGCTAGAAGGTCCTCTTCAGGCGTTTCCGTTTGATAATCATCCCGGTAAGTTTTTGGTAACAGGCTCTATGAGCGGTGTTGATCTGCGTTTTAATCCTGACTGGTCTCTGATAACAGATATTAGTGGTACTTTACGGCTTGATAAACGATTGCTCACAGGTGAGATAGCCGAAGCCGATTTTCAACAGATTCCAATGCGTGAGGCAAGTTTAAGCGTGCGTGATTTAGGGCTTAATCATGAAGTGCTGTCGGTCCAAGGTGATGCTGAAGCGCCTCTGGACGAACTGTTGAGTTATATTAAAAAATCGCCCCTGCATACAAAACTGTCCAAATTAGACATGCTTATTTTAAAAAAACCGGGTAACTTAAAGCTTGCGATTGATTTCCCGTTTTATCCAGGGCCTGATAAGTTACAGGTAAAAGGGGTGGTTGACTTTCAAAAGAATGATTTGTTTTTGCAAGAAGTGCCTCAAACTTTTGGATTACATGATTTATCTGGACAATTGAAATTTGATGAACAAGGGGTGGTTGATAGTCATTTGTCTGCACGTTTATTTGATGAGCCTATGACATTATGGGTGCGCTCAGATCATGGTGATGCACCTCATTTAGCGATTGATATGGAAGGTTATCTTGCGGCGTCAGGGCTTCGAGATGCGACTGCATTACCCGTATTGTCATTGGTAAAAGGTCGCGCAAAAATGAAAGGTGAGTTGCTGCTTACAGATGAGCCAAATGATTTAGATAGTGTACGTGTGACGTCTTCATTACAAGGTTTATCGATTGATTTTCCGGAACCTTTCGGGAAAAAACGAAGCGATATTACGCCTTTGATCGTAGAGACCCATTTTAATTTGGCGCGGGGTGGGATGCGGTTGAAAACAAATTATGACAAACGTTTGAGTACAGACTTATGGTTCACAGGGCGGTTGCCAACACTGAAACTTATG
Source organism: Gammaproteobacteria bacterium (assembly GCA_022600575.1). Taxonomy (GTDB): domain Bacteria; phylum Pseudomonadota; class Gammaproteobacteria; order Legionellales; family Legionellaceae; genus JAALKW01. Next base: position 20,210 of record JAHZKF010000009.1, on the reverse strand, counting down.
CGTGGAGAAGTGGTGTTAGGAGAGGGGCAAGCGGTATTACGCGATAAGCTTGGCGCGTCTATTCGGGGTAACTTTAAAACCTTTGACTGGACACCTTGGGAGCCCGTATTAGATAAAATAAGGTCAAAAAGTAATCATCAATCAAGCAATGATTTACAAGGTTTTCGTTCTGTATCACTGAGTTTTGAGAAGGCAGAGGTATTTAAACAGCATTATCAAAATATGCAACTCCATGCGCAGCACTTGCCAGACCATGTGTGGTCTATTGCGATGAAAGAAGATTTAGTGTCGGCCGATTTAAAATATACTCCCGGTAAAAATGCTTTAAGTGGCTATATATCTTCTTGGAAAATGGATTTACCAGAGGCTAACGCCCTTCAAGCGGATATGCTTGCAAAAACGGCTTGGAAACCACGACAAATTCCTAATCTTAATTTAAAAGTAGGGGCGCTCGAAGTTAGAGATGTGAATGCGGGAAAACTGTCACTTAAAGGGACACATGTCAGTGATGATGTATGGCGTCTTGATACAGGTACATTAAAATCAGAAGCTTATGAATTGATGGCGAAGGGGGAGTGGGAAGAAGCACCAAAGCTTGAGACAAGGGTTGATGCACATCTGCAAATTCATGATTTAGATAAAGCCTTAACGCATTGGCATGCCTCACCGGTGGTTGAAGCACATGAAGGGGACATCCAGTTTATGGGAGACTGGGATGGTGCGCCGAATGACTTTTCAGTAAAGGGCGTTACCGGAAAAATGTACATTGCATTTAAAGATGGACGAATCAAAAATTTGAGTCCTGAAACTGAGAAAAAAATGGCATTGGGTAAGCTTTTAAGTATTTTGAGTTTGCAAACCATTCCACGTCGCTTAAAACTCGATTTTAGTGACTTATCGAAGCCTGGATATAGCTTTGATAAATTTGACGGTAACTTTGTGTTGGCTCATGGCATTATGGAAACAGAAGACAGTGCGATAGATGGACCTGTTGCCCGTGCTACGATGAAGGGGTCACTTAACTTAGATAAGCGGCTTTATGAATTGTCATTGCATATTACACCGCATATCACAGCAAGCTTGCCGGTTGTTGCAACGATAGCAGGGGGGCCTGTTGCAGGTATTGCAACCTGGGTTGCAAGCAAACTGATTAACCAAGGCATGGAAAAAATCAGTGGATATACCTATGACGTCTCAGGGCCTTGGCATGAGCCTGTGGTGCAGCAAGTTCATATTTATAAAAAACAATCGTCAAGTAATAATTCTTAGAGGCTGTCCTAAAAGTCCCTGCCTTCGGCCACCCCAGTATTTTAGCGGCGCGGCGCTTTCATGGAAGTAAAAAATAGGGTAAATCCTAAATATCGCACATTATCTTCCAGGGGCTGCACCCATTTCATCAAAAAATACCAATTTACTCGAATATAACCTTGTTATCAGTCTTATCCTGGACTAATTCGCCTCACCATCATGCCAATCGATGTAAATGTTACAAAGGCCTCGCTACTTTTGGGGTAAAACTCATAATCTTTACTTAGGCGCCGCTGATAGTTCATCCATCCAATTCTTCCTTTTATTTTTTAACCGCCGTCGTATCCAACATTCAGGGCGGGGCCTGCTGTTTTTACGGTTTGACGATCAATGATGCCCGCACTGGGCTTGGGGTTTCATCCAGCGGCTGTCCTTACCTCTTCACGAAGAATACGCATTATATCCTCTAAAACACCGTCATCACGCCATTGCGTGAAGTACTCGTAGGTGGAAAGCATTTGGGAAGATAATCCCATTGGCAGTCTGTACGTAACAAATAAAAAATAGCATTCATTACTTCCCGCATATCCGTTGTTCTTGGGCGACCGCCATCTTTTTCTGAAGGAATGAGTGGTTTAATAATCACCCATTGTTGGTTTGTTAAATTACTTTGATAACGCTTGCTCATCAGATCAAATCACGATAACCTTCAAATCGAAGTAGCATCATCCAACATAAAAGTTTCCGCCAGACTTGGATTTTATTGATGCGATCAAATGGTGGTCAGGGGAAGAAAAACCCTTTTTGGATGCCCTCTAATGGCTTACTATTGTTTTGCAAGGATGATTAATTTTTGAGCGGTGCAACAAAGGCACATTTTTCTTCGCCATCAATTAAATTAGAAGTTATTTCTTCTGTATGAGATGGCGGGGTAACGCCCAGTTCAGAATCTGCAGGTCCAAGCATGTCGCTTTCAATGCAAGCACCATGTGCTTTTCTGGATCTAACGGCGTTTGAGATATTTTTGATAGCTGTAAATGTTTCTTGCTCTGCTGTGTTTGAAGCAAAAAAAGCTATGTGCGCTGCCACTTCAGGCGGAATAGTAAGTTTTCCTACTCTCACTTTGGAGGTATGGACGCTAGGGATATTCCCTGCCTTAGCATGTCTCATTATAGGAATACCAGATGTGCTCATCTGAGTAAGCGGCACTATTACTCTGGCAAGCGCTGATTCACCATTATGACTTAAGTCTAGTACTCGTCGAAGATGCATATCCCCAAGTTCAATTAAAAAAGCATCAATTTCATCAGAAGTTTTATTTTGAAATAAATTGTTATTTTGTAAGTTAATCGAGGTGACATGTTCTAGGATAGACTCAAGCATGGCTCGTAAGTCTTGAGCGCTCATTTGGGTGAGGCTATTCAAGCTCAAATTAACCGAGGTGACGCCTGCAGGTATTGCGCGCATCATGGCGATGAGATTTTCTTGGGGCATCATGTGGAGGCCATTCTCGCTCAAATCAATCGAGGTGACGGTTTGTGGTATTGCGCCCATCATGGCGATGAGATTTTCTTGGGGCATCATGTGGAGGGCATTCCCGCGCAAATTAACCGAGGTGACGTCTGCAGGTATTGCGCTCATCATGGCGATGAGGTTTGCTTGGAGCATCGTGCGGAGGAAAGTATAGCCCAAATTAATCGAGGTGACGGTTCGTGGTATTGCGCCCATCATGGCAATGAGGTTTGCTTGGGGCATCTCGTCGAGGTCATGCTGGCCCAAATTAATCGAGGTGACACCTGCAGGTATTGCGCGCATCATGGCGATGAGATCTTCTTGGGGCATCATGTGGAGGCCATTCCCGCTCAAATTAACCGAGGTGACGGTTGCAGGTATTGCGCTCATCATGGAGATGAGATTTTCTTGGGGCATCCGGTTGAGGTCATTCCCTGTCAAATTAATCGAGGTAACAGTTGGTCGCATTGCGTTCATCATGGCGATGAGGTTTGCTTGGGGTATCTGGTTGAGGCCATTCTCGAAAAAATCAATCGAAGTAACGGTTGGGGGCATTGCGTTCATCATGGCGATGAGGTTTGCTTGGGGCATCTGGTCGAGGGCATTCCCTGTCAAATTAATCGAGGTGGAGCCTTTGGGAATATTTGCAACGGCTTCTTCTATAGTGGTGAACTTATTGATTATTAAGTGATAATACATTATACACCTCATGCTAATAGCCCGTGGCGTCAATAGGGTGCCAATGGGATTGCTTGTGCTGTTGGTTTATCGCACAAAACGGTTAAACAAGACAACCAACAAATCGAGCGTTAGTCTTTTATATTTACAAGCATGATAACATAAAGGGAGTTTTTTTTGAAGCAAATTTAATCATCCCGTTCTTTTTTTGTCTTTTTGAGGCGCTAACCGAGTGGTTTTGAATAGGCAGATCTAGGCTGTTTTAAGACTTTCTGGCATATCGTGGTTGATGTTTTGGGTTTACTCCTAGTTGTCATGATTCATTCCGAGGGGATTCAAGACCGTGCTGGCGCACGTCTTTTGATCTCAAAGCTCGCCACATACTTTGATATAATCAAACTAATCTGGGTTGATGGTGGGTATACAAGTCATAAGCTTATCGATTGGGCGCTCTCTTGTTTTAATATCGTCTGGACAGTGATTAAGCGACCGCGCAAGGTCTTCAAGATCGTGAAATTTCGTTGGATTGTAGAGCGGACATTTGGATGGATGAACTATCAGCGGCGCCTAAGTAAAGATTATGAGTTTTACCCCAAAAGTAGCGAGGCCTTTGTAAAATTTGCATCGATTGGCATGATGGTGAGGCGAATTAGTCCAGGATAAGACTGATAACAAGGTTATATTCGAGTAAATTGGTATTTTTTGATGAAATGGGTGCAGCCCCCTGGAAGATGATGTGCGATATTTAGGATTTACCCTATTTTTTACTTCCATGAAAACGCCGCGCCGCTAAAATACGATGTTTTGTCATTAAGCTATGCAAAATTTTTACTCACTAGGTGCAGGGGTGGCCGAAGGCAGGGACTTTTGGACTGCCTCTTAGTGTGGATAAGTTATTTTTTATGGTATAATTTCATCCCCTTTTTTTGTTTGTAGTCGAGTTTGTTGTAAGTTGTATGGTCAAAAAATTGTCTGTTGAAACGCTAGTTCTTTCTGTTGATTTTGATGGTTGTTCAGATACAAAATATGCACGTAACGCTTTGATCGAGCGAATAGTGGCTTTTGTTCGTGGTACCTCATATCAAAACATTATCATTTGTATTGGCTCACTGCGTCAGTCTGTTTGGATTGACTCTTTGAATGCGATGCAAAACAAGCCGGATGAAATGTATCAAAGCTGCTGTGTTTTGGGTTTGGATTTCATTGAAGCATTACGACCTTATTTAGATGAGCGTATTACACTCTCGTTTGAAAATATCCTCACCTATGATGTTTATCATCAACTTCAATTTGGAACTACTTTTTCGTTTTTTCAACAGGCTGATTATAGGGCTTATCATACTTCAAAACGGCCTGTATCGTGGATGGTCGATAATACTGAAAAGATGCCTGTTGAGATGTTGAAATGGACTGGGACGAATTACGACCTTTCAGAAAAAAAAACGCAAGAACTGAGTGCGAATGACACAACAAAAAAAGATATTATGTATATGCAGATGCATCACTTTGCTCAATTTCTGGGCGACAACACTCATTTTTCATTCGTATTGATAGATGATAAACAGCCTATTTTGAAAAAGCTAGACCAGTTTTTTTCAGATTACGCAGGATTAATTCCGAGAACCTGTTTTTTTAAGGGAATGCAGCATGCACCTTATGAGCGATGGCTTGAACCAATAGAAACAACTTGGATTCGGGGATGTGGCGTCATTAACTCAGCATTTGATGTGCATCTGCGAGAGATGAGAATGCTAGCCTTGAAGACCCCTCATGAATATGAAGTGATTTATGCTGCGGCGTTATCAGAATTAGCGAGAAAATCGGTGGCACGGGTGATGGTTGATGCTGTGAATAGCCAAGATAGGAATATTTCCCCACCATCTACCTCTAGAAAACGTCATTCATCTAAACCGGTTGGGATGACAGGGTTTGTGATGCAGGTTGTTTGTCATAGCCCAATATCATGTTTTGGTGTATTGGCATGTCTTAGTGTATTGGTTTTAGGAACGGGGAAAAAGCGTACAGCAGCTGGCGTGGGCGTGGTTCTGTTCGCATCTCCTTGGATTACAAATGGTATTTTTGCAAGTAATAAAAAAGCTGATGATGACGAGCCACCCGTTTCTACGAAAGGTCTTTTGTAGGGATTCAATTTTCAGGATGATTGTTGTATTTAAGGCATTAATTTAAATGTGTTTTAAATGATGTGATTTTTAAGTGTGTAAAAAAGAACTGGAAATATGATGGCAGAAGAAACACTGGTTGTTGGGATTGATTTTGATGGATGTTCAAATACAGAAGCTGCGCGTGAAAAATTGAAAACATTTATTGTTGATTTTGTTCAAGAGAATCCAGATTATAAGAAACTGATTGTTTGTATTGCTTCATTACGTCAGTCTGTTTGGTTGGATTTTGTGGGTGCAGCACAATCAAAAGACGGATTTTTCGAGACCTGTAGTATTTTAGGGACGGATTTTTTTGAAGTATTAAAAGCAAGTGTTGGGGCGTCTATTGAGGTTTTTTTTGAGCCTATTTTGACTTACGATGTGTATCATAATCTTTTGCCGGGAACGACTTTTGAGGCAATGCAAGATGTTGATTATCAGACCTGTTTGGAGGATAAAGAAGAGAGTTATTTATCTGGACGAGATATCAATAATAAGCCTGTTCAAATGTTTTCCTGGACCGGTTCGCGATTTGGGCTTTCAGTCGATGTCATCGATAACTGGTCTATGGCTAATGTATCTAAACAAGATATTTGCTATATGTTGATGCATCATATTGCGAGATATTTAGGGGACGGGGAGTTTACGTTTTTATTGATAGATGATTTAGCCTCTATGTTATTTGAATTGGAATGCTTTTTTAAAGAGAATGCTGATGTAGTGCCGAGTACGTGCTCTTTTCGTGGTATTCAATTTGATCATCAGAACAATGCTTTTCCTCCAAGTTCGATGGTCACCGATTGTATTCAAGGATATGGGAAAATAGACGTTGATTTTCAAACAAACATGCGGGCTATTAGAGAGCAAAGTTTAAATTTAGAGAGGAAAGCAGAATATCCGGCACATTACGCAGCAGGATTGGTTGCGTTGGCAAATAAACCTGCTATGGATGAAGGTGTATCGCCTTTACGTCAAATGAGCGTGTTTGATGTGGCTTTTGCGCAGCAAGTTCGTTTTCCTACTGAGTCGTCTGGTTCTAAGTCTGAAGGGTGGATGGGTTTATTTTAAAGAAATAATGCTTTCTTATCGGTTTTATTTATACTAAAGTGCGATTGATATTATCTTAAGATAAGAGGTGTTTAATGCAAAAGGAAGCGTCTGGACATTTGCATGTGCTTGGGGTTAGTGGCACCTTTATGAGTGCACTTGCATTATTTGCGCGTAAGCTTGGATTTAAGGTCACAGGGAGTGATGCAAACTGTTATCCGCCTGTGAGTGACTTATTAGCAGCAGAAGGGATTACCTGGACTGAAGGATATACCGATACAACCGATGCGCTGGCCGCTGATTGTGTGGTGGTGGGTAATGCCATTATGCGCGGGATGCCGGTTATAGAAGCTGTATTAGATGCCGATAAGCCTTATATTTCGGGCCCTCAGTGGCTGGCTGAAAATGTGTTATCGCGTTACCGTGTGCTTGCTGTTGCAGGAACACATGGTAAAACCACAACAACCTCCATGCTTACCTTTATTCTTGACCAAGCAGGTCTTGCGCCTGGTTTTTTAATTGGTGGGGTTGCAAGCAATTTTCAAACCAATGCACGTTTAGGAGATGGCGAATGGTTTGTGATTGAGGCAGATGAATATGACAGTGCCTTTTTTGATAAGCGCCCAAAGTTTATGCATTATCACCCAGAATGTGCAATTTTTAATAATTTAGAGTTTGATCACGCTGATATTTACGCTGATTTAGCCGCAATACAAAAGCAGGTGCATTATTTTTTAAAAACGATACCGCCTAAAGGTGAATTGCTTTATCCGCGAGATGATGTGGCTTTAAAAGAGGTGATGGATAAAGGCGTTTTTAGTCATGCCTCAAGTATGGCAAGTCAGGGTGACGCTGTGTGGCGTGTAGCGATTTTGGATGATATTGGATCGCATTTTCATATTTTGCATCAAAACAAAGTGGTTGCTGAAATTAAATGGGACTTAATGGGGCAATTTAATGCCGAAAATGGTCTGGCTGCTTTTGCTGCAAGTATGTATGCAGGGGTTGAGCCTGAGGTTGCAGCACGAGCACTAGAGCAATTTGTACCTGTAAAACGCCGACTTGAAGTGCGAATGGATGCATATGGCATTAAACTTTATGATGATTTTGCTCATCATCCAACAGCAATAGAAAAAACCATTAAAGCGGTCAAGCAGCAAGAAAGGTATCAACGTGTGTTGGTTATTTTAGAGCTTGCTTCACACAGCATGCGAATGGGTGTGCATGGCACGCGCATTGCAGATGCATTGGCAAATGCAGATGATGTATATGTTTTAACCGAAACCCCATCAGATGCTTGGCCTAAAGCATGGACTGTCTCAGATGCTAAAGAGCCTTTGGTGAAGGCTGCAAGTGCAGCAGCACAGGCAGGGGATGCCTTAGTTGTCATGAGTAATCGAAGTTTAGAGGCGGTTCATCAAGGGCTTATTACAGCTTTTGATGCACGGTTTGGATGATTTTGATTGCTTTCCCCAAGGGGAGAAGGTGTTCGATAGGGCGGATGAGGGTTAATTAAGCTTTTGTTTTTCTTTGTTTATACAAATAAAGCAATCCGGCCGGTAGCATCATCAAAAGAATACCCGCAACAAAAATCAAACGAAACCGGGCAGCGCCACCCATATTAAGACTTTCTTCGGGTGGGAAAAATCCAACCACCAGGCTCATGGTACAGCCAGCCAGTCCGAGTGCACAGGTAAGATAGTAGCCTATTTTTCCGCCAGGAACTGAGAAATGACGTGGGTGGTTCTTAAACTTATTTTTAAGATGAATGGCTGCAAGAAACAAAAACACATACATCACAAGATAAAGCTCAGTACTTAAGGCTGTGAATAGCCAATAGATAGAGTTAATCGAGGGGAGCAAGAAAAATCCACCACAAAGAATAGTGACAAGGCCTGCTTGGAGTAATAAAACACGTGAGGCAACCCCCTGTTTGTTTAAACGATATAACCAAGGGGGCAAAAAGCCTTGGTCAGCTGCAAGTAATAAGCCTTTTGCTGGTGATATAATCCAATTAATCATGCCGCCTAGGCTTCCGAGTAGGAGCATGATGATGATAATTGGCATGATGCGTGTGAGATGATAGACCTCAAAAAAGTTGGTGAATGCTTGCATGACACCTTGTACTAAGCCAATTTTTTCTTGTGGGAGCACAAAAGCGATGGCAAGAGAGCCCAAAATCATGGTGCTTAGAATGAGAAGTACTGAAAAAAACATGGCCCGCGGGAAGTTTTTCTGTGGGTTTTTAACGTTACGGACATGGACGGCCGCAAGCTCCATGCCAAGGAAAGAGGTCACGATAGCTGTGAGTGAGGCCCAGGATTGGGTGTCTCCCCAGTGTGGAATGAGGTTGTGAGGGCTTAAATCAATAGCAAGGGGGTGACCTTGAAAGAGCCAAATGATGGCAAGCACAATAATGACGCCCATCGGTATTATCATGCCGACAATGGCACAAAAGCTTGCGAATGCAGCCGAGGCTTTAAGGCCTTTTAAGCCGATAAGTGTTAAAGACCAAAATACGATAAGAATCACCGAGATAAGGTATATTTTATTATGCGCAAGTTCGGGATTCACCAGATAGGCGAGGGTACCTGCAATAAAAGATAAAATAGTAGGGTACCAAACGAGCGTATTAATCCACTGAAGCCAGATGGTAAAAAACGCCATCGTTTCACCAAAAGCATGTTTAACCCAGCTGTATACGCCTCCTTCTTCTTCAGGCCAGGTAGAAGCAAGTTCAGCTGAGATAAGAGCGATGGGAATTAAAAAGACGAGTGCCCCAAATAAGAAAAAGAAAATAAGGGTCGAACCAAAAAGGGCGGTTGCTGGCAGATTACGAATGCTATCGATGGCTCCTGTGATAAGAAGTACCAAGGCAAACGTAGATATTTTTTCACTGGACCAGGCTTTCACGAGTGAACTCATTATTATGTTGAAAAGCTGTCCATTATAGCGGGAATTAATAGGATAAAGAAGAGGGCTCTTTCTTTCGTCTGAGATTTTGATAAACTGAAGTGGTGAGCCGTTTTAATAACATGGAGAAGGCAATGAAACGTTTGGCTATGATAGCTGTTACAGGAATTATGGTGTTAGCATTAGGAGCATGTGGTGGAGATGATGCACCTCCAATGCCTGATGCCGGTGGGGATGATATGATGCAACCTAAAGCGCAGGAGGCAGCACCGGCAGCCCCTGATGCAGCTGCAGCACCAGAGGCACCTGCAGCAACAGGAGCACCAACGGATGAGCAAATGGCGGGTGCGGCTGCTCAAGAATAGTGGTTTGCTGCTGTTTTAATGCTAACTAGAGGCAACAGCACCATCAAGAAGTTGCATGCCGCAATAATGTGAGGAATCCCTCTGTGGTCATTGATGCGGTTGTAACTTGGGTGGATGGTGCTGATGAAGCGCACCTTAAAAAACGTTTAAATTACTTAAAATCCATTCAAAACAATACGTTTGATGTTGAAGCAGCGCTTCCAACCCGTTTTGACTCGTCGGGTGAAATTGATTTTTGTCTGCGGTCTTTACTCAAGTTTGCCCCCTGGCTTCGAACGATTTACATTGTAACGGATGGACAAATACCGCCTATTTTAAAAACTTGGCAAGGAACATCTTATGCGAGTCGTTTTAAGGTGGTTGATCATCGTGATATTTTTCAAGGGTTTCAGCAATATTTACCAACCTTTAATAGTTTGACGATTGAATCTATGTTGTGGCGTATTCCGGGTTTATCAGAGCAGTTTATTTATTTAAATGATGATTGTATTTTATTAAGGCCACTTAAGACGACAGACTTTTTTCAAGATGAAAAACCAGTGCTTCGAGGGCGCTGGAAAACACAAGCAGCCCATAAATGGGATGCGAAGTGTAAGCGTTTATTGGGATTAACTATACCCGTTATAGGGCATCGTCTTTTTCAAGAAACAAGTGCTCATATGGCAGGGTTTCATAAAAAATTTATGTATTTACCGCATGTTCCTTTTCCATTGTTAAAACAAACCTTTGTTGATTTTTTTAACACCAAGCCTGAAGTTTTATTAAAAAACATACAGTATCGGTTGCGTCATCCAGAGCAGTTCTGGAGCATATCATTGGCTTATCATTTGGAGATTAAACAGCAGCAAGTGGTATTTGATAATCGATTGCGTGAAGTAAGTATCAATCCAGCACATCATACATGGCATAAAATTGAAGCTAAATTAACACGTGCTGCTAAAGATTTGAATACAGTCTTTGCTTGTATACAAAGTTTAGATCAGGCAACGCCTGAAGTTCGAGAGCAATTAATTCATTGGCTGAATACACAGATTTCATCAAATTGTTAAGCGAGGTAGATTATGACCATTGCAATGTTGTCTACGGGAGATGAGTTAACTCATGGAGATACACTAAATACCACAAGCCAAGCGTTGGCATATGCTTTAAGCTCAGCTGGGTTTCCGATGGGTATGCATGTGGTATGCGGCGATAAAGAGCAAGAATTATTAGATGCAATTACGTTTTTGGCGGCTCATCATGAAACGGTCATTATTACGGGTGGCTTAGGCCCTACATCAGATGATAGGACGCGATTTGCTTTAGCAAAATATGTAGGTAAACCATTAGTGTCTTATCCTGAAGCATTAACTCATATTGAACAACGTCTTCAGTCTGTTAAATTATGCGTTGATACAGGCCAAGAGGCTCAAGCTTTATTTCCTGAAGGGGCTCAGCTGTTTGATAATCCAAATGGTACGGCACTGGGGTGTGCTTATGAGAAAGATGGGAAAGTGTTTGTATTATTACCAGGGCCTCCTAAAGAATGTTTGCCGATGTTTGAAACTCATGCCTTTTTATATTTGAGAAGGCGGCTTACACCTAGTGATAAAGTGTGTCTAAAATGGCGTTTGTTTGGTGTGCCAGAAGGGGCAACCGCAAAAAAACTAGAAGAAGCATTAACGGGTATTCCATGCCAGGTAGGATATCGGCTTGACCGTTTAGATGAACCTTACCTTGAGTTTAAAGTGCGCTGTAAAAAGGCGGACGTTTCGCGTATACATGAAGTGATTGATCCACTGGTTAAGCTTTATCTGTAATGAGGCCGTGGTCAAAAGCATAAATTAAAAACAAAGTTGGGGAGTGTTCCAAGTATGGCAGGCTCAATACCACTGATTGACGCCATTAAAAATCGTCAGATTGAGAGGGTGCGTTGTTTAATTGAAGAAACTGATTTTAAGCGTGCTAACAAAGAGGATGTGATTCTTGAGGCGGTACTCAGTGAAGATGTAGATATTTTAAGCGAATTAATTAAGAAAGGCTTTGATGTAAACAAAAGAAACCAAGTAGGTAGCCCGTTGGTACAAGCATCTATATTGGGTCATAAAGGTATGATGAAGACGCTCTTAGCAAATGGGGCGCTGATGGATGCAGAAGAGGGTGCTGAAGAGCAGCTTAAAGAAGGTTTAGCCGATGCCTGGACCAATCATGCAGATGAAGCTGTTTATCAATGGATGGTTTATGAATACCCGCAGCAAGTTGCTTTAGCAACAGATGAAAAAAGAGTGCTTGAACAAAGGCTAGATGAGTTGTTTCGGGAAAAATATATCGATAAAGTTGGGGAAGAGACCTGGGCATCTATTAAAGATAACACGATTAAAGCACTGGCGATGACGATGTGGCCAAAGCAGTTTTCATTTAGTGAAAGTTTAGATGGTTTGGAAGAAAAGGTTTTAAAATATGAAGCTGCTTTAACTTTGTTACAATCGACAGAAGTAAGCGCTTTGTTTTCAGTAAAACAAAAAGCGTTGTTAACCAGGCTCATGGATATGCTTAGTCGTTTAAAAGTATCAGAATCACTTGCAGGGGACGGAAAACTTCATACAAAGATGAGAGGTTTGGTGCAAGATTTAGAATCCAGTGTTGATGGGTTTTTACAGAATAAAATGCGCTATAAAGCGTTTAAAGCAGAGGTCAATGCTTATCTGAATGATAAGCGTGCGCTTGAATTAGGAAAGCCTAATTCGAAGTTTCATAAGATTTATAATGCGGTTATTGCTGTGTTTAGAGCGATATTTAGAATGTTTGACCTTGGATGGATTGTGGGCCGAAAAACAATGGCAGAAACCTATACGCCGGGCGCACAAACGCTGATAGGTCAAAAGCACTTCTTTGAATATGCTGATAACTCTATGAGTAAAGAGCTTTTGAGGTTGTCTAGATATTTTGATAAGACGATTCAAGCGGTGGATGATTTAATTCTTGCTGAGAGTAAGCCACAGCCACCAATGAGTTAGTTATGTTAAAAAGAACGATATCGATATTAATGGATAGGACAGACTTAAAGAGCGTTGTTACGGTTGTTCTTTCATGGTATTAATATGTTCCATCAAGGCATGGCATAAAGGTTCGGTACCGCTTCGTGTAAGTGCTGAAAGCGTAAAGTAGGTGCCTTCCCACTTAAAGCCTTTTAAGAAACTTTGAATAGCTTCTTCACGAGATGCATCATCGGGAAAAGCGTCTATTTTATTGAGGACAAGCCAACGTGGTTTGTTAAGCAAGTCAGCATTATAATTTTCAAGTTCACCTAAAATGGTTTTCGCAGCTTCAATGGGGCAGTAATCTTCACGGGGTGAGATATCCACAAGGTGTAGCAATACAGAAGTGCGTGCTAAGTGCTTTAAAAAACGATGGCCAAGGCCTGCCCCTGTTGAGGCACCTTCAATCAGCCCTGGAATATCCGCCATTACAAAACTTTGATGATTTGAAACACTGACCACGCCAAGAGAGGGGTGAAGGGTTGTAAAAGGATAATCAGCAATTTTAGGTTTGGCACTTGAAACGGCTTTAAGCAGCGTTGATTTACCGGCGTTAGGCAATCCAAGCAAGCCAACATCGGCGAGTACACGGAGTTCAAGTTTGAGCGTTCGGACTTCACCTGGTGAGCCTTTACTGGTTTGGCGAGGGGCGCGGTTAGTACTGCTTTTGTAGCGCGTATTACCAAGGCCATGGAAGCCACCTTGGGCGACGAGCAATAGCGAGCCGTCAGTTTGAATATCACCTAGGCACTCTTTGGTGTCAGCGTCGTATACAACGGTGCCCACAGGAACATCGACAGTCAGGCTTTCGCCTGCTTTACCGGTGCAGTTGCTCCCCATGCCTTGTTGGCCACTTTCGGCTTTGTGACGACGTTGATGGCGAAAATCAACCAGGGTGTTTAAGCCAGATGTGGCGCGCAGAAAAACACTGCCGCCGTCACCGCCGTCACCACCGTCAGGTCCACCAAAAGGAATGTATTTTTCACGCCTAAAACTTAAACAGCCATCACCGCCACGCCCTGCGTGAACATAAATGATGGCTTCGTCTACAAACTTCATGAATTGCTCAGCAGTTTAAGCTTTTTCAGCTTCGGTTGTAGCGATTGGGTCGATGCAAACAAACTGTCGATAATGAGGACCTTTTTTTACAAAGCGTACCAATCCTTCTGCTAATGCAAATAAGGTATGGTCACGTCCTAAACCAACACCAGGACCTGCATGAAATTTTGTACCTCGTTGACGAACAAGAATTTCGCCTGCATTAACGCGTTGGCCGCCATAGCGCTTCACACCTAGGTACTTAGGATTCGAATCGCGGCCGTTACGAGTACTACCACCTGCTTTTTTAGTTGCCATGGTTCTCTTACCTTCTTACTGGTTAATTTCGGTAATTTTGACTTCAGTATAGTTTTGACGATGCCCCATTTGCTTCATGTGGTGTTTACGTCTTTTAAACTTAATGATTTTGATTTTCTTGTGACGTCCTTGTGAAAGTACAGTTGCCTTCACAACTGCTTTTGCTACAAGGGGGGTTCCAACGGTGCTTTTTTCACCGTCTACAACAAGAAGCACCTCAAAAAAATCAACGTTACTTCCTGATTCAACAGGAAGTTGTTCGATTTTGAGTACATCGCCCGTTTTAACACGGTATTGCTTACCGCCGGTTTTGATCACCGCATACATGTTTCTTCTCCAAGCTTGTCTTTAGATGATTCTGACAAAGAGCTGAATTCTATAGAAAAATCGGGATGACTTCAAGTTGTGCAGCACAAAAGATTTTGACTTGTTCTAAAAATATACTATAATAAAGATGTAGGCAGTAGGAATTGCACAGCCAATACCTTTGTTAAGGATGCCAGGTTTCACGTGCGGTGTGCAGGCTTGGGGCATAGCCACCAAGAAGCCAAAAACACGGTCGAGGCGTCCAAGTTAGAAAAATCGGACTGTTGTGATTGTGCTGTCTATCTTTTTTCTCTGTTCCATTTTATTCACGAAGCCCAACGCCTTTTTTAATTAAAATGGCGCCGGTTATCAGTAATCCAATTAACATCAAGCCCATAATGATTAAATCACGCACAATGCTATCACCGGGTTGATTGAGCATCACGTGTCTTAATGCATGAACCATGTAATAGATGGGATTTAATAAAGTAATTTTTTGCCAAAAATCAGGAAGCATGTTGGTTGTATAAAAAACACCACCGAGGTAAATCAAGGGGGTAAGCACAAATGTTGGAACGAAAGCAACATCATCAAAGGTGCGTGCTAACATGCCATTGATAAAGCCTGCGAGTGAAAAAATAATGGCAATTAAAAGTAGTACGAACATCGCCATAGGTAGGTGTTTAAAGACATCGAGTGTGACAAAAAAGGATGCGGAAATCGTAATGAGTAAGGCAACAATGATACCTCGAAAGACACCACCTAAAACATAGCCAAGTAACATAATACTCCAATGCATGGGGCTGACTAAAATTTCCTCAATGCTACGTTGAAACCGCATGCTAAAGAGTGAAGTTGAGACGTTTGAATAAGCATTGGTGATAATGCCCATTGCAATGAGTCCTGGTGCAATAAAAGAGGTATAGCCGTATCCTGCAATCGGGCCAATGCGGTGTCCAATGACACCACCAAAAATTAAAAAGTAGAGCGTTGTTGTAATCACTGGCGGTAGAAAGGTTTGGCTTGAGATGCGTAGCATACGTACCATTTCTCGTCGAACGATAGTATAGAGAGCAATGATTTGGCTATTCTTTAGCATGGCGAATGAGATCCATAAATAATTCTTCTAGACGATTGGTTTTGTTGCGTAGGCTATGAATATAAAGGCCTTGTTCATTAAGACGTATGAACACTTGGTTTAATGAGTGTTGATTATCAACACGTAATTCAAAAGTATGTGTGTCAATTTGTGTGGCTTCCCAGGGCTCAAGGTTAGGTAAAGCGTTGATTGAGTTCTCAGTGTTAAAAACATATGTTTGGTGTTGGAGTGTGTTAAGTAGGCCTTGTGTTGAAGTGTTCTCAACGAGTTTCCCTTTATCGATAATGGCAATGTGTTTGCAGAGCTGTTCGGCTTCCTCAAGATAGTGTGTGGTTAAAATAATGGTTGTACCTTCGTCATTGGTGCGTTTAAGAAATTCCCACATGCTATGTCGAATTTCGATATCTACGCCTGCGGTTGGTTCATCTAAAATGAGTACACGAGGGCGATGCATTAAAGCGCGAGCAATCATTAAACGGCGTTTCATGCCTCCGGAAAGGCGACGAACGACAGTGTCTTTTTTATGCCATAAGCCGAGTTGTTTCAGCAGCTCGTCAGCACGTGAGCAAGCTTCTTGACGAGGAATGCCGTAGTAGCCAGCTTGGTTTATTAGTATTTGATGACAAGCTTCAAATATATTGAGATTGATTTCCTGAGGAACTAGGCCTAAATATTGCTTCGCTTTTGTGGGGTTTTTATCTAAATCGATACCACAGATATGAATTGAACCAGAGGTTTTGGTTAACAGTGAGCTAATTAAACCAATTGTGGTTGATTTTCCGGCACCGTTAGCACCGAGCAGAGCAAAAAAATCGCCAGACGCAATGGTTAAGTCAATGCCTTTTAAGGCCTCAACACCACCGTCGTAGGTTTTACAAAGCTGTTTGATCTCAATTGCGTGCATCAAAGTAGCTTAGGTGATTTGGGGGATGTATTGCAACCACTTTTTTAAATTGAATGTCGTGATGATGCGTTACGCTTTATGCGCGGGATCCAGTATTTTCCTCATAGCTTTCTAAGTGCCGAGAACAAGTCGCGGCACGTCGATTCAGAAGTCATTTGATGCTGGCGTAAATGAATATTATTTCTTCTGCGGCAGTTTTTCACGAATACGTGCAGCACGACCTGAAAGCTTACGGAGATAGTAAAGTTTCGCACGACGAACATCACCACGACGTTTAACGGTAATGCTGTCAACAAGTGAGCTATAGAGTGGGAAAACACGCTCTACACCAACGTTGTGTGAAATTTTACGCACGGTAAAAGCTGAGTTTACGCCACGGTTTCGTCGTGCAATCACAACCCCTTCAAAGGCTTGGAGGCGTTCACGTGTGCCTTCTTTTACTTTTACTTGAACAACTACAGTGTCTCCAGAGTTAAACTCAGGAATTTCTTTGCTTTGCATTTGCTCCGCGTTAATTTCATCAATCAGATGACTCATAACTCACTCCTCCAACGGGCTGTCTGTATTTAAAGACATGCCATACTCATGTTTAAACTCGATAAGCAATTGCTCATCGGCATTTGTTAATACACCTTGCGAAAGTAAATCTGGCCGTTTTAACCAGGTTTGTCCTAACGCCTGTTTTCTTCTCCACTTCTCAATTGCGCTGTGGTCCCCTTGTAATAAAACATGAGGCACTTCGCGTCCATCCACATTCGGTGGACGGGTATAATGTGGGTGGTCTAAGAGTCCTGTCATAAAGGAATCTTCTTGGGCTGAATTAGGATGTCCTAAACTGCCCGGGAGCAAGCGTGCTAAGGCATCAATAAATACCATTGCTGCAAACTCTCCACCGCTTAATACAAAGTCACCCAGTGACCACTCTTCATCAATATCATCGATGAGTATTCTTTCATCGATGCCCTCGTAGCGTCCAGCGACAAAGAGGATTGGTTCTCTTTGGTCAACCAATTGCTTTAAATAAGCTTGTTTGACCTGTGTTCCTTGCGGGCTTAAATAAACCGTTTTGCAAGGTTTCCCTAATGTACGCTGCCCTTCAAGAATCGCTTTGTGCAAGGGCTCATAACGCATGACCATACCAGGTCCACCACCGTAGGGTTTATCATCAACCTGACGATGGGGCAGTTGGGTCCAGTCTCGTGGATTCCAATGCGTTACTTGAACGCGCTTCTCAGCCAGCGCACGTCCTGTTACACCATACTGAAGCGAGGTGAACATATCGGGCATCACACTGATTACGCCGAGTTGTAGCATGCTAAAAATCCACATCCCAGCAAACAGTGATTTCGCGGCTGTCTTTATTTATCTTTTGAATCACATCATCCAAAAGATAGGGAATTAACCTTCTTTTTTTATTATCAACAACAACCAGCACATCATTGGAGCCAGTTTCTAATACGGAGTCAACCATTCCCAAGGTTGTCCCATTGTTGTGTATTACACGCATGCCGATTAGTTCGTGCCAATAATATTCGCCTGCATTCAAGGCAGGAAGCGTTTCTTTCGGCACGGCTATTTCTATATTGGTTAAAGCAGAAACAGCTTCCCGAGAGGTGTATCCTTCAATCTGAGCAAGAATATGCTGAGGGGTTATGCGTTCTTCTAAACGCGTCACCCTCTGCCATACTGCTCCCGGCATTTGAATAGACCAATCAGGATATTGCAATATATTATCACGTGGCTCAGTGAATGAAGTGATGCGAACCAGGCCTTTAATGCCTTGTGGCCGGCCGAACTTCCCAACGACAACCCATTCAGGTGTGAGCACATCCATTGATTTTATGCTGCTTTATCTTCTTTTTTAGCTGCAGGCTTCGCCACGGGTGCTTTAAAGTTCTTAGCTAAAAACTTAACGCGGTCAGACAGCTGTGCACCAACACCTTGCCAATGCGCGAGGCGATCGGTTTCTAGATGCAGACGAACTTCTTGTCCACGAGCAACAGGATTAAAGTACCCAATGCTCTCAATATAGTTGCTGTCACGACGTCTACGACTGTCTGTAACAACGATGTGATAAAAGGGACGCTTCTTTGCGCCAGCCCGTGATAAACGAATAACGACCATGGTTTTCCTCAGTAAATTAATCGTGATGACTTAAAAATGGCGTTCATTGTACGAAAATTAACGGAACAAAGGAAGAGCCTAAACAAAAAAAATGAGGGACAGGATAAAATCACCTGGACCCCAAGGCAACCACAGTGATATTTTATTGACCATAATGCGGTGGGTGTGGTAAATTATGCGGACAAAAAATGCATATAAAGGTGATTGTAATGACGTTTTTAAAAATAACACGATTTACTTTAGGATTATTATTATTAACAACGCATGCTTTTGCGGGTGATTTAAAACCAGTAGGGACAGTAGAGCGGCTCATTAATTTAACGCATAAGGCTCCTTTGCTACTGATGGCACCCCAGACAAAAGTAATTACTTTATTTGAGTATGAATTGTCTGAAAAGGCGCGAAAGAGTTTGTATGAACGGGTTCAGTTGGCATTAGAGAACCCTTTTAAATATGACTCATCATATAAAGCTGATGTAAACAAAGGTAAAAAAAGCGTTCAGTTAGGTATGAGTAAAGTACCTGTTTTAGATCAAGGCGTGCATGGTTCATGTGCAACATTTGCAGCGACCGCCGCGATGGATGCTGCAATGAATGAAGGGGACTATATCAGCCAATTGTGTTTATTGCAGTTAGGAAATTATCTGGAAGATCAAGAGCAAAAAATGAGTGGTTGGGATGGTCTAGAGTTATCAGAGCCATTTAGTCGTGTCAATAAATACGGTGTTATCAATATAAAAAATCAAAAGAAACATGGTTGTGCGGGCGTAAAAAGTTATCCTAGTTATTGGACTAAATCGAATGCACTGATGTATCCGGAAGCATACTTAGCACAGAGTGAACAAATATCTGGGACGAAGGTAAAGTGGAGTCAGCTCTTTGAATTTGAGACCCTTCCAATCGACCCAAGCCATAAAACGGCTGATAAAGTTAAAGCGGCTTTAGATGCGGGTAATCGAGTTGTTTTCGGTGTTTTATTACCAAGGGCAGATATCGGTACAGCGGGCGCTATTGGTTGGCATCATTATTTTAGCGATACGTGGGTCTTAACTCCTGATATGGCTATTGATTTAAAATATCAAACGACATTACCGGGTCACGGCATTGTGATTACGGGATATGATGATGCTGCGGTGGCAATGGATAACTATGGTCACAGACATCATGGTTTATTTACAGTGCGGAATTCATGGGGTCGTTATATTGCGGATTGGGGTGATTTCTATATGTCTTATGACTACTTTAATGCACTTGCAATGGAAGCTTATCAAGTTGGAGGCGGTTAAAAAGTCTTACTAGAGAGCACTTTTTTCTGAGTACCCTGTTACCCGGACAAGCCCTGAGGGATGGTCACTTTTTTAGATGCTGTTATTTTTAAGATTGCTTTTAATTGGCAGCCTCTATTTTACCGTCGTTGCGAGCGTAGCGAAGCAAACCAGAGACATTCTCATGTAAATAATGACCCTGGTTTGCTTCGCT
>JAHZKF010000008.1 GCA_022600575.1 Gammaproteobacteria bacterium | reverse complement strand
CGTAAGGGAATTTTGAAGCGGCTTAAGCCGCTTTTTTATGCTTAAATTCCCTTCTTAAATATCTCGGGGATTTAAAGGGGCAGCGCCCCTTTTTTTAATCCTCTCAATAACAGCATAGTGACTCCCCATGGGGAGAAGGGAGCATTTGATACCTCTTATCCACCAGCAACCGTCATCTCTTCAACCAATATCGAACCACAACGCGTTGAAATAGAAGGATTAATATCCGTGCCAACAGCAACAATTTTCTGAAACATCTCTTTTAGATTCCCAGCAATGGTAATTTCATCTACCGGATATTGAATTTTACCTTCATCCACCCAAAAACCAGCAGCACCTCTTGAATAATCACCCGTAATACCATTAACCCCCTGCCCCATGAGTTCTGTGACCAATAAACCTTGATGCATTTGTTTAAGTAACGTTTCTAAATCACCTGCCGTTGGTTCAACTGTAAGGTTATAAACGCCACCCGCATTCGCCGTTGTTTCTAAACCAAGCTTACGTGCCGAATAACTCCCTAAAACATATTGTTGCAACACACCGTCTTTAATGAATACATTGGGGCGCGTAATAATACCTTCACCATCAAAGGGCGAACTACCAAGACCACACAATCGATGTGGCTCTTCAAAAATCGTAATATTATCCGGAAAAATAGCCTGACCTAGACTATCTAATAAAAACGAGTTTTTGCGATACAAACTTGAACCACTGACCGCTTGAATAAACGCACCAATTAAACCACTTGAAACGCGTGATGAAAAAAGAACTGGCATTTTTTGTGTGTTAAGTTGTTGAGGCGACAATCTCTCAACCGTTCTTTCAGCCGCTAAAGCGGCTAAATCACGAGAATTCATCAGTTTATCTGGCATTCTTGCAGTTGTATAAGCATAGTCTCGTTGCATACTGCCTTTAGCTTCTGCAAGTAAAGAACAACTCATGCTATGACGACTGCTTTCAATCACGCCTGAAAAACCTTTTGTATTTGCATAGCCATGACAAAAAGTATACGTAGATACATTTGTACCATCTGAATTATGAATTCGTTTATCTAAACCAAGTGCCTCAGTTTCGCATACCAAAGCAAGCTCACCGGCCTCTTCAGGCGTAAGTGACCACTCATGATACAAATCCAAAGAAGGATAATTTGAATCAATTAACTTGACATCAGGTAAACCAAAACAGGGGTCTTTTGCGCTAACTTTAGCAATCTCACAGGCAGCTGATACCATCGAATCTAGTGCGGAGACTGAAGTATCACTACTGGTTGCACTGCCTTTTTGTTGCCCTATATAAACAGTAACAGCAACGCCTCTTTCTTCACTGAAAGCAACGGTTTCAACGCTGCCCATACGTACATCAACCCCAAACCCCTGATCATGATTCACAGAAACAGCAGCATCTGAGGCACCATTCAGTTTGGCACGCTTTAAAACATCATCCATTAATGCTTCTAATGATGATTTTCGGTTGATCTGTTGCGACAAATTTCGCATGATAGTCCTAATTAGATTATTGAATTGATTGCCTGCTTATAAGGATACAAGATAACCATGCCAAGGCAAACTAAAAAACCAAGGGTCTTAAGCGCTAGCCTCGTTTTTTTTAGCCTTTTATTTCTTATTGGAATTCAAAGAATACATGCTGCTGCCGGCTGGGAGAAAATTGCTCCAGGCATAGAATACCGTGATTTATCTCCAAACCCTTTAATCCCTTGGGCACATGTTCATGTGTTCCGGATTAATCTACATAAGCAAAAACTTGATCTTGTCACAGCACGTGATTTATCTAGACCACACGCATCAGTCGAAGAAATGGCCGTTCATAGCGATGCACTCATAGCCATTAATGGCGGCTTTTTTGATACGGAGTATCGCCCTCTTGGCTTACGTATTGGCCATAAACATCGTTACACTCCTATCAAACCCATCAGCTGGTGGGGTGTTTTTTATACCATCAGGAAAAAACCTTACCTCGCTAAAATGTCCCAATACTCAGTCAAAAATCGCGCTGTTAATTTTGCTATTCAGAGTGGCCCTCGTTTATTGGTTGATGGAAAAGTACCTCAGTTAAAACCAGGCATTGCAGAACGTACAGCCCTTGGTATTACACAAAAGAATCAAGTTATTTTATTAGTTACTGAACATGCAGCTATGACAACAACAGCACTAGCTAATTTAATGAAAGCATTCCCGCTTTATTGTGAAGAAGCACTTAATTTAGATGGCGGCAGTTCAAGTCAAATTTATGCTAATGTTGGTCGTCTACATCTTAATACTCGCGGTGCCCTCGGCGTTAGCGATGCCGTCATCGTTAAAGCACAAGAATAAATACACAACTTATCCACAGCATATACCCTTATTATACCCAGACTTATTCTCTTGTTATTTTCATTGAAACACATTATATTGTGGTAGTCGGCGTTTAAAACACTACATCTTGTGCTTTGCTGATATCTATACCACAATAATATTTTTATTTTTTATAAACTTTAACGCTCCTTAGGAGGAACTATGGCCCAATTACTTGAACCTACAGATGAACGATCACTAGAAAGCCCTGTCGAGTTCACAGTACACGCCCCTGGAACCCTTAAAACCATCAAAAGAAATGGTAAAGTCGCTCCCTATGATGCAACAAAAATTCAAGTCGCCTTAAGCAAAGCGTTTATTGCCGTTGAAGGAGGCAATGCCGCAAGTTCTGATCGTATTCATCATAATCTCGAACAGTTAACGCAACAAATTACAAATGCTTTCCATCGTCGCCTTCCAAGTGGTGGCACCATTCATATTGAAGATATTCAAGATCAAGTTGAATTGGCACTCATGCGCAGTGGCGAATATAAAGTCGCTCGTGCCTACGTTTTATATCGCGAAGAACGCCGCAAAGCCCGTGAAACTGAATTAAAAACAGAGCCTGCTAAAGGACCTACCCCTCCACTCATCACCATGCCAAATGGTGATATTAAACCGCTAGACCTTGGGCGCCTTAAAACACTCGTCGAAGAATCTTGCCGTGACCTAGATGATGTTAATGCAACACCTATTCTTAAAGATGCGTTACGCAATTTATACCATCAGGCCAACCTTGAAGATGTCCATAAAGCACTCATCATGGCCGCACGTGCTTTAGTCGAAACAGAGCCTAATTATACTTATGTGAGCGCACGCTTATTACTCAATAGCTTACGCACCGAGGCACTCAGTAAGTTAGGTATGCAGCAAGAAACCACTTGCGATGAGATGACAAAAATATATCCAGATTATTTTAAAAAATATTTAAACCACGGTA
The DNA here is from genome assembly GCA_022600575.1 of Gammaproteobacteria bacterium. Classification (GTDB taxonomy): domain Bacteria; phylum Pseudomonadota; class Gammaproteobacteria; order Legionellales; family Legionellaceae; genus JAALKW01. The sequence goes on along the minus strand of JAHZKF010000008.1, from coordinate 9,317 downwards.
TTAATCAAGGGATTATTGATCCAGCCCTTGCTGAATTTGATTTAGATAAACTCGGCAAAGCACTATTATCTAAACGCGACATGCAATTTACTTATTTAGGTTTGCAAACATTATACGACCGTTACTTTATTCACGAGCATGATACACGTTATGAGCTCCCACAAGCCTTCTTTATGCGTGTTTCTATGGGGCTTGCATTAAGAGAAAAAAATCGTGAAGAAAAAGCAATTGAGTTTTATCTTCAATTGTCATCATTTGATTATATGTCATCTACACCCACCCTCTTTAATGCAGGTACCGTAAGACCACAACTCTCTAGCTGTTACCTCACGACCGTTCCAGATCATTTAGATGGCATTTATGGAGCCATGCGAGACAATGCGCTTCTATCAAAATTTGCAGGTGGTCTTGGAAATGATTGGACACCTGTTCGTGCCATGGGCGCACATATTAAAGGTACAAATGGCCGCTCACAAGGCGTTGTTCCCTTTTTAAATGTTGCCGATGCAACCGCTGTTGCTGTTAATCAAGGCGGCAAACGTAAAGGTGCCGTTTGTGCTTATCTTGAATGTTGGCATAAAGACGTCGAAGAATTTCTTGAGCTACGTAAAAATACAGGAGATGACCGTCGTCGAACCCACGATATGAACACAGCGCTTTGGATTCCTGATTTATTCATGAAGCGTGTTCATGACAAAACAGATTGGACGCTCTTTTCACCTGATGAAGTACCAGGTCTTCATGATGCATATGGTAAAGACTTCGAAGCGCTTTATCTTAAATATGAAAAGCAGGCGAACGAAGGCAAACTTCAAAATAGCAAGACACTGCCTGCGATTAAACTGTGGCGTAAAATGCTCTCGATGTTATTTGAAACAGGACACCCATGGCTTACCTTCAAAGACACCTGTAACTTACGTTCACCACAGCAACATACCGGTGTCATTCACAGCTCAAACCTGTGTACTGAAATTACACTCAACACATCCGAAGATGAGATTGCAGTCTGTAATTTAGGCAGTATTAATCTACCTGCACATATCATTAACGGAAAATTAGATGAGGAAAAACTCAAAAAAACCGTTAAAACAGCCGTGCGCATGTTAGATAACGTCATTGATATTAATTATTACTCGGTACCACAAGCACGAAATTCGAACTTAAAACATCGCCCTGTGGGGATGGGTTTAATGGGCTTTCAAGACGCTTTATACGCTATGGGTATTGATTATGCTTCTGAGGAAGCAATTCATTTTGCGGATACCTCAATGGAGCTGATTAGTTACTACACCATTGAAGCTTCTTCAGATTTAGCTAAAGAACGTGGTCACTACTCCAGTTATGAAGGATCACTTTGGAGTCAAGGTATTTTACCCATTGATTCAATTAAACTGGTTCAAAAAGTACGTGGTAAACTGCTCACACAAAACCAAAGTGCAACACTTGATTGGGAAGCACTTCGTATCAAAGTACGTACGCAAGGCATGCGGAATTCAAACTTAATGGCCATTGCGCCAACGGCTACCATTTCTAACATTTGTGGTGTGTCACAGTCCATTGAGCCGACTTATCAAAACTTATTTGTTAAATCAAACTTATCCGGTGAGTTTACCGTGGTTAACCCCTATTTACTTGCTGATTTAAAAGCGCTTAAATTATGGGATGAAGTCATGGTGAATGATTTGAAATATTTCAATGGCAGTATTCAAAATATTAATCGTATTCCAGCTGAACTTAAAGCACGGTATGCAACAGCCTTTGAAATAGATCCTAAATGGTTGGTTGAAGCCGCTTCTCGCCGGCAAAAATGGCTTGACCAAGCGCAATCACTTAATATTTACATGGCCCAGCCCTCAGGGAAAAAACTCGATGAGCTCTATCGAAATGCTTGGGTATCTGGATTAAAAACAACCTATTACTTGCGCAGCTTAGGTGCGAGTAATGCAGAAAAGTCAACGCTCACGGATGGCGCACTTAATGCAGTTAAAGTCGAAGATACGGCCCCTCAAGCCTGTTCAATTCTTGACCCAGACTGTGAAGCCTGTCAATAACCTTCATTTTATTTAGGAGAATTTTATGAGCATTACATTAGATGAACCCCAAGCAGTAAAGGCCAATCCTGTTGGCGCAACCGGATTAGAAGAACTCGAAATGGGTGCTGCTCGTGTTCAAGTTGACGATAAAAAAATCATTAACTGCCGAGCTGACTTAAACCAACTGGTTCCTTTTAAATATAATTGGGCATGGGATAAATATTTAACTGCCTGCGCTAATCACTGGATGCCAAACGAAATCAGTATGAGTGCCGACTTAGCACTCTGGAACGATCCTAACGGCTTAACTGAAGACGAACGCCTAATTATTTTGCGTAACTTAGGCTTTTTCTCAACAGCTGATTCACTGGTTGCTAATAACTTAGTTCTTGCAGTCTATCGACACATTACTAATCCTGAGTGCCGTCAATATCTGCTTCGCCAAGCTTTCGAAGAAGCACTCCATACGCATGCCTATCAATATATTATTGAAAGCTTAGGACTTGATGAAGCAGCTGTATTTAATATGTATCGTGAAATTCCGTCTGTTTCTAAAAAAGCAGCTTGGGCCCTACCCTTTACACAAAGTTTAGGTGATCCAACTTTCTTAACCGGCACACCTGAAGCCAATCAACGGTTACTACGTGATTTAATTGCTTTTTACGTGATATTTGAAGGCATTTTCTTCTACGTTGGCTTTACCCAAATTTTATCAATGGGCAGACGTAACAAAATGATTGGTACCTCCGAACAGTTCCAATATATTCTGCGTGATGAGTCTATGCACATGAATTTTGGTATCGATGTCATTAATCAAATCAAAATCGAAAATCCAGAACTGTGGACCGAAAAATTCAAACAAGAAATGACGCAATTGGTTAAAGAAGGCGTTGAAATGGAATATCAATATGCCAAAGACACCATGCCACGTGGTATCTTAGGTATGAATGCCGAAATGTTCGAAGAGTACCTGCACTTTATTGCCAACAGACGCTTAAACCAAATTGGCCTTGCTGATTTATACCCAGGCGCTGAAAATCCATTCCCATGGATGAGTGAAATGCTTGATTTGAAAAAAGAGAAAAACTTTTTTGAGACGCGCGTTATTGAATATCAAGCTGGCGGTACCTTAAGCTGGGATGATGAGGAAGAGAGTTAATTGATATTTCTCTATGTGCCATGGCTGTCAACCAGCCGTGGCGCACCGAGATAATGTATTTCTTCTTAATAAATAAAAGTTGGTTAAACTTAAAATAAGAATAGGACCTGCCAAAGGCAGCGTTGACGTCATTTCAAATCGTGTAACAAACAATCCAATAAAAGCTGGCAAGCCATATTGAATGGCGCCAAATACGCCTGAAGCTGTACCTGCATGCGCTTTAAAAGGTTCGAGTGCCCCACTGGTTGCAGGCCCCATCACAAGCCCGCCTCCAAATGTTATGAGAGAATTACTCAATACAATATAAAGCACACTAAGACTGAAAAAATAATTCAGTAGTAACATGACGCTTGCGCCAATGAGCACAAAATAATTACCTAACAAAATAATCTGAATGAGTTTTAATTTATTCAAGAGAAGAGAAGAAATATAATTTCCACTCAAATAAAAACAAGCATTGATTCCAAATAAAATAGAATAGCCATAACTAGACAGACCAAGACGCTTCATTAACAAAATACTGCCAATTGAAAAATAAAGAAAAAGCCCAGTCATCACCATGGTTGTACATATCGTAAACGCCCAAAAACTAGGATTGGTTAAAATAATTTTATAAGCATTTTGATTAATAATAGGATTTTTTTCTTGTACGTTAGATTGTTTTTGATGTGTTTCTGGCAATTTAATCAGTGAAATCAGTAACGCAATAGCAGAAAAAAAAGTTAGAAAATGAAACGTAGATTCCCAGTTGTTAAAATAATCAATAATACTTGCTCCGATTAAGGGCGCAAGCATTGCAGTTAAAGCAAGAATACAAGAGATATAGCTATACATTTTAGCTGATTCATTATCGCTATAGATGTCTCGGATAATGGCATAAACCACAACAAGACCTGTGGCGGCACTAAGACCTTGAAAAAAACGATAGGTCGTCAAACTATAAATATTATGTGTGGTTGTACACAAATAAGAGGTCAGTGAAAAGCCAACGCATGCTATCAGAATAAGCGGTTTTCGACCGTAAAGATCTGAGAGTCTTCCCATAATCAGTTGAGGAAGGCTTGATGCAAGTACATAACTGACGAGTAAAAATTGAATTTTTTGTTCAGTGATATTTAAATTTTCAAGTATAACCGGTATACCACTCACAAAAATATCCATACCGAGCGGCTGAAGAACAGCACAAGGTGCAAGAATAAGTAGCGCATATCGTGCAAAATTATTCATTTTCAGACCTTTTGAAAGCTCTAATTTTTCATCATGTCTTTTTTTATATCAATTTATAGTACTATACAAAAACTCAAAAACATATCACTATAACAGGGCTTACCATAACTTAACGAACTGACTACCAATCATACAAAAGAATGCGTGCCTTATGTGGTTACTCAAAAACTGACTTTGCCGTCTTTATGAGCTGACTTATTCCCGCAAATTTTTAGGTTAACAATGCAATTGTATTGAACTTCCCTTCTACCGCTGGCGGGAGAAGGTGCCCGGCAGGGCGGATGAGGGAAGATCAAAAAAAATAAAAACGTCCAACGGGATAGGTAAAATGACCGCGCTACGTTTGCAATAACGATAAAACCCACATAAGCATGAGATGAGTTAGATCACAATTGTAATGGCTATATCAAACAAACTTATCCTTACGCAGCTCACCCAGTTCAACATCATTATCATCGTTGTCACCATCACTATCTACTAGCGCCTCTGAAAAACGTGATAATTGAAGCAATGCTTTTTTTGCCACTTGCTCATCTACATACGCATCTGCTCTTCGTTTCAGGCCAAAGTCTCGCTTCAAATCATCTGCGTATAATACTGTTCCTGTAGAAGGATGTGTTCCTCTTATTTTTAACCAAGCAAGTATCATGCTTCTTTCCATTCTATCGGGGTTTTGCTCGCTGTATACAGGATCGGTCAATATCGTTTTTCCATAAACACAACAAAGCTCATCAGGTGCATCAGGATCATTTATAGCAGCTAGTGTCTTTGCATTATCTCTAATATTAACCAGCTGACCAATTAAAGAATTAGAATCAGCCAGTCTTTTTCCTGCCAAACCTAATTCAACGCCGGCTTCTAACGCCAAACGCTGCACCTCATCGCCTGAGTCACGATAAAAAGAAACGATATGTAAATATGAGTCTAAATCGGTCCTCTGTGACAACATGGTGAGCACCATCACTGGTATCATCACAAAAGCGGTTAAGTCTTCTGTAAAGCGATTAATCTCTTCTCTATCTATCGAGGTGAGAGCTTTTAACGACCAGTTAAGCAAAATAATACTAAAGCAAGCCACAAAAAGTTTACGATCATGGCTTCCAGGCGCAAACAAACCACCGGTGGGATTAAGAATATCGCGGAGTTTTTCTACCAATAATGCTTGAACAATCACATCACTTGCTTGTGCTGCACGATAAGCTTTATCCCATGCTTCTCGATCACCAGTTGAAGCTTCAGCAAGCGCTAATGCCTCTTGTGCCTCTCGTTTAAGACGATATGCATCAACTGTTTGCGCTCGTCGCATGTTCCAACTTTCTTGATGCAGTGCGAGCATTGTTGCAGGAGCCTCATAAGGCAATCGAGCTATTTTATCGTCTATTTGTTGAAGCTCGACTTCTTCTGAGTCGGCTAATTTTAAGTCTAATTGACGTCTTAATATATCTAATATTTTCATGTTTTCATCACTTTATATATTTTAAGTATTATGAAGCAGGACCAATCGGTGAATAAGGCGAAGGACGCGTAACTTCTTTTCTCATTGGTGAGGAAGGCGGCGTAAATACTGCTGTTCTCTTGGCTGCATAATAAGCTTTGAATGCATTAAGAGACACAGGTGAGTTCGGCTCAAAAAACGGTTTACTCGGTGATTGCACCGGCCCTGTCACACTCGGTGGTGGAGAACCACGAAGAACAGACCACCTAAGAAACATGCTCTTAACATCTTTATTTAAAGCCTCAATCGATGTAAGAGTCGGTTGAAGATCCAAATCAAAATCAAATTCTGCCATATTATTACCCAAACGCTCTTTTATGATAAAAAAAAGAACATTATACTTTTTTTTAAATTAATTGAAATACATTTTAAGGCCCTGATAACCCAGCTGATTTAATTTCTGCTTCTAAATCGGCCTTTGCACTCTCTAACAAACCAAGATTTTTTTCTATCAACGCATCTTCACCCTTTGTGGTCGGCTTTTGAAAGAAAAAAGGTCGATTAACTATCGATTTTGCCCATGTATTTTCAGAATTATATTCTTTCGTAAAAACAGATGTGATTAAACCCAAAAAGAAACGAATGCCAGCAATCACATTATACCAAGCGGTTTCACATCTCCCTCTTTTATCAGCATCTAGTTCTTTACCGCCAAGCCCTTCAAAACTGTTTTTTTCTAATTGCTTGATTTTTGCTTTTACGCCTTTGAAGTTTTCACTCTTTAAATCGATTTCTATGGCCTCAATCAACCCACTTACTTTAGTTCCTGCCGAATATTTTTTAAGAACCGCTAAGGCATCTTCTATAACTGGAATAAATTTTTTTTGTAGTTCTGCATTCAGTATTTTTTCTATTAATGCCTTATCTACAATACCAAACTCCGCTATGAGTAAATGTTTTCCTGCTTCAGCAGGTGTATCCAAATGGCTACCCGTCTGAAAATAAATACACGATTCCATTTTTTTTGTTGTAACCGCAATAGATGCATCTATTGCAGCAATAGCCTCACCATCCGTATCAGGGTTTAATGCCCTTCTCGCCTGATTATAAGCTTTAGCTTGAGAGCTGAGCTCCGATCGCTTATTCTGAAAATGCTGAGCAAGATCTGGTTTCAATAAGGCTGCTTCTACCCGCCGTCTTAGTTCCCATAAAATATGATCTGAAAAATCTGGAGGCGAATCTGCATAATCTAAGGTTGGATGAAGCTCATCAGAAACAAAAACAATGTCATCTCCTTCCGTCTTCCTACCATCCGGCCTACCTAAAATATTATCAATCGCTACAACATTATTTCTTCTATGTACACCGCCATTTGTATGCCCATAAACAAAAATAATATTATCGCTTGGAACATCAGTCGAACCTGCTTTTAAATCTTCGTTTCGATTCCATATTGCATACTCAACACAATTTTCTTTAACCATGCCACGACCTGAATCACCAATTTTTGATGGATCATAAATCAGGTTAAAATTACCATCTCTTACATAAGCAACAAACTTTTGGTTAATATCATCCATGGTCTGTGCCAATGCTTCAACTGTTGAGGCTTTATACGTCACACCAAATTTTTTAGCCATTTGCTCAATCACGTCTAAATCAATGGGTGCATGGCTAAAAATACTTATTTTTTTAGGCTCAGCCTCACTGAGCGAGTAATCTATTAATTTCAAAGTAGGTAGATAAGACGTTTCCATAAGACGCTCAAACTCAGCATTTGAAACAGCTTTTCCCTCACCAATACTATTCTTTAATGCCTGGATAGAACGTGTAAACATAGGCGCAACTGTTGTTGTATCAGCTTCTCCAAAATCACCGCCATCTCTCTTATAGGCCTCATAGGCACGAATTAAGTCAACATCATGATTAGAGATAAGGGTTGATACACGAACATCTTGTTCACGTAATACATCAAGAATAGCTAAAACATATAAATCATTTTGACCACGATCGGCAACAATATCTCCAATTAATCGCACTAAAATATCAGTTTTTTTAACCTGAAGATGTTTCCCAATAACCGCTACAAAATCTTTTTTATCTTCTTCAGTTGGTTTATCACGGTTATAGAGCGCAAACAGTAAACCAAATGGCGTTTTCTCAATATCACAAACCCCATAACGAACCAGGGTATGTATTAACTTAATTGCATTCGAATGCAAGTCACCCAATGTCACTTGGGTCACTGTTTGATCATTCCTTTCCGGCCGCGTTTCTAAGTTTACCCCATCAATTGAAATGTCATAACCCATCATCATTCTCACATCAAAAAATATAATGTAATTTTAGCTTAATTTGAGATCAAAAACAATGCAAAAAGTCTTTTATATGAGCTTATTTTGATTGCACTGACGGTGACAATGATGCATCAGGAAGCGACTGATCATCTTTGTCTTCTGGAGAAGAAACTTCTACAGATACTGCAACGTTAGAGGATTCCGCCACACCTTGATTAAATAAATGTGCAAGTGACATATAAATACGAGTTCCTAAGCGAGAAAAACTCTCTACCACTTCGCTCGGCAACCCAGGCGTTTCACGTAGCAGGTTCGTTAACATGCCTGTTGCAACCGATGCGGTTGCAACCATCAGCCCTAAAGTACCCAGCACAACAGCCGGAAAAATCATAATGCCACCTGGCAACGTTTGTGATAAAGCAAGTACAGAAATAAACGTATGTGGTTCAAAAAACATGACCAATGCTGCAATCAGTGCTGACTCAATTGCCACAGCAAGTAATGCTGTGGTTAAAATAGCGGTAATATTAAGTAATAATTTGAACATAGCATAAAGCGCATGAAGCAATTCACGACCTAAATCATACATGTCTTCAAAAGGTAGCTCATAAGACGCTTTATAAGCTTGCATTGCAGAAAACCAATCATGATTATCAAACAAACACTGAAGCCCAAACGTTAGCCTTCCCCCATTCATCAGATATTTATCAACACTTTTAAGTATTTCCAAATAATCGTCGGAAAAGGCATTATCACGAACACCCGTTACCTTAAGCCTTTTCACAAACCAAGAGATATAACGCTCATCTTCAAGTAACGGTAACGGTTCAAGCCCTTTCTGTTTTCGCTCATGAATAATCATCATCAGTTCACTTGGCTTGAACAGGCTTGCAAAACGTTTCACTTCTGCTTCAGATACCGGTTTTTTAGTTAACCAAAAATCAGGATCATTATTAATCATATCAATATTTCTTAATCGCTCTGAAACGAGGGGACTGTTTATAAGGTCGTTGGGAATTGCTGCAAAAAAATAGGGATTATCTTTAAGCATGTTTTCTATCTCAGCTTGTTTCTCAACTAAAGCATCGGGGGATTTTTCAACAGCTTTCGCTAGCTCATCAATAAAGTCTGGTATTTTTTGCATTAAAAAATAAAAATCAAGTTGT
>JAHZKF010000110.1 GCA_022600575.1 Gammaproteobacteria bacterium | reverse complement strand
ACGGTCGCATATACGTTTATCACGCTCTTTTTTGTGACGTTTTTGTAAGTCTGCACGTTCTTGGGTGATAAGTCGTCTGTCCATGCAGACATTTGATCATAGCTGGATTAAATTCGCAACTTCATTAGCGATGGGTATAGTCTGTTTGCAGTAGTAAATTTCGCTTCAGCGTGCATATTACTTTGAGAAGTTTTAGCTTCGTTTCGGCAAGTTGTTTTAGCATCAGCTGGGTTTCGTTTTGCTTCCCGTTCTTTTTGCTCGAAATAAGCCCGCGCTTGTTTTTTTCCAGCTCTAAAGGCGGGTGTTGATGGACGAATTTGGGGTTTTTCATCGGCCAAGAAGATTTCATCTTCAAACTGCATCATAATTAATCTACTAAATTAAAAAGGGAGCATATTATATCATGCTTTTTTAAAAGTAGATAATTTTTATTTCTGATGGGTTTGTAAAGGTACAGATTTAATGTGCTCTTTAATTTGATCATAACCTTCTCGATGATTCGCCATGTAAATTAAAGACCAGGCGCTAATCATCGAGGCATCACCAAATACACAAATATCAGATTGTCCTAAGGCATTTTCAAACCCACCACTGTTAAAGCGTCCTATCGATGAGCCACCTAAGTTGATGCAGACATTCAACGATGGATTACCCGCTTTGCCAGCCCATAAGGGCGAATTTTCATCCAATGGAGCTAATGTTTTTGCATAGGTTGCTGCAATACTAGGTTGTGGTGATGAAAAAGTTTCTAGTCCAATAGAGATGGTTCCACCATCGACACTAAATTGGCAAAATGATTTGGTAAGACCATAAACCATGCCATGTTGTGTTGAGAACTCAGCCTGCATCGTTTCAGGTTTACCACCAGACTGAATACAATAAGTAGATAACGCGTCATTCAAACCATCAGCATAAGTCGCTGAAAAGGCTAAACTGCTCAAAGAAGCGAGGAGTATTTGGCCAAGAACCGTTTGTATATTATGCATATGAATGTCCATAGCTGTGCCGAGTGAATGACCTAGGATAATGTTACCTTTTTATTGAGCTATTTGTAAAAATGCCCATGTAACCCAAAAGGAAGATGCAAGGGCAAGTATACTTCGGCTAAGCATTGCATAGATAAAGCATCTATTATTATCAGTGATGATAATTGCGTTATTGCATTGAATGCGATGAATAATAAAACCCCCTCATCTTCTTGCTGATGATGGTTCTTTGCTACAAATACCGCTTCGCCAAGGTAGTAATTGGGTTTACCCCAACATTGAGTGCTTCCTGTTTGGACATTTAGTTTTTGTACTTGATTAAAAAAAAGATCTTCTGAATGTGAGAGCAAGGTAGTATAAACAAACTGGTAATGCTTGCCATTACAGCGCATATAATTGATGCGCGGAAATTCATGGGCGCTATTTGAAATAATGATTTGTTTACAATTTTTTGAATGAAGGTTGATGGTATAACGCTTTATTTTACCAGTGGACAGCGTGGGATGACTTGAACGAAGGTTTGATAGATATAAATTATCATAGGGGTTTCCTGAGGCATGACAAACTAAATCTAGCATGATTTTATTTTCAAATTCATAGGCATTGATACTATGTAAGCAAACAAAAGGAGGGGCTTCTATTTCAACTATTTTTCCATTATTTCGGTCAATGACAATAAAAAAAGAAGATGTATTTTCTTGATAAGCTAAAGTATGGTTAAAAGGAAATCCCAGCATTAACTTCACTTTGTTGATGACGAGTGGTGATTTAAATAGAATGATGTAGTTATTGGTGAGACTAAAGCTATGAATATAGAAAGCGTTGTCAGACTGATACGTTTGAATGCGTTTACGCGTTTTAGTAAGTGGTTCTATTGTATCAATATGGTATTGGGTAATTTTGCCAATCTCAATTGAGATATTGATTAATTCATGGGTATTCACATCCAAATGAGGATGAGCAGTCGTCAAATGCCCTGGAAGGGTATCGGTAAAATGAAACGTGCCTGTTGTACTTAAATCGTCTAGATTAAATGAAACCATATCCTTACTTTCTGTCATCGCAATATAATGCTCGGCAATACACGCTGTGTTGACAACGCAATTGTCGTGCGTGTTGTATTGAATCAATTCTTTGATAGCGCATGCTATGCGGCCGATCTTAGAAGTGCTTGCATAGGTGCCAAATTCATTGATGTTTAATTGATTCTGCTTATTGCTTTTAACGTATTCTGTTGATTGTAAGAACCGATTCTGGAAGCGGACTGTTCCAGATTTAAATTCAAATTTTTTAAGCATGGCAAAACCATCAAACCAATGGTTAAAGTGCGTTCCCCCCACTTCAAATTGCCCAGGACCATTACTCACAAAACTGCCCGATAACCAGGTTGGAATATCGCCGTCGATGCGAAGGTTGTCTAAAGTTATCTCATCAGATTGAGAAGTATAAGCTTTGGAAAGATTTAGCTTGCTTTCAGACATCTTGCCATGCTCATTACCAATATCTACTTAGTTAATAGTATAGGTTGGTATGTTAGGGCATGTCACCAATTAAATGTTGAATGAGTTTCCAATGCTTACGTCATTCGATTTGCCCCTGAGTCTTCTAAGTGGACTTGCTGGTAGAGAGCGATGTGGGATTTAGCAGAGTCTGACTCCGTTGATCATGGTCCATAGATATAGGCCTCAAGATCAGAAAAAGGTGGGAGTTTGGTTCGTTGGTCACGGGTCTCCTCTTCTCGGTTACGCTTCATTCCACTTGTGTTTTCAGGGTTGTAAAACGAGCAATAGGGAACTTTTGTTCTAGTACCAAGCTTATCGGCGGGTGTAAACTGTTTTTGAAGCATTCGCTTGACCCAATTCCTGGTAATATCTGTTTCAAAATTGGCCTGTTTTTCTAAGTTAGCAATTAGAGCGGGTGTGATATTCTTATCATTAATTAAACGATGATTGCTAAGCTCCATCACTTGAAATAATATATCAAGTGTTTTTCTTGTAATAGGCATACATTCTTCTCGAAGAGCATGTAGCTTTTTGAGAAAACCTAGAGACAGAAATTTATCGTCAATTTCATTCGGTTTTAAATTCTCTTCAAGATATAAAAGGGCTTCTACAGCGTGTGTTGGTTCGTCGGAATAATAAGAGGATGCGTTATCATACCATTCATCTATATTGTCTTTACTAATGGACGAGTCACGCTGATATGCATGGTCTACATCAACACACACTATACGATCATCGTATTTTAAAAAATTACCTGGAACTTCTGCATCTACGATAATAATCCTGGTTTTTTTATAGAGTTCAATTACCTCATTCGCAATCTCGTGAGGTGTTGGTTGTACGTTTCCAAAATATGGAAGTATCAAACATTCTTTAATAGAAACCGTGTCTTTGTGAATTGAACCATCGGAAGAGGTTGTAACTACGCTTAATCGGTCATTGTCATCGCCAACAATATGAAAGGTAGGATCTTCGGGATTAATCTGATCAAGTATTGGTTTTATTCGAGATATGCTACTAATCTTTTCATCGATGTCTTCTGAGATTTTTGGTATTTTTAGTACCCATAAGCGTTCCATTCCATCGATAGTTAATGGCTCAGTTGAACAATAGACATCATGATAACCACCGCTAGCCAAATAACGCCAAGCTGACGCCATTATTAGAGACTTGAGTTCATTTTCTTTCACTTGTTGTTACCTCTAAATAAAGGGGGCAGACTCGACTGGTCTGTTGCATTGGTAAGTTGTAGGTAACTTATTAATAAATAAAGAATAAAAATGGTGCGCCCGGAAGGATTCGAACCTCCGACCCTCTGGTTCGTAGCCAGATACTCTATCCAACTGAGCTACGGGCGCACATGCTTTTGGCGGAGAGAGAGGGATTCGAACCCTCGATGGAGGTTTTGCCCCCATACTCCCTTAGCAGGGGAGCGCCTTCAGCCGCTCGGCCATCTCTCCAGGTCAAGCAGCGACAGTATATCAGTAATTTTTGAACGGTCAACTAAGTATTTAAATTTATGAACTGTTAAAAAAGGGTGAAAAGTCATGTATGGTGGCTAACTTAATATAGTCATTTGTAGGAAAAGCCTTGTCAGGAGACAAAATGAAAAAATCTCAATCAAATTTAAAAGGAAAAGCGGTCTATGTTGTTGATGGGGCGCGTACACCATTTTTAAAAGCGAAAGGTGTTGGCCCATTTAGTGCATCAGATTTAGCTGTTTCTGCTGGTGAAAGTTTGTTAATGCGTCAGCCTTTTTTACCGAGTGATTTGGACCATGTGATTATTGGCTCGGCCATGCCAAGTGCTGATGAAGCGAATATTGCGCGTGTGATTGCGTTAAGACTGGGTTGTGGCAATCAAGTGCCGGCTTTTACCGTGATGCGTAACTGTGCCTCAGGGATGCAAGCGATTGATAATGCAGCGCTTCAAATTGCAAATGGTCAGAGTGATTTAGTGCTTGCTGGTGGGACAGATGCGATGAGTCGCGCGCCTCTTTTGTTTAATGCCAAAATGACAGCGTGGCTTGGCCAGTGGTTCATGGCAAAAAGTATGCCACAGCGCCTCGCTTTATTACCTAAAATACGTCCTTCTTTTTTAGCGCCTGTTATTGCACTGATGCGGGGTTTAACCGATCCGATTGTAGGGCTTAATATGGGGCAAACGGCGGAAAATCTTGCTTATAAATTTAATATCACACGGGAAGAAATGGATGCATTTGCGGCTGAGAGTCATGCCAACTTATTAAAGGCTTATGCTGATCAGCAAATGGATGAGGTGATTCCTATTATTGATAAGCGAGGGAAGGCGCACGAAAAAGATGATGGTGCGCGTACCGATTCAACACCTGAAAAACTTGCTAAGTTAAGACCGTTTTTTGATAAAAAATATGGCATGGTTACCGCTGGTAATAGCTCGCAAATTACAGATGGCGCTTGCTTATTATTACTTGCAAGTGCAGATGCTGTAAAACAGCATAATTTGTCAGTCATAGGGCGTATTGTTGATTCCGAATGGGCAGCACTTAATCCTGCGCAAATGGGACTCGGGCCTGTACATGCAGTAGCACCCATCTGTACGCGTCAAGGGGTTACACCTGCTGATATGGATAGCTTTGAAATTAATGAGGCATTTGCAGCGCAAGTACTGGCCTGTGTAAAAGCATTTGATGATGAAACTTATTCAAAAGAAGAATTAGGGCTTTCAAGTGCGTTGGGTGCACCTTTGCGGGAGCGTTTAAATCAAGATGGTGGTGCTATTGCTGCAGGACATCCCATTGGGGCGAGTGGGGCACGTATTGTATTACATGTGCTTCAAGCGCTAGAAAAAAGTGGGGGTACGCGTGGTATGGCGTCTATTTGTATTGGTGGTGGTCAAGGGGGTGCGATGTACCTCGAGCGCACAACGGAGGTGAGTGATAATGCGTAATGAAAAACAATGGAAGCTGACGAAAGATGCTGACAATATTCTTTGGCTTGGGCTTGATAGAGAAGGCATGGGCACGAATAGCATTAATGATGAAGTGCTTGATGAATTAAACACACTCTTGCAAGAAATATCAGATGTCACCACGAGTGATGTGAAAGGGCTTGTGATTTACTCCTGTAAAGACAAAGGCTTTATTGCCGGTGCTGATGTTAAAACTTTTTCAGGATTAGATACTTCTGAACGTGCAGCAGCTTTTTTGCATAAAGGCCAAGCTGTATTTTCACGTCTTGAAAAGCTTAAAATCCCAACCGTTGCAATGATTGATGGGTTTTGTTTAGGTGGCGGTATGGAACTTGCTTTAGCATGTGATTATCGTATAGCAACAGACAGTGATGATACACGTCTCGGTTTACCTGAAATTTTACTTGGGATTCATCCAGGTTGGGGTGGGGTTGTACGCTTACCTAAATTAATCGGTGGTTTTAATGCTTTATCGCAGGTGATTTTAACAGGGGCTATGCTTCGTGCTAAAAAAGCGAAAAAGCTTGGTTTGGTAGATGATGTTGTACCACTCAGACAACTTAAGCGTGCAGCGATTTATTTTATTAAAAACAAACCCGCAAAACATAAACCGTCGTTTTTGCAGAGCCTTGATAAATACATGCCTATTCGTTTATTAATGGCTAAAGTGCTGCGGCATGAAGTGAGTAAAAAAGCACGTAAAGCACATTATCCAGCACCTTTTTCAGTGATTGATTATTGGGAAAAAGAAAGTGGTTTTGATGAGCGAGCGTATCGAAAAGAAGCCGATTCAGTGGTTAAATTAGTCACTGAAGGTGATACTGCTAAAAACTTAATTCGTCTTTTTTTGCTTCGGGAACGAATGAAAGGTTTCGCAAAAGCCTCAGAATTTAAAGCAACACATGTGCATGTCATCGGTGCAGGTGTGATGGGAGGAGATATTGCTGCTTGGTGTGCAAAGCAAGGGTTGCGCGTTACGTTGCAAGATCAAACCTATGCACAAATCGCACCGGCCATGGGGCGTGCTCAGGTTTTATTTAAGAAAACACTTAAAAAACCGCGGTTAATTCAAGCAGCTATGGATAGATTAATTCCCGATCCAGAAGGGCATGGACTAAAGCGCGCTGATGTGATTATTGAAGCTGTGTTTGAAAATCTTTTGGTTAAACAAGAGATTTTTAAGCATGCAGAAGCAGTTGCAAAGCCTGAGGCGATTATTGCAACCAATACCTCAAGTATTCCTCTGGATGAAATCAGCGCGGTGATGAAAAAACCAGGACGTCTGGTTGGGATTCACTTTTTTAATCCTGTTTCTAGAATGGAATTGGTTGAGATTGTAAGTGGTGAAAAAACATTGTCACGTGTGGCGGATGAAGCAGCAGCATTTGTGAACCAAATTTCACGCCTGCCTTTACCTGTTAAATCAAGTCCAGGGTTTTTAGTGAATCGCGTGCTCATGCCTTATTTGTTGGAGTGTATTCAACTCTTAGAAGATGGTTATGCGCCTGAAGTGATTGATGAAGCGGCTAAAGCCTTTGGCATGATGATGGGGCCTGTAGAGCTTGCCGATACAGTAGGTTTAGATGTGTGTTTGGCTGTGGCTGAAAATTTGACGGCGCATTATGGTGGTGGTGTTCCTAAACGTATTGGTGAGATGGTAAAACAGGGACATTTAGGTCGTAAATCAGGTGAAGGGTTTTATCAATATAAGCAAGGAAAACCTGTTAAAAATAAAGCAGTATTAAAGCAAGCAACGGGTTCACATGACGAAGAAATAGCTCATCGTTTGATTCTTCGTATGGTGAATGAGGCGGCAGCGTGTCTTAGAGAAGGTGTTGTAGCTGATGCGGACTTGTTAGATGCTGGTATGATTTTTGGTACAGGTTTTGCACCGTTTAGAGGTGGCCCCATGCATTACGCGAAAGCTTTCGGACAAGATAAGCTTAATGCGTCATTCACAGCACTTGAAACGCAGTATGGTGAGCGTTTCAGAGCTGATATAAGTATTGGGGATGAGCCTCGTTCGGAGTAATTTAAAAAAGCAGTAAAGGACGTGAACGATGAAAGGATTTTTATTTAAACGCTCCGTGCTTGTGCTTATATTATGTTTTGTAACCTCAGTGGTTCTGGCGAAAAGTGTCGGAACCTCTGAATCTGTGTTGCATTGTAAGCGTTTTGAGTTTAATCAAAAAAAAGCAAGTTTGGTGCATTTTAGCCGAGGTTGTATGCAGTGTCATCATGCAGAACCTGCTGCATCTAGTCGGCCTTTGAGTAAGGTGCAGGATAATTTTTTGATTGATTTGCACGATGTTATCAAAGGGATGTTATAAATATTTATTAATAGGGCTTTTATTTTTGGGGTGGGTTGTGGCACACGCCCCAATGATAAGAGCTTATGCTACTGATTTAAAAAAGCATGTTTTATTTTTAAGCTCAGCTAAGCTAGAAGGACGACTTACAGGCACTCCTGGTGAAGCACTTGCAACGCAATACATAGCTGATTTCTTTAATACATTAGGGCTTGAACCTGCTGGAGATAATGGGACTTTTTTTCAAACGTTTGATTTTACGGCAGGTGCTTTATTAGGAAAAAATAACGTTTTTTTCATTACAAATCAGAAAGGAGAGAAAAGAGCGCTTGCATTAAATCAAGAGTGGCGTCCGCTTTCTTTCTCAGATAACCTTTCATTTGAGACGACAGAGTTGGTGTTTGCAGGTTATGGTATTACAGCACCCGCTTTAAAAAAGCTTCCGCCATATGATGCTTATCATGATTTAAATGTGAAAGATAAGTATGTGGTTGTTTTTAGATATCTCCCTGAAAAAATAACAGATGAACAAAAAAATCAACTGAGCCAATATGCCTCACTTCGTTACAAGGCTTTTACGGCTAAAGACCATGGTGCGAAAGGTATTATTTTTGTGAGTGGTCCAAATTCAAAAGTACGAGATGAACTTATACCACTTTCTTTAGATGTTTCATTGTCGGGCGCTGATATTTTAGCAGTTTCTATTCAAGACAATATTGTAGATGAATTACTTAAAAATGATGGTACTTCGTTCCATTCGCTACAGAAATTACAGGATACATTGGATAGTGGTCAATTAGGTACTATGCCAGCGTTAACAGGTATTAAAATGGCAGGTCAAATTAATTTACTTCAAAATAAGCAGCGCGGACGCAATGTACTTGCAAAGCTTAAGCTTGCTCCTGATACAACGCAAATGATAGTGATTGGTGCACATGTTGATCATTTAGGCCATGGTGAATTGAGTGGTTCTCGAGAGTCGGATCATGGAAAAAAATTAATTCATAATGGAGCAGATGATAATGCTTCAGGTGTATCGGTTGTATTACAATCTGCGGCCCAGTTGAGCAAGCTTAAGCAACAAGGGAAATTGAATGGAAAGAAGGATATTTTATTTGCTGCGTGGTCAGGAGAGGAGTTAGGTTTTTTGGGCTCGTCCCATTTTGTAAAAGATTTTATGATGAAAGCGAGTAACAAGTCGCTACGTCCTGCAATCGATGTTGCTATTAATTTAGATATGGTGGGTCGTTTAAGGGAGGATCTTTCACTTCAAGGAGTTGCTTCTAGTTCTGTCTGGCAAAAACTAATTGAATCGACAAATGAAAAACATGCAATGCCTTTAATGTTACAAACAGATCCCTATTTACCAACGGATTCAACTTCTTTTTATTTGCAGGGCGTGCCTTCACTCAATTTTTTTACGGGCGCACATGATGAATATCATACTGCCCGTGATAAACCTAACACTTTAAATTATAAAGGCATGGAACATATTTTAGACTTTTTAGTTGATCTAGTTCAGGAAATTGAAGCAACCTCTTGTTTGATTGATTATCAACAAGTCGTAAAGACTGGTGATAAACCAGGGCGAGGACTTAGGGTTTATTTAGGGACTATTCCTGATTACTCGAGTGTTGATACTGTAGGTGTAAAGCTTTCAGGTGTTGCAAAAGACTCCCCAACAGAACAGGCAGGTGTTTTGCCGAATGATGTCATCTTCGAACTCGCGGGCAGAAAAATTCATGATATTTATGATTATACGTTTGTGTTGAATAGCTTGAAGGTTGGCGTGCCTGTTTCTTTAGTTGTGCGCCGAGGACAAGAATGTATTACTTTGCGTGTTGTTGCACGTTCACGAGAGTAGTATGCTCTTGTTTCAAAATTTATGTTTAAAAGGGATTTTTAAATGAAACGACATCAAATAGCAGCATTAGTTTTAATGAGTACCACTTTTCTTTCGTCTGCTATTGCGCAAGTATCTCTTAAAGATGCGGTGACATCAGTTGACCAATGGACTGGTTTTTACGCGGGCCTTAATATCGGTGTTGTGAAAAACACCCTGAATATAACGGATATAGAGGCAACTACTTTTTATGCCACCATCCAGCAATCATTGAACCCTAATTTCACAGGTGGGGTACAGGCAGGTTATCGTTCTCAGCTGGATTTAGCCAAGGTATCAGGTGTTTATGGTTTGGAGTTTAGTGCTAATTTTTTAAATGCTACGTCTAGACAAGTATACGGCTCTCCTTTTGCGCTTTATCAACTGAGCACTGAGAGTGCATTAAAGAACATTCTTTTACTAGAGGCAATGGGTGGGATTGCTGCGGGTAAAACGTTATTGTTTTTAGCCGCGGGGATATCAGGGGTAAGTACGACGGGCAGTGTAACAAATATTGATAGCGTCCCATTTTTCAGCACACTTAATATGAAAAAAACAATGTTTGGTACGGCCGTTGGTGGTGGTGTTGAGTATGTTTTTTATAAAACATTTTCTGCGCGTTTTAAGGTGGACTTTGTTATGCCTAATACTTATTTAACATTTGATAATACAGGTAATGATTTCCGGGTTTCAAATAATATCGTACAAGGTGCACTCGGAATTAATTATCAATTTGGATGAGATTGGTTGCGTGTTGTACAACACATTAATAGCTTTACAAAAGGGATTTGTATGAAATGTTTATTTAAAGCGCAAATTTATCTTCTTGTTTACTTTGTCTTAGGCATAACAGCATCATTTTCTGCCACAACAAATAACCAGACTGATGAAACAACGCCTATTCTATCTGAAAAGGGACTACCTTTTCGAGTTATGATAGAACAAATGAAATCCAAGTTACCAGTAGGTGTTCACTCTGGTGCGGTTGGTCTGTATCAAGGCAACTTTATATTTATCGCAGGACGTACAAATGGTCTGCATGGATTTCAGGGTGAAGAGCCTTTTCCTTCTGAGTATCAAAATACGAGTATTCAGGTATTTAATCCTGAAACAGGCTTTACTGCTTCTCGCTCATTAAGTGATAAAAGTTCAGGTTTAACCCAACAACAAATTGATACTTTGTCTGTTGCAGCACCACAAAGTTATCAAGATGGTACGACCCTTTATATGACAGGAGGGTATGGTATTAATACGGCAACCGGGACCTTTGATACAAAAGCATTTTTAACGGCTATCAATCTGCCGGGTATCTTGCAGTGGGTTACAGAACCTGGAAATAGTAGTCATTCTGTGATTAAAAATATTCGTCAACTTTACAATCCGGTATTTCAGATCACGGGTGGAAAAATGTATAAATTAGGTCATATAACACAACTCATTTTTGGCCAAAATTTTACAGGTATATATACGGATGGTAGTAATGGTGTGTATAGCGAGCAGGTGAGGCAGTTTGAAATTAAAGAGGCTAACGGACAACTTGCAGTTAATATTGGTAGCCCAAGGCCAGCAGTTCCTAATGCTAATTTTAGACGTCGAGATTTAAATGCTATATCGGTTATGTTGAATAAGAATAACCGACTTGGATTCGGTTTTGTTGTCTATTCTGGTGTATTTACACCTGACACAGGTATTTGGACCGTACCCGTTGTTATTGGTGAAACGGGTGATCCTGTGATGGCTGATCCTAGCTTAGCGGGCACATTTAAGCAGGGGATGAATAATTATGCTAGTGCAACAGCTGGTTTGTACTCTAGGAAAAGCGCAAACATGTATAATTTATTTTTTGGGGGTATTTCATATGGTTTTTATGAGGATGGTGTTTTTAAAACGGATCCTGAAATTCCTTTTATTAATCAAATAACCACTATAAAAATGGATAAAAATGGCAGATTTACACAATATTTAATGGATAGTGAATATCCCACTATTCTGGCAACACGCCCGCCAAATGTAGGAAATAAGTTGCTTTTTGGTGTTGGGGCGTATTTTATAGGAGCGAATATTCCTCAGTATTCTAATAAAGTGATAAGTCTGGATGCGATTCGTAAACCCACAGTGATTGGATATATAGCTGGAGGAATACAAAGTACGTTACCTAATACTATTACTAGAGCAGATTCATCAGCTTCTCCAAATGTATTTAAAGTAACCTTGGTACCAAAGTGAGACAAAATTTAAGTTTATTCCCACATTAGCAGTGTTATTCGTGTTATTAGAGTGTGTTGACAATTGTCCGAAAAGCCTCGTTAGAGGCTACTTCTCTTCCTACGTACCCTGCTTTATGCCTGAGAGATGGTCACTTTTTTCATGAAAATGTCTCTGGGTTGCTTCGCTACGCTCGCAACGACGGTAAAATAAAGGCTGGTAATTGAAAGTAATCTTAAAAATAACAATCTCTAGATAAAGTGAAGAACGCTCAGGCTTTATGCAGAGTATCTGGTTAAAAAGCCACGGGATGGTCTGGTTACAGCAACGACTTAATAATGCTGCCTAAAAAGCGAGTTGCCTCACCACCCGTTACAGCACGATGGTCAAAGCTTAAAGAAAGTGGTAGTAAATGACAGGAACTGATCTGCCCTTTCTCACTTTTAACCCCCTCATATAATCGGCCGACGGCAAGAATAGCGACACTTGGCGGCACAATGATAGGGCTTGCAAAGCGACCTGCAAATTTTCCAAAATTAGAGAGCGTGATGGTTGAGCCTGTCAGTTTTTCAGCAGGAACAGTACGGTCTTGTACGCTTATTTTAAAAGCATTAATTTGTTCTCTTAAGACTTCATCACTTTCTGATTCGGCATTGTGAATCACAGGCACAAATAAGCCATCAGCATTATCCATGGCAAGGCCTAAGTGTACTTCTTCAAAACATTTGCGTGCACTGTGTTTTGTATCAAACCAAGCATTTAAAGCAGGTTCTGTCTTAGCAGCCTCGCAAATAGCGCGAATGAGTCGCACCGTAATATCATCTTTACCAATCCAGGCTGATACATCAGCTTCATCAAAAATACTGACCGGAACAACCGTTTGATGTGATTCAACCATGCTACTGAGCATCGCACGACGAACACCACGTAAAGGTTCAAAGCCCTCGGGTGGGGTGGCTTGTTTTTTAGCCTCAATTTCAACGTCTTCAATGGTGACAAGGCCATTGTTGCCTGTGCCGGTTATGGTTTTTAAATCAATCTCTAGTTTTTTAGCGCGTAGACGTGCGGCAGGCGTTGTTTTTACCCGTGAGCTGGGGCTTGCTGAACCAATAATAAAATCATCTTCGAAGTTTTCAGCACTCTCTTCAAGCGTACCAACCACGGTGCCTTTATCTTCGGCGCTAGCTGCTTTTTCTGCAACAAAGGCCGCGAGTGGGTCGCCAGTTTTGATGATATCGCCTGATTTTCCGTATAATTTTTCAATGACACCGGCTTGTGGACAAGGTACATCAACCACGGCTTTAGCGGTTTCCATAGAAACAAGCGGCTGGTCTAGTTTAACTTCGTCACCTTCTTTGACAAACCATTCATGAATTTCTGCATCAGGTAAGCCTTCGCCTAAGTCTGGTAAATTAAAAACAGTCATAATTACTCCATTTATGCCAGAATACTTTGCACGCTTTGTATGATACGTGCAACGCTGGGTAGATAATGTTTTTCAAGTTGAAAATAAGGCATGGTTACATCATAGCCTGTGACACGTTGTACAGGTGCAAGTAAGGCATCTAAGCTATTTTCCATGATTTGTGCTGAAATCTCAGCACCGACACCACCTGATTTAGCAGCTTCATGAACAATCACAGCGCGTCCTGTTTTTTCAACTGAATTTAAAATAGTGTCCATATCAAGGGGTTTAATACTTGCGACGTCAATGACCTCACAAGAAATACCTTCTTCATTAAGAGCGCGTGCTGCTTGCAGGGTTTCATGCATGCTAGCACCCCAGCTAATAAGGGTTACATCGTCACCTGTTTTTAAGGTAAAACATTTACCAAGGGGTAGGGCCTCACCATTGTCAGGAACAGGCTGTTTAACCAAACGATAAATGCGTTTAGGTTCTAAAAAAATCACAGGATCAGGATTTCGCATGGCAGCAAGTAATAAACCATAAGCACGCTTAGGCGATGAAGGAATAACGACTTGAAGCCCTGGGATATGGGCAAACAAGGCCTCAGTGCTTTCAGAGTGATGTTCTGGCGCATGGATACCACCACCAAAAGGGGCTCTAAAAACCAAAGGGCAATGTAGGCGTCCGCGTGTGCGGTTACGCATGCGCGCTGCATGTGAAATAATTTGATTTAAGGCAGGATAAATAAACCCCATAAATTGAAATTCGGCCACAGGCTTTAGGCCTTGGGTCGACATACCAATAGCAAGCCCCGCAATCATAGATTCAGCAAGAGGGGAGTCAAATACACGGTTGTCACCAAAACGTTCTTGAAGACCGGCTGTTGCGCGAAAAACACCGCCATTTTTGCCGACATCCTCGCCAAAAACAACCACATTTTCATCAAGATTGAGTTCATAAGCGAGCGCTTGGGTAACCGCTTCAAGGAGGGTAATATCAGACATGTTATAGCGCCTCCTTGGCAGTTTCACGTTGTTCAAGTAGTTCGGCTGGAGTCTCAGCATAATGATAATCGAACATGCTTTCTATTGGTTGCGGCGTACGATTTAAGTATTCTTTTACAGCCGCATCAATGTCTGCTTTGAGGGTCTTAACCAATGCTTCATCTTCTTCTGCATCCCAATTATGTTCTTTTTCTAAAAAGCGTTTAAAACGTGCTATGGGTTCGCGCGTTTCGGCAATTTCAACCATATCTTGGGGTTGATAGCGGGTTGCATCATCAGCTGTGGTATGGTCTGATAGCCTGTAGGTCATGGCCTCAACGAGGGTTGGACCTTCGCCACGCCGTGCTTTTTCAATGGCTTCTCCAATCACTTCTCGTGTTGCAAGAATATCGTTACCATCAACCTGAACGCCTTCAAATCCTGCGGCAATCGCTTTTTGTGCGAGGGTTTCACACTTTGTTTGTTGCTCAAGTGGAACAGAAATAGCCCACTGATTATTATTGACGACAAAAACCACTGGTAAGTTTAAAGTACCTGCAGCATTTAAGGCCTCATAAAAATCGCCTTCAGAGGTGCCACCGTCGCCAATACAAGCAAGTGCTACACGTGGCTCATTACGATGTTTAAAGGCAAAGGCAACGCCTGCAGCATGCAAGCATTGGGAAGCAATGGGAACACAAATAGGAAAGTCTTCTGATTCACAAACAAATTGACTACCGCGTTCGTCACCACCCCAATAAGCAAGAATTTCAGACATTTTAACCCCGCGCTGAAATTGCGCGGCATAATCTCGGTAATAAGGAACAAATACATCTTCAGATTTTAGGGCGTGTCCAACAGCAGTTGAAACAGCTTCTTGTGTATTAATAGGTGCATAAGTGCCCATTTGACCTGTACGCTGCAAAGCAATTGCTTTTTTATCAAACAAACGGGTTTGAAGCATGGTTTTGTAAAGGTGGATGAGCGTATCTTTTTGCGCTGCAAAGCCGGGTAGGGAGGCTGTTAATTCGCTTTTCTCATCGAGTACTTGCAGGTAAGAAATTTCAAAACGAGCAACAACAGTCATTACGCCCATTTCCTTATGTAAGCAATTTGAATTGGGCTAGCATACCTATAATTTTAATGAAAAACCAGGTTGGATGGCTTATTTTTATAGCGCTTAATCTGGGTTTACACTTGAATTTGGATTTGCACCTGGATCTGGATCGGGTCTTGTGGCTGGGATGCTATCTTGATTGAGCGGTTCTATTAAATTAGGTGATTCTTTATAAAACAGGAGTTTTTTTGATTCTGACTGTGAACGTTTTGTCAGTGTATCTGCTCCAAAAAGGTATTTAATGAGGTTCACCATGCGTTCGACAATGTTCATTAAATCAACTTCATCTTGAGCTGTTTTGAGTTCACTAAAGGTAAATTGGGCCATTTCATCAGAAAAATGAGACATATATAGTTTATTCTGGAGCTCTATTTGAATCGCCTTACAGAATGCCTCTTGATTGTTTCGGTGGTCTAAGTAGGCTTTTAATATAATATGTCGTAGCTTTTTGGTGTTTTGTTTTGACTTTGTCGCGGTTTTTTTAAGATTATGGCGCTCGTGCTTGTTAATGTCTTTTGCTAAATAGGATGGGTTTGCACCCAGCATCACCATGAGCTTGCGTAACTCAGCATTTTTGCAATAGCTAAGCGGTGTTTTTCGTTTTGAATCTTCTTGGTTAAGCGTGGTTTGGTTGAGCTCGATAAGATATTTAAGCATTGCATGCTCTTTTGCAGCGGGTGGTATTTGCTGGTTTTTTAATTTTAGAGAGAGCATGGGGATGCCTTGTGCATGTTGCAAAATGGTTTTTATTTCTGCTGTTGTCTTAGAATCTTCAGGGTATGTGATGTTTTTTGTGCGAGTGAAAGCAAGTTTTGGGTATCGATAAAGCAAGCCTTTAAGGTTTTCAACCTTTCCTGATTGAATGGCATCAAGAAATGCAACGCGTGAAGAGGCTGTATATCCTTGTTTTTTTATTTCATATTGCGCTTGGCGTTCATAGGTTTCTAATGCATGTAGCGTTTCTTCTTGAACGATTCCTTTTTGGAGTAAGTAGGCTTTGACAGGGTTTGTGAGTTCTCCGCCATGCTCAATCAATAATTTAAGGGTGTCGTAATCTTCTGCATAAGCAATCACAGGCAAGCCACCAACAGATTCCATATTTGGATTACTGCCTTTGATAAGATCCTCTTCAATAATAAAACGGTTTCTTTTGGCAAGCAAATCGGTTTCCGCGTTATTAAGGAGAGAAAAGATGTGAGAGGGTATTTTTTCTTGTTTCAAATTAAATAAGATGGTGTCGGGGGATGTCAGTGAAGCATCAATGCTTTTCATCAAATATTGGGCATTACCTCCCTCCCAGCGAACGGTGCCTTTGAGTAATGTGTCATAACAGGCATCAAAATGTTCACGTGGAAAAATGTCCGGCATGTCAGGTGTTGCCTCTGAATGGATGTAGACTTTCCTAGCTGTCACAAATTTTTGAGTTTGTTCTGCCTCCATGCTTGAAATACCACCCGATCGTGTGATGAGCGTATCGCTGTTTTTAAAAAGAGAAGCCATGCTTTCGCCATCTTGAAATGCAAGTGGGATAACCGCGGCAGCCTCGGGCCACTCAATACCTGAGGCTTTGAGCTCGGTCATACGTTTTTCTAAATGCAGACGTGCTTTGGCATACATGGTGTCAAAAGAGCCATCGTTTTTGCTTGTTGTAATAAAGAGGAGGGTGCGTTGGTCGGCTGGTATATCAGCAGCTAAAACTTGCTCAATAAAAGCATCAATATAATCTAATACGGCGACACTGCTTTGACTGCCTAAGGTTAACGTTGTAATGTTGTCACCGGGTTGTCGTTTTAGTTTAAAATGCTGAGTAGAGTCATCATCGATGAGGGTTGGATGACCGAGAGCATGCGCCATGAATGCTTGTTCTTTTAACGAGCCTTTAATGGCATCATCAGCATGTGTTTGAACGTATAGATGGCCATCATTTTCTTCAAAAAATTCAGGGCGAAGCGGTTTTTTTGTAATACGCTCAAAGTGAATATGGCCAACATGGTTTCGTTCGTAAAATTCAGCTTCTGTCTCGCCCCAAGTGGTTAAAGCGCGGTTAACGGTTTGTACGGTCAGATGTTTTGCTTGATGCTTTGTCACCTGACTCAAAGGTTTGAAATAATGCACTGCTTTTTCAGTGATAAATTCTGAGATAATTTTTGTGATTTTGATGGGGTTTTTCTTGGATGTATCGTTTGTCTCACTAATGACCCCGCAAATATCAGCGGTTGAAAGTGCCTGGGTGTCAATTACCTGCTCAAGCTCAGGATGAGCATATAGAAAGTCTTTTAATCGCTTGGTAAGCATGGGACCTTGAATTTGTTCTGCGATGGACTGGTACTCAATGAGTTTTTCGAGAGTTCTAACGCCTTCTAAACCACCTTTTTTTTGAGATTCATTCCATCGATTAACATTACTTTTACCTGAAAAAAGTTCCACTTTTGTGCCTGGCAGGCGATATTTGGGTATCCAGGGGTCATTGTTGTTGTCTGCACCTCTTTCAAGCCCCATGATATCAATCATTGTAATATCTGACTCTAAAACTCCCTGTGTTAAGAGCTCAGCTTTTTTTGCCTTAGCAACGGTGATGTGCCCACCACCACCTGATGAAGTTAAAATAAGGTACTTAACCAATATAAACCCCTAAACTTTATCTTATTATATAACAATAGACCTGTTTGCTCTTTAAATCAACAGATTTAAAGTTGGTGGGTATAAGGCTTAAAGTTGTCTGTTAAGTGCATTTACAGTAGACTAAACGACAGTTTTTTGAGATCAAAGTAGACATGAATAAATTACCTGTTATTGTTGGCATGGGCGGCATGAATGCGGCCGGACGAAGTTCAGGCGGACATAGTTATAAGCGTATGCTGAGTGATGTTTTGCCAGAAGATGTGCTTCAAAGCACTTGGCAAGATTTAGGTCGTCGGATGGGGCTTGCAATTGAAGGTAAGGCCACAAAGGAACAAATCGAAACCATTAAAGCAGGGACTTTAGTACGACGGGTCGAGCGTTTTGACCCAGATCACGTTCGGTCTCATCAAAAAGCACATCTAGATGGCGTGTCGGCTGAGTTTTTGATGAGTAAATCTAAATCATTAAAAGAACGTATTACCGTCACACATGAGCAAGAAGTGTTTTTGCCTGATTATGCCCCTATACCTGTTTCGAGTGCAGGTGGTCTGCCAAGTGGCTTTGATCCAGGCACACTTTATAATTCACATCATCATCCTCGTGGGCTTAAATTATCGATTTATGGTGTTTCTGATGCACTGAATGCCATGGGTATTGAGTGGGATGAAGTCCTTCAACATATTAAGCCTGATGAAGTGGCTGTGTATGCTGGGAGCGCGCTTGCACAAGTGGATGAAGATTCAATGGGGGGAGTGATTGCGCAACCCTTACTTGGTGCTCGAGTTAATTCTAAAATGATGGCTTTATCACTTGCAGAAATGCCAGCTGACTTTGCTAATAGTTATGTGATTAATAGTGTAGGCACAACAGGACATAACGTTGGGGCGTGCGCAACGTTTTTATATAATTTAAAACAAGGTTTAGAAAGCATTCAGTCAGGTCAAGCCCGTATTGCAATTGTGGGAGGAGTAGAAGCACCATTGATGCCCGAAATAGTTGAAGGCTTTCGGGTGATGGGGGCACTTGCAACCGATAAAGAACTGTCAGATATGGACGGAACAACAGAAACTAATCACAGACGTGCATGTAGACCTTTTTCAACCAATGCAGGGTTTACCCTTGCCGAAGCAGGACAATTTGTTATCTTAATGGATGACAGCTTAGCCGTTGAATTAGGGGCGCATGTGTATGGCTCAGTGGCTGATGTGTTTATCAATGCAGATGCCAATAAAAAGTCAATTGCAGGACCTGGGGTTGGTAATTATATTACAATGGCAAAAGCGGCTGCTTTAGCCAATACAATGTTTGGAGACTTAACACAAACCTACGTACAAGCTCATGGAACAGGCACGCCACAAAATCGTGTAACAGAAAGTCATATTTTAAATGAAGTTGCTAAAACATTCTCGATGAAGTCGTGGCCTGTTGCAGCAATTAAGGCTTATGTGGGACATACCGTGAGTGCTGCTGCGGGTGATCAATTGATTACGTCACTTGGTGTTTGGCAGCATGGTTTAATTCCAGGGATTAAGACCATTGATCATCTTGCTGATGATGTACATCAATCGCATTTAAATATTTTAATGGATCACTTAGATGTTGGTTTAAATGGTTGTGATATGAAAGCCGTTATTTTAAATTCAAAAGGGTTTGGTGGAAATAACGCAAGTGCTGTTGTGCTTTCGCCTGAGCAAACTCTTGATATGATGGCGTATAAACATGGTGCAGAAAAATTTGCAGCATATCAACAAAAACATGATGCAGTGGCAAAAGAGATTAAAGCGTTAGATGAACGTGCTGTGGCAGGGAATGAGCGTATTGTTTATCAATTTGGTGAGTCAGTTATGGATGCTTCATCAGTCTCTATAACGCCTTCATCCATTAAGCTATCAGGTTTTGATAGCCCTATTGATTTGCCGTCTGTAAATCCTTACTCGGATTATTGTGCGTGATATTTTGATGGATAAAAGCTGCAAGGTTTGCTTTTTGGTCTAGGCGATGTTGATACACTGCATAAAAGGCCATGACACTTTTAAGATAGTTGCGTGTTTCACCCCAGGGGAGGGTATCAATCCAGATGTCAATTTCTTCGATGGGGTGCGTTTTAATCCAGCGATTAACCTGGTGTGGCCCGGCATTATAAGCAGCAACCATCAGTAAAGGGTTGTTGTCAAAGCGGTCTGCAAGTTCATTAAGATAGGCAACACCTAATTTAATATTTTTATCAGGCACAAATAAATCTTTCGTGTTGTGGTACGTAATACGTTTTTTTCGTGCGACATGTTGGGCTGTTTTAGGCATGAGTTGCATTAAACCATGTGCGCCAACAGGCGAGATAACATCGTGCCGAAAAGCACTTTCTTGACGGATAATCGCATACACCAATGCTTCTGGAATATCATATTGTTTTGCATAGCGTTGCACGCTTTTTTTGTGTGCTAGCGGAAATCGAAGGGTTAATTGATCTTTAAGGCTTTTATCACCACTAAGGTATACTGATTTTCCGGTCCAATGAAGGGTGTGTTGTAGCCAAGCAATAAAAGCACTTCTTTTATTTTTGGGCAGTTCGCTGGCAAAGTCATTGGCCATGCGTGACGCTTCTAGCTGTCGATTGCTATTATAAAGCGTTTTAATTTCTTCAGTAACCAGTTGATACTCTTCTAATGCAAGGGCTTTATCGTTTGCTTTTTCTTGTTGAAATGCGAGCGGTTGTTTTAAACGGGTACTGGCAAGAAAACCATAATAGTGTCTTGTTTTGGCAAGTTTTTCGTAAGTAGCATTCGCTTGCTGTTGATTTCCGAGTGATGACTCTGCGCGAGCAAGCCAATATTGCCAAGCAGGTTCTTCTTGTTTATTGGACAGTTCAATGAGTGTTTTAACGCGTGCCCATTCATGGTTTCGAAGTGCAAAGCGAATTTGCCAGTCGAGTAGCGTTTCGTTATAAGCATCAGGCGTGACTTGATTAAACCATTGATAAGAATCAGGTTTATTTCGTATAGCTTGGTAAAGTGCTAAATGCGTCAAAAAAGCTTGTTTTTGTTCGTCGTTTAATACATCTTCGTTTTTAATTTCTTCCCATAACTCAATTGCACGTTTTGGATTGGATGATACAAGTCGTTTTAGACCATATAGATAATAATTACTGTGTAGTTTGCTTTGACTTAATGAGGCAATGCGTGTGGGTTGTTTTTGAATAATTTCGAGGGTTCTTTTTTCGTAGGGACTAGGTAATTCAGCACGTGAAACCAAGTATTTTGCGAGAGAAACATTTCGTTTTTCAAGGGTTAATTGCACGCGTTCCAGTATTAAATCATTGGTGATAATGTTCTTATCTATGAGTACAGTAAATAATTTATCGCAAGCAGGCGGTAGGTTATCTCCTGTGAGCCATATTTTTTTAGACGCTTGAAAAACATCTTGATGTTGCTGATAACGCGCAAATTGTGCGTAGCATTGTAGGCTTACATCATCAGAATCTTGGTAATGCTCAATGTAAGTTGGCCAGTCGTTATTTTTAGCGAGTGTATAAAGCCACTTTTCGCGTAGTTTACGAGACAAAGGTGCGTTGCTGTCAATAAAGGTTAGAAAAGCAGGGCTTGGTGTAGTGGGTAAATTTTTGCTCCAGGCCAAATAATCCATAAATCGATTGAGATATGAAGGCTCAGATGGGGTGCTCGCACAGGTTGCGAGTGTAAGGCAGGCCCCACATAGGATGCGAGAATAAGTATTCATGTTTACTTTGTAAGTTGTTTTTTCATGATTGAGACTGTTTTCTGGTAGTCCATAGTTTTGAATATAGCAGAGCCCATAACAAATTGCGTAGCGCCAGCTTTTTTTAGTGCGAGGATGTTTTTTTCAGATACACCGCCATCGACCATAATGGGTAGCGCGGGGTAAGTTTGTTTTAAGGTTTTAATTTTAGGGAGTACTTCGGGCATAAAGGCTTGATTGCCAAAGCCTGGGTTGACTGTCATAACCAATACAAAATCGAGATAATCTAAATGGTCATGTAGTACTTCAAGGGAGGTATCGGGGTTTAGAACAAGGCCTGCATGACAGCCCAGTGCTTGGATGTGTTTGAGGGTTTTATCTGGGTGTTTTGTAGCATCAGGATGAATACTAATACGATTTGCACCAGCCTTTGCAAAAGGTTCAATGATTGCGTCAACGGGTGAAACCATCAGGTGAACATCAAGCAAAACATTGGGAAACAGTGCTCGGATATCTTTGGCTGTGGCAGGTCCAAAGCTTAAATTAGGCACATAATGATTATCCATAATATCTAAGTGAATACCATCAACACCGGCTTTAAGAACAGCTTCAATTTCTTGCCCAAGCTGCATGCTGTTAGCAGCAAGGAGTGAGGGAAAAATCATAGGCGGTTATTAACCACAATCAAAGGCGCTATTAAAGACAAGATTAACACTATAGAGTTGGTATTTTGCATCAAATTGATTAGTTACTCGTTTTGTTTGCCTGGCAAGAATGGTTTGTTCTTGCGAGACCATATAGCGGCCGTCTAATGCAAAATAGGCATAATCATCTAGAAAATAACTAATGCCAACAATACCCTGTCCAACAAGGCCCGAACGGCTCTTATTGCTTGGGGTAACGCCAAAACGGTCTAGTACATGTTCTTTAAAACCATCACCAAGGAGTACATCGTTGTAATAAAACTCTATTTTATTGGCTATATAGGCATATCCAGCACCAATACCAAGATAGGGGACGGCCTTAGATGAGTAATCTCCAAAAAAGTCATATAACAGATTGATGGTTCCAACGCCTGATTGTGTTACACCACTGATGCGAAGTTCGGTGCTGGTGTCTGGGCTGTGAATAGTGACATCATTTAGACGTAGGTAGCTATATGGGCTGTTGTTGTAGATTCCTTCAAATTCGGCACGAAAATTATCACAAAATCGAAAGCCGATTTGCCCACCAATACTCCCCATGATGTCATGACCCAGTTGGCCTGGTCTTTTAATACCCTCAGGATTTTCTGGGCGAACGTCGTTAATGTAGGTAAAAGGGACATTGGCGGCATAGTTTGCACCGACAATGAGGCCTGCATAGGGCCCTGGTTGAGGATTAAAGGCATAAGTAGCACTTGTGGTAACGGTAAGGCCTATAAGTAAGGTTTTTAGAAGCCACTTCATGAAATACTATCCTTAGTTTTCACTACGATTAATAATCTTTATTATTTGTATTTTGCCTCATCATAACGATAAATAACACCAACATTTGCAATATGCGCCTGAAAGCGTTTCCCTAGGTCAAATACAGTATCTGTTCCGATGTAGCGATAAACAACATTTAACGCATAATTTTCAGCAAAATTATAGGTGATCCCAGCGGTGCCTTGATAAGCAAATGCACTATCAGCAATCTTAAAATCAGTAATATTAAGGCGTGAATTGTCTACTTTTACATTAATCCAGCCGTATCCAAGTCCTGCCCCTAAAAAGGGAGAAATAGTTGGAATCACCATCGGAAAATCATAATAGACATTGGCAAGGCCAAAAATGGCATTGTTATAGCCTGCAACGCGTGGGTCACGTGAGCCATTTTCAAAGACTTGGTCAAGCATGGCGTTGATATAAGTGACTTGGCCCTCGTATCGCATGGGATTACTTGTATAGCCAAAGCTGCCGCCAACGTTATATTCAGACTCATAAGTGATATTTGTATAGGTGACACCATTCCGTGTTTTATCAATGTTATTGGGCAGATAGGTATAGCCTGCAAAAGCACTAGAATACCAACCATCAATAGGTGTGGCTGCAATGGCAGTTGATGCGGTGAGGAGTAGTGCTGTGATAGTGAGGGTTTTCTTCACGAAGAACTCAAATGAAAATTAAGTTCCTCACATGTTATCGATTTACTGAAATTTTGCAAGTGACAAGCCGCAGGACATAGAAAATAGGGCGGTATATACCCATCACACCTGAAGATGCGAACTATGTGAGTTTAAGGCGCTGAAAATTATCATTGATGCGGCGCTTAATGATGTCTTGATACAGGTCAATATTTTCAAAAAATCCAAGAATGGCTTCTGTAAAATCAGCAAATT
>JAHZKF010000109.1 GCA_022600575.1 Gammaproteobacteria bacterium | reverse complement strand
TCTCAAGTAATGCTTTGATAGCATTGAGAAAACTGCTAAATAAACTTTGTTTGAAAACATCTTTGTGTGTTTCAGTTAGGTCTGTTAAAGCTTCAATTTCTTGTGTAAGTGTTTGAAACGCTTCATAGTCGGTATTTGAGTTGGTTTTAGGCAGCCAACATTCTCCTTTTGCTTTTGCCTCGGCGTGCTGTTCTTGGAAATGTACTGCCGCATCTTCAATTTTTTTAACTTGTATCAGGGCTTCTTCATAAGCGGCTTGAGTCGTTTCTGAGGTAAAAAAGCGTTCTTTTTTGCGTTCAAATTGTGTTTGAAGCTTTTCTGCTTCAAGCACAATTTTTTGAACCATTTCTTGTAATTTTATTCCTTCACTAATATGTATTGGGTGGTTAGTGCTATTTGCATACATCTCAATAATAGCAATCATTCCTTCGGCTTTTTTAAGTGCTTCCTCAGGTAGCTCAGGTTTTTTTATCGAGCATTGTTTGAAGACCATTGGCAATGAGTGATCCTCTGCGTGAAAATTCTGCTCTATCGCTTAGATGATTAGCGTCATTTAGCAGTGCCATAGTGTCTTGAATTAATACTTCATTGTTTTCTTTTGTACTTGCTTCTTTGAATTTTTGGTTAAATTCGTCTGTTGTTATAGCGGCTATGTTAACCATTTAAAGATACTCCGTCGTTTAGTGTAAAGATGATGTTGATGAATCAGAGTCAGGGTTGTCTGAGCTAAGTCCTGAATCGCTACTTGTTTGAGAAGGTGTTCTTACTGCTGCAACTGACTGTCGCATACTCGCTGTTGTTTGTGCTGCATGTAGTTCTGCAATGTCTTTGAGAATATTAACAATGATATTGGTTCCCTCTGTAATAAGTGTGCTGGGGTCTCTTCTCAGTACTTTTGCATTGGCTGTATCTGTATCTTGAGCTTGCATTTCGAACAGCTGTGCGGTTTGAGTGAGTTGCGTCAAAGCGGCGTATGCGGCTTTTTCTGCTTTACTTCTGTCTGTTCCAGGAATAGGAACACGGCATGAACCATCTTCTAGGTTGATTAAATAGGTGTTTTTAACCGTTTCTGCTTTTTCCAGTAACGTTTGAACGAGCGCTTCTAATGTCGCCGAAGGTTTTGCGCTCATAGGGTTAAA
The DNA here is from genome assembly GCA_022600575.1 of Gammaproteobacteria bacterium. GTDB lineage: Bacteria > Pseudomonadota > Gammaproteobacteria > Legionellales > Legionellaceae > JAALKW01. Next base: position 4,685 of record JAHZKF010000109.1, on the reverse strand, counting down.
TTCTGCCTTATAGCGTACAAATCGCTCTTGTAGTTTTGTTGCCTCGTCAATGATGGTCTGAACGGTTTGTTCTAGTTCCAAGCCTTTTTTGATATGTAAAGGCTCTTCTAATGCTTCTGAAAAGTCGTCAATGACGCCAATAATGGGTTTAGCATATGTTTCTATTTGTGCAATAAACGCTGAGTCGTAGCGTCCAATGCCATAATAGATGGTATCTGCGAGTGCTCGGCTTTCGGTTAAGAATTTTTCTTGTTGGTCTGCTGAGATAATGGATTCGTTACGACTGCTGGGGGCTGTACTGTTATTAATACTTTCTTCTAGTTTCTGAAAATGTTCTTGTACGCGCTCGAGTACATCTATTTGTCCTCTTAGTTTAAGAGAGCGGATTTGTTGGCTAGCTGAAGGGTTTAGGCCTAACTCACTGCGTAAAGCAAGCTCTTCATTTCTGAGTGAGTCAACATGCTGCGAAATACCATTATTTGCAGTACCATGAAATGTTTCGAGGGCCATATCAAGACGTGCAGCGAGTGTTTTAAATTTATGTGGCATGTTGTGCTCCTTTTTGGAATCTTGTGCATATTTACCAACAGCTATATATATTAGTATAGATTAATATAGACAAATTGCATTTTATTTAACCATAAAAGAGATTTGTTTTGATTTTGATATTCGCAAAAAAATTACCAATCGGTATAATGAGCGCCTTCATAGACTTGTTTTAATAAAATGCGCGTTTGGGTGGGTGAAAGGATTGATGAAAGTAATAAAAAATTTGATGATACTTGGTCTTTTTGTGACTTTGGTAGGGTGTAAAACGCTCACAGGTCTTTGGAATGATTTTAAAAAAGACGATGAGGATGAAGGGCCTTTTAAAGGTCAGTCTGCAAAAAAACTCTATCACGATGCCAATGTGGCTCTGAAGAAAAAAGATTATACTGGTGCGATTAAGCGACTTGAAGCGATGGAAACCATGTATCCGTTTCATGACGATGCAGAAAAAGCTGAGCTTGAGTTGATTTATGCCTATTACGAAAAAGAGGACTATATTTCAGCAGGCGCTTCGTCTGAGCGGTTTATTCATTTGTATCCGCGTGCAAAGCGGGTGGACTATGCATATTACATCAAAGCGATGTCAAATTTTCATCAATTACGTGGCCCAGTTGCAACGATTTTGCCAATGGATCAATCATGGCGTGATCCAGGTACACAATCGCAGGCCTATTCTGATTTTGCGACTTTGGTGCAGTTGTTTCCAAACAGTCAATATAAAGCGAATTCAGAACAGCATATGATTTATTTGAGAAACATGTTTGCTAAATCTGAGTTAAATGTTTCCAGGTATTACTATGAGCGTAGGCGTTATGTGGCTTCTGCTGAACGCGCGAGTTATTTGATTCAAACTTATCCGCAAGCGCCTAGTGTGAAAGAAGCGCTTGGGGTGTTGTATCATGCGAATCTTGCATTAGGACTTAAAGATGCTGCCAATGATGCATTAAAAGTATATCAAGCGACTTATGGTGGTAAGCCACCAGAGGTGGGTTTGTCGTAATTTAACAGGAGTTTTGGGAATGGCAGAGCCGTATATTTTAGTATTGTATTACTCAAGAAATGGTTCGGTAGCAGGGCTTGCGCAACAAATTGCACGCGGGGTTTCGCAGGTTAATGGTATAGAAGCACGACTTCGTACTGTACCCCCCGTTTCGACAACATGTGAAACAATAGATCCAGCTGTTCCTGACGAGGGTGCGCCATATGCATCGTTAGACGATTTACGAGGATGTGCAGGACTTGCCCTTGGGAGTCCTACGCGTTTTGGAAATATGGCGGCACCTGTTAAATATTTTTTAGATGGTAGCTCACCATTATGGCTTTCAGGTGAGTTGGTTGGAAAACCTGCCTCTGTCTTTTCATCGACTTCATCAATGCACGGTGGGCAAGAAACCACACTGCTCAGTATGATGCTGCCCTTAATTCACCATGGCATGTTGCTTTTAGGTATTCCTTATACAGAGTCTGCTTTAAGTACAACGGATAATGGTGGTACACCTTATGGGGCAACGCATGTAACAGGGGCCTCAGGAGACAATCCACTGAGTGCTGATGAAATAAGTTTGGCTAAGGCACAAGGCTCACGGCTTGCACGAATTGCGTTGCAGGTGATGTCAAAGGAATAAATCATGCGTGTCATAAGTTTTAATGCCAATGGAATTCGTTCAGCGGCTCGTAAAGGTTTTTTTGAGTGGCTAGAACATCAAGCAGCTGATTTTATTTGTATTCAAGAAACCAAAGCGCAGCGCGAGCAATTGCTTGCAGACCCTACGTTTTTTCCAAAAAACTATTATTGTGAATACATTGATGCGGTTAAAAAAGGCTACAGCGGGGTTGCGATTTATGCTAAGCAGGAACCGACTTCGGTGGTCAGGAGCCTTGGTTTTGAATTAAGTGATAATGAAGGGCGGTATTTACAGTTTGATTATCCTGATTTGAGCGTTGCGTCTATTTACCTGCCATCAGGGACCACAGGTGATATACGCCAAGAGGTTAAGTATGACTTTTTGGAGCGTTTTCAAGTGTACCTGGATGACCTTAAAGCATCAGGACGGCCCTGTATTGTGTGTGGGGATTATAATATTGCGCATCACAATATAGATATTAAAAACTGGCGGGGTAATCAGAAGCATTCAGGTTTTTTACCTGAAGAGCGCGCATGGCTTGATGTATTGTTTGGCGAAAAAGGATTTACAGATGCATTTCGTGTCACGAATCAAGAACCCGATCAATATACCTGGTGGTCAAACAGAGGCCAGGCACGGGCCAAAAATGTGGGTTGGCGGATTGATTATCAAGTCATTACATCAGATTTAGCACCTTTTGTGTTAGATGCCAGTGTGTCGCCAGAGCCATTTTTTTCTGATCATGCACCTTTAATTATTGATTATAAAGAGGGATTTCGTGCTTAAAATAGCCAGTTGGAATGTGAACTCAATTAATGTTCGGCTTGACGCTGTATTGGCTTGGTTCGAGGCATCAGGAACAGATATCTTAGCTTTGCAAGAAACCAAAGTGCCTGATGAGCGGTTTCCTAAAGAGGCATTTCTTGAGCGTGGATATCATGTATCGTTTTCCGGGCAAAAAACCTATAACGGCGTTGCAATCATTAGTCGCTCTGAAATTCAAGAGGTTGTCACTGATATTGAAGGGCTTGACGATCCACAGCGACGCATTTTAGCCGCAACTGTTTCAGGCGTGCGTGTGATTGATTTATATGTACCGAATGGCTCAGCTGTAGGCACTGATAAATACGCTTATAAATTAGATTGGTTAGCACATGTGAGCGCTTTTATTAAAGAAGAGCTCACGCGTTATCCAAAACTTGTGGTGTTAGGGGACTTTAATATTGCACCAGAAGATAGTGATGTACACGATCCTGCGCGTTGGGCGGGGTCCGTTTTAGTCAGTGCGCCTGAGCGAGCGGCTTATCAGGCATTATTGGACGAGGGTTTGGTAGATAGCTTCCGTTTGTTTGAACAAGCTGAACAAGCGTTCAGTTGGTGGGATTATCGTGCGGCAGGGTTTCGCCGTAATCATGGACTTCGCATTGATTTAGTTCTGTTAAGTGATGCATTAAAAGAGATATGTGTTGAGAGCCAAATTGATGTTGAACCACGCGGGCATGAGCGCCCATCAGACCATGCACCTGTTTGGGTGAATCTTAAGATATAAATTAAATATATGATTCTAAAAAACCCAATCAAAGCAAAAAATTGACACAAACAATAGTTTCTGTATAATAATAAGCCATTTGTTTGAAAAGTATCTTAAGGGTATGGGGTTTATTATGAAAAAGATGAAGATTAAAGATAATGAAGTGGTGACGTCTGCCGTTAGTGACATGACTACTGCAGCAGCAAAGGATTTAGGTGTTTCTGATCTTTCTGGAAAAATTTTAGCATTTAATAAAAAGTTGAAAGCAGAGATAGAAAAAAAACAATCAGGTTTGTCTGTAGCTGTAATGTCCCCTACAGATAAAAGGAAGCTAGCTTTGTTAATGCTTGATGATAAAGAAGCTGATATCAATCCATTAGTTGTGCTTAGAATGAAATTTTTGATAGCACTTAAAGAGTTTGGTGAAACGGAAGGTGAAGAGCAAGACGTTGCAATTTTTAAGAAGGCGTTTAATGTCGCAGAAAGGCAATGTGTTAATCATTATAAAGCAACAGGTAACTCAAGTGCTGCAGATTACATTACAGCAGCTTGTTTAACACTTTTGGGTGTAATTGTTGGTATTATTGGAAGCCCGGTATTACTTTTTTCGAGCAAACAAAGAGACAATTTAGTGAATACTTTCTTCTCAGGACCTGAGACGAAAGAAAGTAAGGCTTTAAAAGGACAAATGGTAGATGAGTTTGCGGGAAGCTTGTTAGAAGAGGTAACGCCTGCGGGATAAAGGGTATTAACAGTCGCTTTTAAAAGCCCCACTTGCTGGGGCTTTTTTTCGCCCCGTTATTGCGAACCCGAGCGTTAGCGAGTGGTGCGGCAATCTGCTTTTTTAGGATAGGTATTTTAGAGAACGATGGAACAATGGGGTCGGAGGTGTTTTTCATTTTTCAAATCATATTCACTTTAAACACAAGTAACGTATGTTCATGTGTCATAGCTAAAAAAGGTTCATGCTTCTGTTTAAG
>JAHZKF010000108.1 GCA_022600575.1 Gammaproteobacteria bacterium | reverse complement strand
TAAAAAATAAAAATCAAGTTGTGATTGATTGTCTGTTTTTTTGATACGCTTCAAATACGCTTTAATGGCTTCATCATTTTGAAATTCAATAAATAATTTTTTTTCAATTAAATATGCTTTTATTTGTTCGCTTGTCATATCCCATGCTTCTGTCTCACTTATCCCTGCTAAATACGACAAAAGGGTTCCTTCAAAATAATCTTTATCCTTTGTTTTATCCCAAAAAGATTTTTTTTGCTTAACGCCTGCCCAAGCGCTTCTATAATCAATTAATGACTGAAGTAATTTTCTTTCATTCTTGTTTTCATCGTCAGGCAATTCATCTGGTATATCAATGAATTGATATAGCTTAGATGCCGCCTTGCCAATATAAGGCACAATAACACCATTTAACTCAAAATAAGCACTTAGTTTGAGTATAGTGCATTCATTTTAATTAATGACTTGTAACACGTAAAATCTCAGCTAACGATGTATCTCCAGCCAAGACACGCTTAAATCCATCTGCTCTAATACTTGGAACACTAGGACGTAAATAAGCTTCCATCGTTTGAATGCTTTCATTGCGATGAATAAAGCCACGTAAGGTCTCATCAATTGGAATGAGTTCATAAATCCCAGTCCGTCCACGATACCCAATATGATTGCAAGCATCACAACCGGCCGCCTCAAAAATGGAAATACTTTCTGTACTTGAATCAAGTTCCATTAACTCACGCTCATCATCACGAAGCACATGGGGTACTTTACATGAAGTACAAAGTGTTCGAACCAAACGCTGTGCAACAAGACCTACCATACTTGATGACAATAAAAACGACTCAATGCCCATATCATGCAGGCGCGTCAGTGCACCAAGAGCACTGTTGGTATGTAACGTTGAAAGGACTAAATGCCCTGTTAAACTCGACTGAACCGCAATTTCAGCCGTTTCTAAATCACGAATCTCACCAATCATCACTACATCTGGATCCTGCCGTAAAATAGCGCGGAGCCCTCTTGCAAACGTCATCTCAACTTTTGTATTGACCTGCGTTTGTCCAATACCCGGTAAATCATATTCAATTGGATCTTCAATCGTTAAAATATTACGGCTCACCTGGTTTAACTCAGTTAACATCGCATACAGTGAGGTGGTTTTACCCGAACCTGTCGGACCTGTAACCAACAAAATACCATGCGGTTCTGAAATCATTTCTCGAATGGTATTCAGCGTGTCAGATGGCATCCCCAATAAACCTAAATCAAGCTGTGCTGATTGCTTATCTAAAATACGTAAAACGATACGTTCACCATGATTTGACGGAAGCGTTGAAACACGCACATCAATACTGTGTCCGCCAATTTTAAGTGCGATACGTCCATCTTGCGGCACGCGTTTTTCTGCGATATCAAGTTTTGCCATCACTTTAACGCGTGAAATCACAAGTGGTGCGATACCTCGCAGAATTTCAAGAATTTCTTGCAAAACACCATCCACGCGGTTTCGAACGACTACACGATGCTCATACGTTTCAATATGAATATCAGATGCTTTTTGTTTAATGGCTTGCGTAAATAATGCATTTAAAAGTCGAATAATGGGTGCTTCGTCACTATTATCAAGTAAATCCTCACCGACCGGTACTTGTTCTGCTAATTGCATTAAATCCCAATCATCTTCCATGCCTTCTGTAACATCTAAAATAGAGGATTGCGACTCATATACGTCTGCAAGATATTTTTGAAAAAGAACAGGGCTCACTTCTTTGGTTAACAATTCGGTTTCAGCAAAACGACGTACTTCTAAAAAGATTTGAAATGGTATTTCTGGCAAATGAACCACTTCTGCTAAACCTGCATCATCAAACCCTGTAATGGCAACCCCATGTTTTTTTGCAAAAACATAAGGCAGGCGTGGTAGTTTGTCTTGAATATCCATGACTGCTCACCTCTTTTTAACATACCGTGGTTTAACCGCGAAATCTAAAAATGCCGTCTTTGCGAACCCGAGTGTAACAAGTGGTGCGGCAATCTACTCTTGCCGTCTTTGCGAGGAACGAAGTGACGTGGCAATCCAGCGTCTTTTTTTTATATTTAAAGTCTCTGGACTGCCGCGCCTTCGGCTCGCAGCGACAGCATATAGAGCATAAAGTTAGCTCACAACATTTTTATGTTTTGTATAATCGTCCGCAAAGACGACAAGGGCAATTACAAATATTCATTTCGTCAGTTTATCTTTCTTAGGATAATTAAACGGTTTAGGTAACATAGCATTAGTCAAAGGTTTCAATATCGTATCACGGTTCTCTTGGCTAAATTCTTCCTGAGAGCGTGCTATTGCTAATTGATCAAGACGTGTTTCATTATATTTCCCGCCTGACACAGTTACCGTATTCGCTTCTGTTTTAAGAATAACCGGTCGAATAAATACCATTAAAACCTTTTTCTCACGATTCGTTATATTATGCTGAAACAAACGCCCAATACCCGGAATATTTCCTAAAATAGGAACCCCTAAATTATCACTGGCCAAACTATCTTGATTGAGTCCACCTAAAATAACCACATCTCCACTGTCTACATGTACAGAAGTGACAATCGCGCTAATATTAAAGGTTGGTATCGTATTAGCATCGCCACTACTCGCAAGTGGATCAAGCGTATCAAGGCCTTGATCAATTTGCATTTGAATCCCTTGAGCCCTTGTAATTTGCGGCCTCACATACAAATGCAGCGCTACATTCATGCGATCAAACGTTGTAAATGGGCTGGCTGTGGTCGTCCCTCCTGCATTATTAGGATAAGATGATGTTGCAACCGAAACCTGCTTTCCAACTAAAATTTTGGCTTGTCGATTATCTAAAACCACCACAGAAGGTGTTGATAAAATATTGGCTTTACGTTGCCTTGCCAAAGCATAAATTTGTGCTTGAAAATCATTAATAGAGGTTTGTGAATTTAAAACGGCGAATCCTGCTCTAAACGTATCAGCTTTATGTCCGTCTTGATTAATACTTCCCCACTCAACACCTAAACTTTTAAAGTCATTTTCATTAATTTCAGCAACCATTCCCTCAATTAAAAGTTGTGCTGGTTTAATATCTAACTGACTCACCACAGACTTAAGCGTTCTGATTAACGCTGTTGGCCCATTAATAATCACAGAGTTTGTATTAGGTTCTGCAATAATCTGTACCATTGGTTTAGTGCCTGATTCTGATTGTGTTGTTGCACCTGCATTCGCTGGCGCATTTGCATTCATCCCAAGTGTGTCTCCTGAAGCTGCGGCCTGAACATTCACAATCCCTGCTTCAGGATTTGTACTATCTAGGGGAGGTCTTGTTATCGTTCCTATTGTTGTACCTACGGTACCACTGAAATTAGCTTGCGCAATACCCGCTAAAATGGGTACAACATCCTCTGCGCGCATATAATGCAAATAAATAACCTTGGTATTACTATCAGCCGAATGATGACCTTTACCATCCAATTGTAAAATTAAAACCCTTAAACGAAGCCTATCTGTTTTACTACCACTGATTAAAATTGAATTACTTTTATCATCTGCAGCAAGTGTTAAGGGTTGGCTAGATGGCGTACTCGCCTGCGTACTCATTAAGTCTCTTAACGTATTTACCACATCCATGGCCAATGAGTTCTCAAGCGGAATCATGTCAATCCCGTTACCAGATGATGTATCTACCTGCCGAATAATATCTGTCATTTGTTTAATATTACTTGCTCGCCCAGATAAAATAAGCATGTTTGTTGGGGTATACGACGATACAATACTCCATTGCGGCATCAATGGTCTTAAAACAGGTACAAGCTGATCGGCAGGAGCATGTTGAACGGGTATAACCTGCACCACCAAATCATCGCCGCCACTCGGTGTATGCAGTTTATTGGGTGAACGTAATTCGTCAGGTGCTTGCGTACGTGCTTCCATATTAGGAAGGATTTTAACAACATCGCCACTAGGAACAGCGGCATAACCAGACACTTGTAGTGCTGATAAAAAAACGGGATATAATTCTTTATCTGAAATAGGTCGACTTGAAAAAATTGAAATTTTACCCTGAACTCTCGGATCAACTAAAAAGTTTTTATTGGTCACGCGCGACACTTCAGCAATGACCGCTCTGATATCAACATCTCTTAGGTTCCAAAGTTTTGTATCAGCAGCAGAAGCTTCTGGTGTGCGCTGCGCTTTAGCCCAGCTTCCAGGTTTAGGGGTTTCTTCATGTTCGCCCATCACAGCTTTAGCTTGCTCTGGTACTTCTGTGTTTTGTACTTCAGGAACTAAAGCGGATAATTGGGACGGCAACAATTCTGCATAGCGATTGCCTTGCTGTTGCTCTGCCAGTACATCTTTTTTAAACGTGTGCTGCACATCGCTTTTAACCACAGCCCCGAGGCATAAAAAAGCGCTTAAAATACAGCAAATAAAGGTTGGAGTGCGCATATAATAATCAAAACACCTTAAAAACTCACCCTATCATACCTAATTTAAAGCCAAGTACATAGTGTTTTAATCATTGTCAAAGAATAAAGCTAAAATAATGGTGGCTATGGGTGGACTCGAACCACCGACCTCAGCATTATGAGTGCCGCGCTCTAACCAACTGAGCCACATAGCCAACAGGAGGCGATTTTGTCCTTTTCTTGACGCGCTGTCAAGCCTGTCTCCAGCTCGTTCCATCAACATTATCTTCAAGCTCAATACCATTTGCCAAAAGATTATCCCGAATGGCATCTGCTTTTTCAAAATCACGTGCAATTCGTGCTTCATTTCGTGCTTGAATTAAAGCCTCAATTGCATCAGGCGTCATGGAATCGACACCTGCCTTCAAAAAAACCTCAGGAGAATCTTCTAATAACCCCAAAATGCCCGCCAAATGCTTTAACGTTGCAGCCAATACTGGTGACGCTGTTTTATTCACTTCGTGGCTCAGCTGAAATAAAACAGATAAAGCCTCAGGTGTATTAAAATCGTCCTGCATGGTTGCTTCAAAGCGTTTAACCCAATCTGTATCTATCTTTTGTTCATCTTCAATCAACACCCCTCGTAATGATTGATACAAACGCGTCAATGCTTTTGATGCCAGCAAAAGATTATCTTCTGAGTAGTTTAAAAAACTGCGATAATGACTGCTCAACAAAAAATAGCGCAAGACTTCGGGTGGATACTGATTAAGCATATCTTCAATCGTAAAAAAATTACCAAGCGACTTAGACATTTTTTCGTGATTAATCTGCAACATACCAACATGCAACCAATAATTGGCAAATGTCTTACCCGTTGCTCCTTCACTTTGCGCAATTTCATTTTCATGATGTGGAAACTGTAAATCTAAACCGCCACCATGGATATCAAATTGCTCACCTAAAGTATCCATCGCCATAGCAGAACACTCAATGTGCCATCCAGGACGACCATCGCCAAAAGGTGACGGCCAACTTGGCTCACCTGCTTTCGCACGCTTCCACAACACAAAATCAAGGGCTGAACGCTTGCCTTCCTGCACATCAATACGTACGCCCGATTTAAGGCTTTCTACATCTTGATTAGATAGTTTTCCATATTCAGCAAAAGCCGACACGTCATAGCATACATCACCATCGTCACTAATATAGGCATGATTATTTTCAACTAGACGTTCAATTAATTGAATAATAGATGCGATATATTGCGTTGCACGCGGCTCATCTGTTGGACTTAAACAACCCAAAGCCTTCGCGTCTTTTTGCATCGATGCAATATATTGTGTGGTTAAGGCATCAATCGATACATCACGCTCAATTGCACGCTTAATGATTTTATCGTCAATATCAGTAATATTTCGAACAAACGTTACCTGATAACCTGCCGCACGCATAAAACGTACCATCACATCAAACGACACCATAGCACGTGCATGCCCCAAGTGACATGCGTCATAAACTGTAATACCACAAACATATAGTTTGATTTGACCAGGTGTAATGGGTTTAAAACGCTCTTTTTTACGTGTTAATGAATTGTATATATCAAGTGGCAGCATTTATTTTACCCCATGTATCTTTCAAATTAACCACCCGATGAAATACGGTAGCAGCTCCTGCTTCATCCACCGTATTCACACAGTAATATCCTAAACGCTCAAACTGAAACACTTCTCCCAACTTTTGGGACATGAGCATAGGTTCTGCATATCCTGTTTGAATATGCAAAGAATCATGATTTAAAAATTGCATAAAATCATCTTCACGTCCTGGGTTTTCATCATGAAATAAACGGTCATATTGATAAATGGTTATCGGGCATGCTGTACTAACCGAGACCCAGTGAATCACACCTTTTACTTTTCGACCTTCAGGTTTTTTACCTAACGTATCTTTATCATAAGTACAACGCAGTTCTAAAATATCACCTGCTTCATCATAAATCACGTCAGTGCAACGTATGACATAGGCCTGCCTTAAACGCACTTCTTTATCTGGTGCGAGACGAAAATACCCTTTAACCGGCTCAAGCATAAAATCACTACGCTCAATGTAAATTTCACGCGAAAAAGGCAGCTCTCGCGTTTCTGTTTTCAACATTTCCACTTGGTCTTCAGGATAATTCTCAATGACTACTTTAATTGGATCTAACACACACAAAGCACGTTTCGCAGTTTGATTCAGTACATCCCGAACAGAAGCCTCCAAAACACCCATATCAATCACTGAATCACTTTTTGAAACACCCGTCATATCACAAAAGTGTCGTATTGCCGCAGCAGGATAACCGCGCTTTCGCATACCACATAACGTTGGCATACGTGGATCATCCCAACCACTCACAATATTCTCATCAACCAAACGGCGCAACTTTCGTTTGCTGGTAATCGTATGTGATACGTTAAGACGCGCAAATTCAGTCTGCACTGGACGTGCTGGCACTGACAAATGCTCAACAAACCAATCGTACAAAGGCCTATGATCTTGAAACTCAAGCGTACAAAGCGAATGGGTAATATGCTCTAACGCATCAGATAGAGGATGAGCAAAGTCATACATCGGATAAATACACCAAGTATCCCCTGTTCGCGGATGTGAAACATGACGTATTCGATAAATAGCCGGATCACGCATATTTAAATTGCCCGCCTGCATATCTATTTTTGCACGTAATATATGCTCGCCATCTTTAAATTCGCCTGCTTTCATACGTTGAAACAAATCTAAGTTCTCTTCAATCGAGCGCTCTCGATATGGGCTTTCTTTTCCACCTTCTTTTAATGTTCCGCGATAAGCACGCATCTCATCAGCAGTTAAACTATCAACGTATGCAAGCCCTTGATTAATTAAGTCACAGGCAAACTCATAAAAAGCCTGGTAGTAATCTGAGGCATGTGTCGTTGCGCACCATTCAAAACCAAGCCAGCGTACATCTTCTTCTATCGCACGCGCAAATATTTCTTCTTCTTTAATCGGGTTTGTATCATCAAAACGTAAATAACACCGTCCATTAAAAAGCTTCGCCAATCCAAAATTCACACAAATGGCTTTTGCATGTCCTATATGTAAATACCCATTAGGCTCTGGTGGAAACCGCGTTATAATTGCTTGGTGCTTACCCGAATCTAAATCTGCTTGTATTTTTTGATAAACAAAATGAGTGGGTGTTTCTTCTTCTAATGTATCATTCGCATTATGCATAATATCTCCAAACAACTTAAGCTTCTAATGGTCCCAAAAACCATGGGCCAACCATTAAAGACGCTAGTTTAAATTTTCCTGGATAAGTCACATCGACCAAATAAAGACCGTAAGGTGGCGCCGTTTCAGCCCCTCGTTTTCTATCTTTTGCACGTAAAACCTCATCAACCCAGGCAACCTCTTGACGCCCTTGCCCAACAGCCATTAAAACGCCTGCAATATTACGAACCATATGATGTAAAAAAGCATTGGCTTTAATATCTAAGATAACCAAGTCACCACGACGAAATACTTCAATTTTTTGGATCTCTCGGACAGGTGTTTCAGCACCACACTGAACCGCTCTAAACGACGTAAAGTCATGCTTTCCTAATAAGCACTGTGCTGCCTCTTGCATAAGGTTATGATCAAGCCGTCTAGATTGCCAGGTCACGTTTCCTTGGAGTAACGACTGCCTTATTGCAGCATTATAAATCACATATCGATAGCGTCTTGCCACAGCAGAATAGCGCGCATGAAAATCATCAGCAATTTCTTGTCCCCATTTCACACACACATCTTTCGGCAATAAAGCATTTGCACCATGCACCCATGCTCGAATATTTCGCGTCCCATCAACATCAAAATGAACCACTTGGTGCGTTGCATGCACACCCGTGTCCGTTCGTCCAGAATAAACCACACGAACCTCATGATTTGCCACTTGCGTCAGTGCTTGTTCCAATACCCCTTGAACAGTACGAAGCCCAGGCTGCGATTGCCAACCATGATACTGACTTCCATCATATTCAACTATCAAAGCAATCCGCATATAAAACCCATTAAATAAACGCTAAAGCATTTGTTTTTAAAAAAAGCAATGTATAATAGGCCTCTTGATTTGTCAAAACGCATTCACTTCAATCGGGCTTATATATTAGAATGACAGCTTCTTTACTAGATGGGAAAAAAGTCGCCGCTGAACGACTCGAAATGCTCAAAAAAAAGGTTAAACAACGCATCGAATCGGGCCATCGCCCACCTGGACTTGCTGTCGTTTTGCTAGGTGAAGATGCAGCCTCAGAAATTTATGTCAATAACAAACATAAAGCCTGTAAAAAAGCTGGATTTAACAGCTTTTCATATAAACTACCTGCTGAAACAGGTGAAAATGAACTCATCGAACTGATTGACAACCTCAATGAAGACACCGAGGTAGATGGCATATTAGTGCAACTTCCACTGCCTGCACACATTAATTCAAGCGCAATTATTGAGCGTATTTCACCTGCTAAAGATGTCGATGGATTTCATCCTTATAATTTAGGACGGCTTGCGCAAGGCAACCCAACCCTTCGTCCCTGCACGCCTTACGGCATCATGAAATTACTTGAATATTACAACATTAACCCACACGGACTAAACGCTGTTGTCATCGGTAAATCCAATATTGTGGGACGTCCCATGGCACTTGAATTACTCTTAGCAAAAGCAACAGTTACCCTTTGTCATCGTGCTACAAAAAATTTAGAGCACCATGTGAAAGCCGCTGAACTCATTGTTATTGCAGCTGGCAGCAAAGATATTATTCCAATCGATTGGTTTCATGAAAATCACATTGTTTTTGATGTTGGCATGCATCGCGAAGAAAACGGCAAAATACGAGGGGATGTTAATTTTAACGAAGTCAAACATAAAGTGGCATGGATTACCCCTGTACCATTTGGTATTGGTCCCATGACCATCAGTTGCTTACTTCAAAGCACCTTTAAAGCTGCTGAACAAAATACTTAACGATCAAGATCAAACTCATCCCAATCAAACTCGCCCTCTAGTTCACCGTCAAAATCTTCAAGCTCATTTTTAAGACGTTTTCGCTCAAGTTTATCTTCAAGCATACGCTTCACTTCACGCTTATGATCAGTAACATCACTATCTTCGTCATCAAACTGCTTAAAGCTTCTGTCTTTCTGATGAGGTATATTTTTATTCATGGTAGACTCCATTGTTTCAAAGGTTATACTCAACAGTATAGTCACAAAAGAATGAAGCTTATCAATGTCTATTTTTGCTTTAAAAGCCTTTCAAGACAATTATATTTGGATTATTCCACAAACAACAAGCTTTATTTGTGTAGACCCAGGTGATGCAACCCCTGTTTTAGACTTCGCAAAACAAGAAAAACTTGAATTAACAGCTATTTTAATTACACATAACCATACCGATCACATCGGTGGCGTTAAACAACTTATTCAACACTTTCCAAATGCAGTCATCTACAACCCAGAGCGCACTGTTAGGTGCTTTACACTCGGACCTTATACATTTGACGTACTCAACACTCCCGGACACACAAAAAACCATATCTGCTATTTTGAGCCTAATCAGCACTGGCTTTTTTGTGGGGACACTTTATTTTCGGCTGGATGTGGCCGCGTATTTGACGGAACCATTGAAGCCCTTTTTGACTCACTGAATACTTTAAAACAACTCCCAGAAGACACAAAAGTATTTTGTGCGCATGAGTACACACGCCAAAACTTAAAATTCGCACTGACTGTCGAGCCCGAAAACAAAATAGCGCAACAGCATCTAAGCTTACTTGAAAGCAATCCTGAACAAATCTCACTCCCCTCGACCATCAGCCTTGAAAAAGCAATTAATCCTTTTTTTAGATTAGATGCACGAGGCATACAAGCCTTTGTTGCTGATCACAATCAAAGTGCCGAAACAAAATTAGATTATTTTAAGTGCCTGAGAGATGCGAAAGATCATTTTTGATTTGATAAGGCTTCTTCCCTACGTGCCTCGGTTTATGCATTGTTACAAAAATCTCCTCTTCGCCTACGTGCCTCGGTTTATGCATTGTTACAAAAATCTCCTCTTCGCCTACGTGCCTCGGTTTATCCGAGGCATCCAGTGGTCTTAATAAACTAGTTTCCTGGATACCGCGCATAAAGCGCGGTACGTAGAGAGTGAGGCGCGGTACGTAGAGAGTGAGGCGCGGTACGTAGAGAGTGAGGCGCGGTACGTAGAGAGTGAGGCGCGGTACGTAAATAGTAGCAATCCTTTTAGACTATACTCAATATAACAGTCGAAATTATTGGAGCAACCCATGGCCCTTTCATCTTATCAAGCAAACCTTCAAAAAGAAGCAGATCATAAGTTGATGCTACAAGCCTATCAAGCTTATCTTGAAGCGCAAAAAGGTCAACTAGACATGAAATATCTAGCAATGGCTCGGTCCGAGACAGATCCGAGTTTTCATTTTGCAAGTCGAGAAGATGCGATTCATTTTTTTAAAGAACAAGCCAAACAAAACATCCCTTTTCTGATGGCACATATGGAAAATTGGACGTCTACAGGTGAATACATGCTTTCTTTAGGTGATGGCCAATTAATTCAAGGAAAAATAACGCCTGAACTCATGCAACAAGTCCAAGAACACAGAGAAACAATTACAAATGATCCAGAAAAAGATACAGCCTTAACCGACGCGCTTAAAAATCAAGATGAAGATGCCATAAGAGATTTAATTCACACATGCTCTTCTTCAATACGACCAGATCCAATGTCAATGCGACCCGGGGGTATGTAACCTGCTCTGGGATTCAAACAATTAAAATCAACCACTGACTTACAAAAGGTTTCTTTGATAAAAAGAAAAGAAACCAGTAAAGCAATCACCGACACAACAATTAACAATGAAAACGCTTCATAATAATTGCTTAATCCAAAATCAGGCCTACTTTTAGCTGTATCAATAATAAAAGCAATGGTCGGTGCATTGGTCGCTATAAATATCATTATCATAAAATTATTTAAAGCCAAACCAATCGGTACAAATTGCTTTTTAAACTGTTCCGCTATAATTGCAAACCCAACACTTTGTCCGCTGGCAGCAACACCTAACAAGAAAAAACCAATCATCAAAAAGGACTTACGTTCTGAAAAAATAACTAATAATATTGCAACCACGCTACATATAGCTGCTCCCATCAACACACTTTTCCGACGTTTAAAATAATCAGATAAAAAACCAAGTAATGGGCATCCAATTGCATAGCCAACCCATGCAATCGTAATCATATAAGATGAAAAACTCTCGCTAAAGCCTTTTAAGCCTAAAAAAATGCGTCCTTCATTTTCAGATAAATATTCAATAGCAAAATAAACCGAACCTGAAAAAATGGCAATATACCAAGCTTGCGATCGTGAAAAAAGCTTTAGTAATGTCACTCTCGTACTCTCTGGACGCTTCAAAACCACATATTTTTCTGCACGTTCATGGCTGTTTTCAACAAAGGCTATAATTAACGCCACAAGCCCCAAACCAATGATACCCAGCATTTTAAAAATGACTTGCCAAGGAATATGCCCAGAAGCTGCCAAATCTTCTAGAGGCCCTGCAGCAAACATAGGTCCCATTGTGCCGACAAACTGCGACAGACCAATAAAGAGCGCATTATGGCGATGTGGCATCCACTCATGAACAGACACCAGTAAACACAAAAAACCAACTGAGGCACCAAGCCCCATGAACATTCGTGCAACCACCGCAAAAAGATAGGTTTCTGAATAAGCAAATGCAAACGATGAAAAAGCACAAATAACCCCACCGATTAATAATACTTTTTTCAGTCCTATATTATCAATCAACAAACCAACTGGAATTTGCATCACGCCATACATCACAGCAAAAAGCGTTGTACTTAATAAAGAGTATTGAATAGATGATAAATGCAAATCATGCATTAAAGGATGTTGAAATGTGCCAAGGGATGCTCGTAGAAAAAATTCATATAAAAAAAACAGCACGCACACGCCCCAGACAATAAATCCTTTTGTGCTAAATTGCGTTTCTTTTAACATAATTAATTAAATTTAGTTAATGTAGCTGTCTGGTTGCTTTTGATCCCAAGCTTCAATCACACTTTCTGCTTTTTCATGATCTAAGAAAGACGCCATTTTGAATACAGATAATCCTTCATGTATTAAAGGTGTTGTATTAATCCCCACAACAATGGCTTCTTGAAGTGCTTTTACAGGTTCAAGTACTTCTGCCCCAAAGGGATCGGTAATAGTACCTAATAACTCACCTTTTTTAACCGTTTGTCCTAAGGTCACTTCAGGCCTTAAAATGCCACCCTTGTGTGCAACAATCCATGCTTCATCTCGTGAAAAAATAGGATTAATTTCTTTAATCGGCGCCTTCTCTAACATATCAAGTGATCGCATCACATTTTTAATGCCTTCTACGCCAAATACAATCGCATTTTCGTCAAACCGCATTGCTTCACCGCCTTGATAAACCAATAGCGGAATATGCAGCTCCTCCATTGTTTTTCGAAGGTTATTGCCTTCAATATTAACATTTGTAACCACAGGCGATTGAAACGCTTTAGCCAAATCACGTGCTTGTCGTTGCTCAAAATTACAATAAACTTGAGGTAAAATATTATGATTCATACCCCCTGTTTGTAATTCGATACAATAATCAACTTTTGTGAAAATTTCTTGCGTTAAGATATGTGCTATGCGTTCGCCAAATGTTCCATTTTCATCACCCGGAAAACAATCCGCTAAATTATTACCAATGGGTAACATGGATGGATAATGAATAAGCCCATAAATATTCACGACAGGAATCGCAATAATGGTCCCTCTGATTTTATCCGGCGTAATCATCTTTGTAATGCGATTGACAATATCTAAACCATTCAGTTCAATCCCTTTAAGAGTCGAAAACAATAAAATACAAGGACCTTTCTGTTTGCTGTGAATGACTTTAATGGGCATGTACAAAGGTGAACACGAATGCTGTTCAGGAAGAGGCAAAGCAAGGTTAGCTACCTCACCAGGATGAATTATAGTGTCACAGATCTTAATCGTTGAGTTTTTCATAAAATCGATGAAATGATAGATACCTATAGTGTAACACTTTCATAACTTTATCACAGCTACTAATATGTAATAAAACATATTAAACATTTTTGGGGCATATATTATGAGTGATGATGACGATGATCCTTATTATGATAATGATAATGAAGATGAAGGCGCACCTTTTTTTCCAAAAACACGTACAAACTCACAAAAAGAAAGTGCCACCGAACGCAGTATGGATCAACATGCAGAAACAGCAGCTCCCTCTGCCATCTCAATGAAACTAGAAGCAAAAAATGATAATCAGCTCGCAAAAGCGGTTGCCGCCTATAATAAGCTTTTCCTTAAGAGTAACAAAAAATACAAAAGCGGTTACAAGCCCCCTAAAAAAAGCGGAAATGGCGTTGAGTTCTCTTTTCCATCCGAAGAAGACGCTGTTTCTTTCTTTCAGGGTCGAGCCGAAGAAAAAGGCGTTTTTGAAGTCTATGAAACGACTCACAATAAGCATCAGTTAGTCGCCTATTCAAACGGAGACGGATACTTATATCGTCCAGATAAAAGTATTATTAAACCTGGAGAGCTATTTAGTGGGCCCAAACCGACTCATGCAAAAAGCCAAAATAATACGCATGAAACACATCAAGCATTAATCAATGCACTCGATACAGACTATAAACCGAAAGAGGTTAATCAAGACTCAGAAGAAAATATATCAGATAAAAACACCACGCCCTCGCCACTCAGCACAAAACCAAAACCATATGAAGATTAAATCTCTTTTGAATTATCTCAAAACAACGAATACACTCAGAAAATACAATCTAAGTATATCAATATTTTAAGGATAAGACGGATGACTCATGAACCATCAGAAGGTCAAAAAAGAAAAAATGAAAGTCGTCAAAGACTGCAGGATGAACTAAATATCCATTATAACCAAGAACCCAAAAAACAAACAGTAGCAGATTCTCCCATTGTTGTTAACGTAAAAGAGAAAGACGACGCAGCTTTAACCGCCGCAGTCAAAGCTTATAATGATCTTTTTCTAAAACCAGATGGTACCTATAAAGACGGTTACGAAGCACCCAAAACAGATAAAAACGGCGCGACCACTTATAAATTTCCCTCAGAAAAAGAAGCCGTTAACTTTTTTTCAGATCGCGCAAAACAAGGTGAAGCATTTAAGGTTTACGATGCCCGAACAAACAAAATGGTTGCATTCTCAAAAGGGGATGGACATTTACGCAGACCCCCAGAACCAGATGGTGATATCATTCGCAAAGGTGAGAAGTTTAGCGACCCAAACAACAATGCTCCGGCAAACATCTCACCTCAATAAAAAAAGCTTTGCTTTCTCATAGCCAACCTGAAGAATTCATCATGGCATCAAGCGTACAGCTAGACATTTCTCGAGCCTTTTCAGAAATAGTTAACTGCGCATCATCAGCCGCTGCAAAAATCATATTTCCAACCCGAACCTTGGCTATCACTTCTTCAGGAGGCCTCTCTTCTTCAGAAGCTGTCTCTTCTTCAGGAGCCACTCTTAATTCATACATTAGCTTACCAAGATTAAGCGTAACAATCTCTTCAATACCTATCGGCACTCTATAAGCACCCTCCTCTTTTGCCAAAGAGTCAATATAAGCACCTATTTTAGTAACCGTGTACTTATAGTCATAATCAATACCCAATGAAGCTGGATTATCAAGACCTATAATGGGTTTATATCTACGAATTAACTCACTTCCCCGTTCATAATGACATAAATTTAATATCAAATTATGAGGGAGTAACGCTTCGTTTCGTCTAAAAAACGAACTTAAAGCATTAAGAATATCTTGCCTATCATCATAGAACGTAAACAAAGCTACTCCATCTGGGTTACACATTGCCGAGCGATGCATTTTTGCATAAATAATGGTTATTTTTGACTCATCAAAATACCACTCCTCATGTTCGCCCTCGTATTCTGAATCCACTGCCCGCTGAAATGAAGTGGCCGTAGGAAGTTGCTTTTTTGCATCTGCAAGCAAAAATAAATCCTTTTCTGCATCTAAATAATCGGCTACATAAGGGTACAAAGGAA
This sequence comes from Gammaproteobacteria bacterium, assembly GCA_022600575.1. Taxonomy (GTDB): domain Bacteria; phylum Pseudomonadota; class Gammaproteobacteria; order Legionellales; family Legionellaceae; genus JAALKW01. The sequence continues at coordinate 2,970 of JAHZKF010000108.1, read as the reverse complement.
AACAAGAAGTTGAATCATTATCTTGTGTGCAATAATCATCTGCCCGTTTCGATTGCCTCGCTGTTGCAATACTGACGCAACGCCTATCCCGAGGTAACCCCTTGGTTTCATTATGTATTCTCTCTTTAACATACGCCCAAAAAATAGGTTCAGCTGCCACAAGTTCTTCTGGTATTTTTTTATCACCTCTGTTATTTCCAATACAGCCATCATAATCAAATGCATGTTCAGAACTGAACTCACCCCACCTATCCTCTGTAGGAGCATCAGTCAACACATCTAGCACTAAATCTTCTAAAACATCATAAACTTCTATTTTATCTAGAACATCTTTTAAAACAATTTCAACAGTATCAATTGGATCAGACATACAAGCTATACTCAAAACATAAAATGTGCACGCATTTTACACACATTTAATTAAAAAATCATCTTTAAAACAAATTTATTTAATATGAGGCAGGGGTAATTGAAAAGGGCTCTGACTGTTCTTTTCTTCAAACAGGCGAATCCCGACACCAAGCAATCTAACGGGACGTTCTTTTCGGGCCCACCCTTCCTTCATTAATGAAGAAACTAAGTCAGGATTGATTTGATGAGCTAAGCGCTCAACGGTTGTTTGCTGGAAATCATCAAATTTAAGCTTCACAAATACATTATGAATACCTGGAATATTGTCAACGCGCTGTATTCGAGTATCAAGGCGCTTCAATAAAGCCGGTATTTCAGCATGACATTGCGCTAATGTTTTTAAATCCGTTGCATAGGTCTCTTCAACGCTAATCGATTTTCTAATGCGAACACTTTCCACTTCGCGACGATCAATCCCTCGTGATAAATCATACAACCGCTCACCCATTGAACCAAACTGTTCAGCAAGTTCTATTTTTGAAAGCTTTTGCAATTCGCCACATGTTTCAATACCAATTGCATCCAGGCGCATCTCCATCACAGGTCCTACACCAAACAGTTTTCTAACTGGCAAATCATGCATAAAAGCCTTTACTTGCCGAGGCACAATCACCATTTGACCATTTGGTTTATGCCAATCGCTCGCAATTTTAGCTAAACTCTTATTAGGTCCTATACCCGCACTTGCAGTGAGTTGTCTTGTTTCATAAATACGTTCACGAATCGCCTTTGCAATCCATGATGCACTTCCTTCATGATGCGTACTCCCTGTCACATCCAAATAGGCTTCATCCAATGATAATGGTTCAATTTTATCTGAATATTCAGCAAAAATATCTCGAATAAACCCCACTTTCTTCACGATAAACATCCATTCGTGTAGGCTGTATAACTAAATTAGGACAAAGCTTTAATGCATACGCTGTTGCCATGGCAGAGCGCACACCAAATTTGCGCGCATGATAATTACAAGTTGAAATAACACCTCGCCTATCTGGTGAACCACCTACTGCAATAGGCAAATGAGCCAATTCTGGATAGTCCCGCATTTCAATTGCGGCATAAAAACAATCCATGTCAATGTGAATGATTTTTCGTATACTCAATTACATACCTTTTAAAATAAGCTCAAAAAACATGCCGGAACTTGAAACACATAGACTCAATGGTCGAGACATTTATATTCACAAACCACCCATTACCACAGGTGAAACACTTAGGCTTTTAATTTTGATGGATGGACAACAAGAAATAAACCCCGGTGAACGCACACCATCAACACCTGCTATTTTAGACAAACTTTATGCAGATAACGAGCTACTGCCACAAATAACTGTTTTCATTCCCGCACCAAGAGACTTTATGGAGCGTGTCCATGAATATGCTTGTAACCCTGAATTCACTCATTTTTTAACCTATGAGCTTGTACCTTACATGCAAACTCAATTTAACTGCGGTACACACCGTGATGCAATTACCATCGGAGGCACAAGTTTTAGTGGACTCGCAGCAACATATGCAGCCCTGACACATCCTGACGTTTTTGGAGAGGTGCTTGCTCAATCAGGCGCCTTTTGGTGGTATGAAGGCTGGGAAAGGTTCAGTCCCCAAGACACTTGGCATGATGCAGCTCAAACAACCCTTCTTGACTCAACACAATCAGCAAATGCCATGGCATGGCTTAATACAATCCCAAGCTCAAACCCCAATTTTCCTGTTCATTTATATTTAGACGGCGGGACTTCTGAAAACCAACACACTCCAAGTTTAGATGGTGAAGCATTTCCAGGCGCGATTACTTTAAATCAAACATTACAAGAAAAACTCCACGAATCACATCCAGAACACCTCATCACCGAAAGAGTAAGACCAGATGCAGGTGAACATACGCCTGATTCTTGGCAACATAATAAAACAAATGCTTTTAAATCCTTACAACTAAAACGCACAGAACATATTGAAGAAACAGCTACAGAAGCGTATAAACAACAAATATTAAAAATAAAGTCTGCAGACTCAAATCCAGAATCAGATTCTAACCCAACACCAAGCATCTAAAAATAATAGGAATACATATGCTCTCACTTATTCAAACCATTGCTGTCTGGATTTTACCTGTTTTACTCGCCATTACCTTGCATGAAGCAGCGCATGCTTATGTTGCGCATCGTTTAGGAGATAGCACTGCAAAAATGATGGGTCGCTTAAGCATGAACCCAATTAAACACATTGATTTGATTGGAACAATTCTAGTTCCCATTCTAGTAGCTATTTTCAGTCAATTTCAGTTTGTTTTTGGTTGGGCGAAGCCTGTTCCAATTAATTATAACCAACTCCGTAACCCTCGCCGTGACATGGCCCTTGTTGCACTTGCAGGACCCCTTTCGAATATCATTATGGCGTTATTATGGGCGATTTTACTTAAAATAGGCTTGTTATTTAATCCAAGAGCTTCTGTCATTGCGCTCTTTTTAGTGCTCACAGGACAAGCCGGTATCTTAATTAATTTAATTTTAGCTTTTTTAAATTTAATTCCGATTCCACCACTAGACGGAAGCC